>NZ_JBHVRX010000022.1:0-145054 GCF_042885515.1 Streptomyces sp. NPDC058052 | reverse complement strand
CGGGCCAGGGCCCCGATCGTGAAGAGCGTGTCGCCGTCCATGCCTGCACCTTCGTGCCTCCCCCTACGGGAGACTCAAGCCCAGTCTCCCTGCTGGTCCTTCCACCCCCACTGGGTCGCCAATCCACAGGTCTTGACAATTACGCGCGGCCCGGCGCTACTGCTGCCAGAGCTCGTCTGGCCACCGAGCCGCCCGCGCACGCGATATCGGCACGAGTTGCCACTGACTCTACCGGTGGGCGCCAGACGGGGTTCCGGGATCCGCGGGACCATCCCTCGAGCGGACGGCCACCGGAGCGGGGTACGGACACCAGGTGGTTAGGGGCGAATGACCCACGACGACAGGAGCACACCGACACGGTGCGGTCCTCTTGCGGGTTCGAGACGCCACTGCTTCATGACACTACGGAGCTGTCCGCAGCGCGCCGAGATGCCACCTACTGGGGTTCTCTTCGCCGACCAGGGATGCATTCGGCCGGCCAGGTCACCGGCCGCACCAGGGACGACAAGGGGCAGACTCCGATCCTTCGCACACCGGAACCCGGTTGTCTGGGACCGCGATGACCGCGAACAGCACCCGTGGCCGGATGCACTTCATCGTCTTCACCGAGTCGTTCGACGCGAAGGGCACGTGCCGGTTCCTCGCCCGAATCGCCGGGCTCCTCGGGCCGAACTCGCCGCAAGAACCCGCAGGCTCCTACGCTGCCGACAACACCAGCCCCCATCATCCGCCCTGCTCCGGCGGCCCCGACGTCCGCTGCGCCTCGCCCCGTCTCAACGAGTTGTGACCGCACTCAGCGAAGTGTGACCGGTGCCGGCATCGGGCTCGGCCTGATCGGGCACGCTGAAGGATCCGGCCCTATCTGGGCTGACGAACAGGGGGCACCGGAATCTCGGTGGTGGCGGGGCCGAGGCGGCTCTCGACCGGGATGTCCCACTCGATCAGAGCGCCGGGGAACCAGGTGACTGGCTTGGTGTCTTCGCGAGTGTTCGCCCAGGCAGCAACGCGTAGGGCGGTTTGCCGGTCGGGCAGCAGACCGCGTTCGTCGGTATCCACTCCGAGGTGGAGCCTGCCCTCCTCGTAGAGGTCGTTGCAGAGCCAGGTGTGGAGCAGGCCGCAGTCGTAGCCGAGTACCTCCCAGCCGAGCTTGTGCCCGCCCTCGGCCACCTGCCGGGCGGCCTCGCCGGCGCCCTGACCATCGAGGTGGGCGAGCAGTACCGGTTCGTCCGTCCCGGCGGCGCGGATGTCGGCGGCGAATCCGCCGACATGTTCGCAGGGCACGAGCAGGGCGTACAGGCATGCCTCCAACGGCAGATGGAGTGGCAGGCAGGCCGAGAGTGCCTCCTGCTCCGTGCCGAACCAGCGGCCATCATCCGGAAATCGGTTGATCAGGCAGTCGGACGCTGACGTCAGCCGCTCTGTACGGGGCAATCCCGCGACCGTGAGCCGCTCGGGCACCGCAACGAAGTAGCCGGCGAGCAGCGCCTTGCCGGGCGCGGCAACGTCGGAAGGAAGACCGTCAATCATGCCCGCACCGTACCTGACCTGCGGCTTCAAACTCCGGTGAGACGGGAGAACCCTCAACGTATGAACTCATTACATTTCTGATCAATAGTTATCCAGCGGCCCCCAAAGGCCAGAGGAGGCGGGTCGTCAGCGGGAGCTCTGCGACGTGCTCGGAACCACCGTGGTCAGCTGCCGACCCCAGACGCGTGTCGGACGATGGCCCCGGAGCTGCTCGTCGCGCTGAGAGTCCAAGACGAGAGCCCCGTCGGCGACAAAGGGCAGAGAGGGGTGCGGATGCCAGACAGGCGCAGCTCGTACATCATCCCCCCGGTGCGTGCCATGGTGTGGTTACGTCCCGTGATTGTCAGGTCCTGTCGACTGTGGAGGCGAGCCGCTTGGCGGCGCGGGCCTGGGGGAGGTGCGACCGGACCGTGGCTCGGGTGCAGCCGATGCGCTCGGCGATCCGCCGGTCGTCCATGTTGTACCGGTGGTGCAGGCAGACGGCCGCTCTTTGGCGCGGGGCAGCAGCGCGAGGAGCCTCGCCACCTGGCCCCGCCGGACCAGCTCCTCTCCGACCCAGCAACCCTCATCATTTACAGCCAGAGAGCCACTTCCGGCAACGCGGCTCAGTCCTGCCTCAACTTGCTTGCGGCATAATCCGCTTGAGGCCAATTCGAAGGCCGTTCCAAAGCTAAGAGCAAGCCGAGTCAGGGTCACGACCCCGTCGCTTCCTGAGATGGTGACCGGCGCTTCATCTCTGTGCACCACCTGCGCACAGGGAACGGTTTTGCGACCGGGCCTCCGCGAAGCGGCAGTGTGACGCGGCGGCCATGACCAGGCTTCCACGAGCAGAAACGGGAAAGGACACTCATGAAACTGACCGTCAAGACCGCGGCGGCAGCGGCGGCGATCGCTGCCACCGCCGTACTGGCTGGTCCGGGAACGGCTTCGGCCAGCTCCCAGGACGCCTGTATGGAAGGCATGATCTGCCTCTACGACGGCCACAACAACACCGGGGACATGGTGCAGCTCTTCCCCGTGGATACCCCCTACATCAGTTGGGCGTGGAACGACCGGGCCAGCTCCGTGTGGAACCGCAGTGGTGGTCAGGCTTGCGTCTACACTGACGCCGACTACTACGGCTACCACTTCAGCATCCCGTCGGGCGCCAGGCAGGAACTTCTGTTCCTCTACGACAACGCGGTGTCCTCGATCTCGGTCGGTGGCTGCGGAGGCTGAGTCGGCTGATCCGATCGGTCAAACCTGCCGTCCACCCTCGCTTCGGGGAGGACGGCGGGAACCCGCGCGACGCCGCCCGGCTCGTTCCCCTCCTGAACACCATTCCATCCATCCGCGGGCTGATCAGCTACCCCGTAGCCGACTGGGCCTTCGATCGCTCCGCTCGGCCGCCGTCCCGTGCATGCCGTCGTACCGGGTGTCGTCCTGCGGTGTCGCCGTCCGCCCCGGTAGCACGACGGGATACAGGGCTCGGCGGAATCTGGGCTCTGCGCTGTGGAGGATGCGGCCGACGACCGACTTCGATACCCGATCAGGAGTAGCGGCTATCGGGCCATGAACTGTCAGCCGACCTCTACGTATGTGACCAGGATGATCGTGCCGACGACGGTGGCGTTGCTCGGCGACGCGGTAGGGGCGACGTGGGCGCCAAGGGCCGTGCTTCGCCGTCGTGTCAGGGCGGCGCCGGGCGAACGGGCGGCATCGGGCGTACGGGCGGCGTCGACGTCTCCGAGGCCGCCGTAACGGGCCTGGGGCGGCGATTCGTCGTTCGAGGCTGCGTGGCACGAGCGCCGGGGCCTCTGTGCGGATGGGGCTGACTCCGAGGATGTGGGATGCAGGAGCAGGCATTGGCCATGGCGGGTGGCCTGGCAGTGGCTCAGGCGGCCGGCACGGAGGCGTGGACCGGGATGAGGCAGGCGTTGGCGAGCTGGTTCCACGTACCGCCAGGCAGTGGCCTGGGATATCCCGAAACCCGCTCCGCGCTGGGAATATGTCTCGTTCTTGCGCGGGTGGACGAGGGTGAGTGACGCCTGCTGGAAGCAGCCGAGCTTGCGCCAGCGGGTGTTGCGGGCCTGGCGATGCTCGTGCAGCAGCCAGGCGACATGCTCGACGAGCTCATGCGGGACGTCGAGCGTGGCAGGATACGGAACCAACAGGGCCCCTTCGGTCGCCGGTGTGATGAGTGGAATCACCACGCCAACGACCAGGGGCCCTGCCTCGTCACCACCCCCGCTGACCAGCCCATTTCACCCTCCAGCACAGGATGAAAGAGGTTCACTGAGGGATCACCTTACGGTCCTAATTGTTCATCCGGTAATTATTGAATAGGGTTAGGAAAGTAGATGCTTAGTGCTTGCGTCAATGGGATAGCAGTGCTCTCATAGAGGTAGAGGCGTGCAGCGGAGAGCGAAAGAAGGCGAAAGAAGTGGTCGCCGTCTTGACGATGGATAGATTGCGCTGCGAGAACCCTCAGGATTCCGATTTCGATGAGATAATGATCCAGGCCAACGGTAGGCAGGTTTGGCCTTTCACTGGATGGTTTACCATCGGGACGGGTCTGGAGGTTCCAATTGGAGTTGACGTCGCTTTCAATGGCGAGGTCACCGTTGTTCTCTACGACCAGGAAGACTTTGGGACCGATGATGACCTCGGCGGAGTCATCATATCCGAAGGTGACACCGACGGGCAGGCACGGTTCGATATCACTGGGGGTGGATTTCATTACATTCTGACTTATCGAGTAAAGGTCGTCGACTGAGAGTTCGGGAGGTGGGAATCATGGGGGAAAAGTCCGTGAAGCTCACAAGAATACGGTGCAATGAAACCGACGACGATGAGGTCGACGAACTCTTCATGTTCCATAACGGAACTAGGTTCTGGCCGCCTTCGGGTATCTTCTCCATGACGCAGGGTACCGAAGTGGGAATGGATTCGGTATTCGATTTCGGCGCAGATGAGACCAAGCGAATCAGTCTGCGGGATGACGAAAGCCCTTTGGGGTCCGACTCTCTCGGCTGGGTGGAGATATCGCGATTTGAGCCCAACGGGCCACACGATAAAAACTTCGGTGGCGGTGATGGCGGCTCGTACACACTTTCGTACCGCGTGCGGGAAATTATCGAGTAGATCAACGCACGGGTTGCCAGGAAAGGACGTCCTGTGGGTACGGTTCGTGGCCCACGACGCCCAGGCTGTGGTTACGCCGGAGGGTGGGCAGTACAGTAGAGACGGCAACTGAGGTCGAGAACCAAAAGGGCGGCACCCCTCCAGGTTGCTGCCCTTTCTTTTGCCCGGCCAGGCGTATGGAGACCGTGAGCGTTTTCAGCGTTGTCTCTCCAGGGTGAGGCGGCTTTGGCGATGACGGTCATACGGTTCGGACTGATGCGAGATCTGGTGCCCGGTCGACGGTGCAGTGGATGAGGGTGAGTGCACCGCCCGGTGGCCTCCGGCTCACGCCCGCGCAAAGTCTTACCGAGAACCACACGGCCCGGTGCAGCCCTCCCGGCTCACCAGGGAAGAGATCGACCGCTGGGAGCGCGCCGTCGCCGGTGCCGGACAGCTCCTGCTCGATCTCGGCCGCTCTCCGGAGCCCCTCTCGATGGCCTTGACCAGCCTCACCCCCCTGTCGCCGCACCCCGAAGACGAGGCGCAGGCGGTGTCGTCGAGCGACGCGTTCGGCGGGGTCGCACTCTGCGCACCTGAGAACGTGGTGGAGCTGGCCAGAACTCTGGTCCACGAATTCGGACACATGAAGCTGCACGCCGTCATGGACTCCACCGACCTGTACGAACCGGAGGATGAAGCGCCGGCGCCACAGGAGCTGTACTACGCCCCTTGGAGAGAGGACCCGCGCCCTCTTTCCGGTCTCCTGCACGGCGTGTTCGTCCACATCGATGTGGTGGATTTCTGCCGGCGGCTGGTCACCAAAGCTTCGGGCATCGCTCTGCGGCATGCTCAGTTCGAACTCGCCTACCTGCAGGCACAGACCCGGGACGTCTTCACCGCACTGCGCGAAAGCCCGAAGCTGACTGAGGCAGGGCGATTCTTCGTCGACACGATCATGACCTGGACCGACGACGAAGACGTTCCCGACGGCGTGAGGGCGCTGGCCATGGAAGCGGCCGTGGCACACCGTGTCCGATGGCGACTGCGCCATCTGCTCCCCGCATCGAGTGCCGTGGACGAACTCGCCGCCGCGTGGGCAACCGGCGCGCCGCCGTCATCGTGCCTCCCCGGTCCCCACACCCCGCGCGGCAACCGATCCCTCGGACCTGGCTCGCCTGGGAGGCGATGTCGCAGCGGCACGTCACCTCGCCGAAGGCCAGGTGACACGGCAGCCGACCCAGGAGGAGCCCTGGGTCCGGCTCGCTCTGGCCTGGCGCCGCTCAGGCCAACAGGAGCCTGCGCCGGATGCCGGCGCCGTACGGCGAGCGCACTCCCTGACCTGGTGCCCCGAGGTCGTCCGAGCTGTCCACGCCCGCGTCGCCGAGACGACAGGCCATATGCCGGACCCCAGCGCCCTGGCCGACTGGCTGGCCCCTCCGACCGGTACCACTGACCTCCCCGGGCTCCCGCCTATGTATCCGCTGTGATCGGGCAGAGCATGCCGCCGAACGCTGCACCGGAATGCCTCTCAGGCGGGTTCACACGGCATCCCGTGTCCATGCCGTAGCCGTCGATGTCGTCCCTTCCTCGGGTGCGACAGTGGATCGCCCCCTACCCCACGACCCACCACCCGCCCGCTTGAACTGGCGGGAGCGTGTGGTTCACGGAACGCACGGACCTCCGCACGGCAGTTCCTCGACGCACCCCGAACAGCGCCATGGGGAACACGTGAGCCCCATCCGGTCATCATGGAGCGCGCCTTCACGATCCAGCCAAACTTGCGTGACAGCAAGGGAGTTGAGTGATTCAGGTTTCTTCGGCGTTCTTGTGGGACTCTCCGTCGCGAGCTCCGAGTCGCTGTTAGCTTCTCGTCCGGAGCGAGACACGCTCCAGAACTAGGGAGACGAGACGAGAATGAAGAGAACCTTCGTACGTCTGACTTTCGCCTTCGTAGCGACGCTCGGCCTGACGGGTCTGGGCAGCGTGGGTACAGCCTCCGCAAGCCCGGCGCCCGTGACGACCGAGTACTTCAGCGGCTTCGGCACCGGGTCGAGCGCGTGGACTGCCGAGAACTCGGCCCACAGCGACGCCTATACGAAGGCGTCGTTCGCCGGCTACGCCCGTTACATGTGTTTCCCGTCCGGCATCCCGTACACGCGACAGATCAGCCAGTACATGTACTGGTCGAACGCCACGGTCCGGTGCACGAAGTGAGCCTGAAGCCCTGAGCTCCTGATCTTCCGGCCGGGCCGGCCGCCCGAGCCGTTGCGGCGAGCGGAAATCGCCGGGCCGCCAGGGCCGGTTCCTGTGCGGGCGGCTCTCGCCCCGCGAGGGAATGACCATGCCCTCGCTTCTCGCCCTTGAGGGCACACGACGCACACGTGGTCGCCCCCCGGTCCCCCGACCCTTCAACAGGGGCCGGGGGCGACTGTTCCGCCCAGCACGTACCTGAGCGACCGACGCCCTGGTCAGCACCCCGCTCCTCGTCACATGCCTGTCCTTGTTCCAGGATCCGGTGCTCCCTGCCCCGACGCCTGACGAGGTCCGACCCCTTGCTGGGCAGGGCGCTGAAACACTTCCCGTTCTGATCGCCTTCGAGGCCGATGCGGAACGGCAACTCGCCTGCCACCGGCGGCAGATCAGGCTGCAACCGTGCGTGTGCGAACCATGTCTCTGTCCTCATGGCACAAGACACGGAGCCCGGTTCCGACCCCAGCGAGCGAGAGCTGCGCCTGTCAAAGGTCGGTCTTGCCCTGACCATCACGTTCTTGGCAGCGATCCTGACCGCGGGCAGCGTCTTCGCCAGCCTGGTGATCCTGCTCGATGTCCAGGACATCGAGCCCGCCAGGAAGCTCGACGCGAAGACTCTCTTCGATCTGATGAAACTGTCCTTCGGCGTGGTCGCCGGGGCCGGTGCGCTGGTCGCCCTGGTCGTTGCCTACCGGCGTCAGCGCGTCGACGAGGTCGGCGCCCGCCGCGAAGCCACGCGCCTGCACACCGAACGCTTCTCCCAGGCCGTCGACAAACTCGGCTCGGAGTCTCCGGCCGTCCGGCTCGGCGGCGTACACGCCCTGGCCGGCCTCGCCGACGACGCCCCCGACAACAACCTCCGCCAGACGTGCATCGACGTGCTGTGCGCCTATCTCCAGCTCCCCTTCACACCTGACCCCGGCGACGATCCCGCCCACCGGGAGGAACACCATCAATACCTGGCCCTGCGCAACGTCCGCCATACGATCCTGCGCCTCATCGGAGACCACTACCGACGTCCCAAGGGAACCCACCGATCCTGGCAGGGCTGCGACCTCGACCTTCGTGGCGTCACCGTCGACTGCGCCCTGGACTTCAAAGACGTGACCTTCTCCGGCAGCAGGGTGTCTTTCGCGAACGCGACGTTCTCCGCCGGCACAGTGGCCTTCGACCGCGCGACGTTCGACGACAGAGTGTCCTTCGCCGGCGCGACGTTCTCGGGCAGCACCGTGCTGTTCCGCAGCGCGACATTCTCCGGCGGTTACGTCTCCTTCGACAGCGCGACGTTCTGCGACAGCACCGTGCTGTTCCAGAGTGCGGCGTTCTCCGGCGGTGACGTCTCGTTCGGCGGTGCGACGTTCTCCGCCGGCACCGTGACTTTCGGCAGTGCGACGTTCTCCGGCGGCAACGTGTTCTTCGGGAACGCGGCGTTCTCCGGCGGGGATGTCTCCTTCGGGGGTGCGACGTTCTCCGCCGGCAACGTGTCCTTCGCCGGCGCGGCGTTCTCCGGCGGCAAGGTGTTCTTCGGCAGCGCGGCGTTCTCCGGCGGAGAGGTGCACTTCGGCGGTGTGACGTTCTCCGGCAGCGAGATTCACTTCGCCGACGCAGTGGGTGTCGGAGCTCCACCCGGGCTACTCGACGCTGCCGCAGCCACCTCGGCGAGAGTCATCGGCCTTCCTTCCGCCTGGCTCGCCACGAATCCGTAGCCACCGGACGGCGGCAGCGGCTGGCGGATCCTCCCCGATGGCAGATCTGGCGCTGGAGCCGAGGATCGTCGACGCTCTGGTTCAGCGAACGCCAGGAGTGCGGGCTCAAGGAGACGGGACGTCGTCTCGATGCAGGTGCCGGACTCGGTGGTGTCGAGCGTCGTGGTGCGCGTCACCTGATGGATACGGTCGCGGCAGTCGTTGAACTGCTCGTCGTTTCGGGAGATCGCCCCCACCGGAACCCCTTGTTCTTCGTGCCGTCAGGGGCGTCGGTCAGCGAGGTGATGCAGATGCGGTCGCGGTGGTGCCACAGGTGGTGGGTGAGGATCTCGGGGCCGGAGAAGTCCTCGCCGTTCCAGGTAGTGGTGCCGGCGAGGTTCTCGAACCACCACTGGAACATCTCGGGCGTGCAGCCCTTCATCTCGTCCTGCTCGATGTGCACGGATATCCCGCCGGGGCGGGTGACGGTGACGTTCGTGCCCTTCGCCGACGCCTCGGGCGTGAAGGCCAGCAGACCCGCCCCTTTCAGCGCCGCCCGGGCCTTGAGCCGCTGGCCCCTGAGAGGTGTCTTCGCATGTCACGCCCACATCGGAGCGGCGCGAGGGTGACGGCTGTGCGGCGGCGCGTCAGCGACGTTCATAGGCGGTGAAGGGCCTGGACCCCGTCTCGTGGACGGCATAGCGTGCGACGATGAGTCGGCCCTGGTACGTGACGATCCTGTCCACGGGGCCCACGCCGTCCGGGAGGTCGCGGATCTCGCGCTGCTCGCCTGTGACCGGGTCGAGGACACGGACACGGTAGGGGTTCTTGCGGTGCGAGGTGAGGACGGTGAGCTTCCCGTCCTGGACGAGGAGGCTGTACCCGCTGTCGCCGTCGAGGCGGTCGTCGTCGGGGGTGCCACCCCAGACGGGGACACCGGTGGCCAGGTCGAAGGCGGTCAGGTGGTACCGGCTGTCACGGGGCCTCTTCGTCGGGGGTTCGGGCATGGCGTAGAGCCTGCGGTCGTCCGCCGCCGCCATGGTCAGGCTGTTGCGGTAGTCGATCGTGCCGTACGGGCCGCTGAAGTCGATGGGAAGGTTCGGGCGGCCGTCCTTGCCGAAGGAGAGGTACGCCCCCCGCTCGCCATCCTCCGATTGCGCCACGACCACCGGATCGGCCGACACGAAGTCCGCGAAGGTGTCATGGCTCACGGCGCGCCGGCCCCCGAGCGGGGTGGACCACCGGAGCGCGCCCGTGGCCGGGTCGAAGGCGGCGGTGTGCAGTTCGGCGTCCTCCGCGACCTTGTCGCCTCCGCGGCGGTTTTCACCGCCGCAGGCGAGGAAGGCGGCGACCTGACCCTCGGCCGCCGCGGTCCGGCCAGGGACGCAGTCCTTCGGCAGGGCCGCCTTCCAGCGGGGCTTCCCGGTGCGCACGTCCACGGCGCGCAGCTCGTCCTGTTGGAGGAGCACGGCGACGCCACCGCCGGCCAACACCGAGTAGTCCTGGAGACTGCGTGGCTCGGGCTCGCTGAGCGGCGCCTGCCAGAGCTTGCGGCCGTCCTTCATGTCGATCGCGACGACGGTGGTGCAGGACTCGTCCTTGGCCGGGGAGGCCGCGCCGTCCCCGTCGAGGACGAGGACCAGGACCGAGCGGGCGATGTCGGCCGTGGCGTGGCAGACCGACGAGCGGCCGGGCGGCACGTACTCCCAGCTCCCTGCGCCGGTGGCGGCGTGGAAGCCGGTCAACGCGTCGAAGCGGCTGCGGACCAGCGTGTCGCCGGACAGCCAGGCCCCCATCCCGTGCGGTTCGGCCTTGCGGTCCTCGGAGGTGTCCCAGACGACGCCCATGCGCTCGTTCGCCGGCCCGGAGAGGCCGCATCCGGTGGTGAGCCAGCAGAGGGCGACCAGGGCCGCCCCCGCCGCCAGGGCGCGCCGCCCGATCCGTGTGCCGGGCGGCATGTCGTTCCCCCGCGTGGTCATGTCCGCTCGCCCTGAGCCTTTCGCCGTCGACGGTCCACGTGGGTTCCCGTGATCCTCAGCGGCGATCATCTTAAGGAGCCATCCGCCGGACCGGCCGAGGGCCGGATCGCGGAGCTCCCTCAGGCGGCGGCGACCAGACGAACTCCCTCTCGACATCGGATAGTTCATGGCGACGCATCACTGCACGATGATCCACCAGCGGTGATCGCTTGAAGGCACTGCCCAGAGGCGTACGACCCTATGATCGGCCTGCGGCTCGGCGGACTCTCGGTGGATGGCTGCATCACCAAGGCGCCTGGCGGCGGGGAATGCGCAAACGCTTCCCAGTGGACCGAGGTAAACAGTACCGAACAGCGCAGCCGCGTCGTGGACTTCTCCCTCTACCTCGCCGCCACTCTCGTCAGGCTCCGCATGCTCATCCGACGCTCGACGAGCCGCTGCCGCTGGGACGGCCGCCCCACCACCCGACGCCTCAAGTGATCCAGCTGCCGGTCGGCCTCAGCCCCAGTCCTGCAGCTGCTGGAGCAGGTCGGCGTCGCCCTCGATCCGCAGCGAGCCGGCCGGGATGCGCATGTACATGAGCAGGGCCATCTCGCTCGCCGTGCCGTAGATGGCGGCGGTGGGCTTGCTCCCGGCGGCCTCCGCCGCGGTGAGGCGGGTGAAGCGGGAACCGGCGGCGTCCACCGTCTGGCGCCAGGAGCCGGCCTCGGCCGCGTGGTAGTCCATGGTGGCGGGCTCGCCCGGCCACGGGACCGTGCCGGTGCAGACGGTGGCGAGGAACTCCTCGATGGCGTCGCCCGCCTCGGTCGCCGGCAGCTCCTGCGGGGTACCGGAGGCCAGCTGGGCGTCGTAGGTGTGGATCAGCGACTCCGGGACGCGGCGGCGGGCCACGGCGGCCACCGTGTGCGGCGAGGCCAGCGGCTCCCACCAGGCCCAGCAGCCCCGGTCCGGGCCGGCCTCGCGCAGTGCGGTGAGCAGCTGCTCCGTCGAGTCGGCCAGCCAGGTGACGATCTCCTCACGCTCCCTGGGCGCAGCCAGCCCGTCCTTGCTCGGCCGCTCGTCGCCCGGTGCGGTGTTCAGCACGATGTAGGCCCAGAAGCGGTCCCCCTCACTGAGGTGGTTCGCCAGGTCGTACAGCGTCCAGCCCGGGCAGGACGGGACATCGGCGTCGAGGCTGGGGGCCGCGGCGACGGCGGCGCGGAACGCGGCGGACCGCTCGTCAATCATCCGCAGCAGGGTGGGGAAGTGGAGATGATCAGTCACGCAGACCTTGTATCACCCGGTCCGGGACTCTCGCACTCGATTAAGACCACCCCACACGCCTACTGCCGGACGCTCTGAACCACCTCTGGTTGCACACCCGGCACGCGCCCCAGACCAGCAGGTCGTCGACGCCAACACCCCGCCTGGTCAGGGTGGTCGCCCGGCCGCTGCCGGGGAACCGCAACGACTGCCTGCCCTGGGTCGAGTCCAGTGACAAGCGGGCGAGCGGCGACGCTACGACGACTGCGGACGGCAGCTGCCTGGGCACTGGACCGACCGCGGCAAGAGCCGCACGCGGGACATGACAGGTCCACGGGAGACGGCCCTTGAGGAACATCGGGACAGCCGTTTCGGCTGCCCTGAAGTTCCCGGCCGTCCCACTCCCCGGCGCCCCCGGAGCGAAAGCGGCCGGAGACGGCTCCCCATCGCGGTCTCGGAGGGGAATCAGCCGAGGCAGAACTCGTTGCCCTCGATGTCCTGCATCGTGATGCAGGACTCGTTCACGCCATCGGCGCGCTGCGTCAGCACGTGCTTCGCGCCGAGCGCCATCAGCCGTGCGCATTCGGCCTCGAGTGTGGCCAGGCGCTCCTCACCCACGAGCCCGGCGCCGACCCGCACATCGAGATGCACCCGGTTCTTGACGACCTTACCTTCGGGAACTCGCTGGAAGAGCAAGCGCGGGCTCACACCCGAGGGGTCAGTGCATCCGAAGTAGATCTCGTCCTCGGGCGGCAGCGTGCGGTGGTACTCCTCCCACGTGGCAAAGCCTTCCGGGACCGCCGGCACGACGTATCCCAGCACCTCACACCAGAAGTCGGCGAGGCGCGCGGGCTCCGCGCAGTCGAAGGTCACTTGGAACTGTTTGATCGTTGACATCGGCGCACGATAACAGGGGCCCTGCCCATCTCCCCAGGTCGGGAGGCCCGCGACTGGTCGGGAGGCCCGCGACTGGTCGGGAGAGGGCGCCGCTACCTCTGCTGTGTCGTGCGGTCGCAGGGAGGGATCCTCCGCGTTCCAGGTCGTCTACGACCACCGGACGGACACCGATGCCGCACACGCCGACTTCGAGGTCGGCCGTCGGCCCGGCAGCGCCACGAAGCCCTCCTGCGACGACACGGGTACCGGATCCGGCTCCGCAGAGCAGTCGGCGCAGGAAACCGCCTAGCCGGTCGAGGACGTCCTCGTCGAGGTGGAGGGTCGCCGTTCCCTTTCCCACTGGGCCGGGGAGGCTGTAGTCGTTCCCTGACACCGTGCCCGGACGGTGTCAGGGCCGAGGGACCAGCCGGCAACAGCCGTCAGCACTCCCCCGGGCTCTCCTGCACGGGGACCAGCCCGGTTCGGCGAGCGACTCCAGGCGTAGTGCGTGCGGTCGTCAGAAACTGCAGCAGCCCCTCCACAACGCTCATACGATCAGGAGAGGCAGCGACCCGGGCCTGACCGGAGGTACTTGCTTGAGCCGCCCCGGCGGACGGACCGATCTCGGCCTGAGCCGTGGTCTCTGACACTCCGGCCGGCCTGGCATGCGTACATGCCGTCCGCAGGACAGGGGAAGCATGAGGGCAACGACGGGCGGCCTCGCGGGAGTCGCTGCCAAGGGGAGGACCGCGGCATGCAGGGATGGCCGTTGTACCTGGTTCTGCTTGTGGTCATCGTCCTGTGGGCGGGCCGCCAGTGGTCGATACGGAGGCAGGTGCGTCAGCTCACGGGAGAGGTGTCCGTCGAGCCGCCTTTTCCCGCGCCCGACCGGCCCGGGGCGGAGCTGCGCGCAGCAGCGGCGCAGGGGGAGGTGAGGGCGATGCTCGAACTCGGCGACCTCGCCGCACTCGAGCGGGACCTGCCCCAGGCACAGTCGTGGTGGACGAAGGCCACCGAGGCGGGTGACGACCTGGCGGCCTACCGGCTCGCCGACCTCCACCAGGCCCTCGGTGATGCGGAGAAGGCATCCGCGCATTTCCGGCGTGCCGTCGAGGCAGGGGTGCCCGGAGCCGCCAACGACTACGCCCTGTTCCTGATCGGCCAGGGCGACGACGCCGGCCATGGACTGCTGCTGCGCGCCGCCGAGGAGGGCGACGCGTTGGCCATGTACAACCTCGCCTCCCAGGCGGCTGAACGCGGCGACGCGAGGGAGAAGGAGCGCTGGAGCCGGGCCAGTGCCGAGGCCGGACACCCCGAGGGAGCGTACGCCCTGGGGCTCCTCTCCTACGAGCGCGGTGACCTGGGGCAGGCGGAGACCTGGTACCGGGCGGCAGCCGCGGCACAGCACTCGAACGCCATGTTCAACCTCGGGCTCCTCCTGCGTGAGCGCGGAGACTTCGAGGAGGCGGAACACTGGTACGGCCGGGCCGCCGCGGCAGGTGATGCACGAGCCGCCCAGAACCTGGTCCTCCTGCGCCGCCGACGCCACCGCCTCTGACGTGCCGAGATCATCGGCCAGGCGCCCTCCGGGACGACCGCGCACGCCGGCCGCCGGCGGGGGCGGCCGGCGCCTGCCGCAGGGAGATCCGCGCATCGGCGTCGACCGGCGGATCCTCCTCCCCCGGGCGGCTCCTGCGCTACCGGCCGGACCAGGCGATGGGCTCCGGTTTCCCGGCAGGATGACCGCGTGCACGGCAGGCCCGACCCGGCCCCGCTGCCGACCGGTCAAGGCGCTGGTGATCACTCCACTGTCAACAGGAATCCCGCCACGAACAGGAGCATGAGAACCGAGGCCAGGAGGACCGTCATGAAGAGCGTGACGAGGACACGGTTCCGCAGCGTGCTCCAGAACTTTGCCCGCCGGCCGTCGGGGGTGTCGGTGCGGTAGACGGTCGGGATCTCCACTCGTCCTCCGGCAATGTCTTCCGCGGCCCTGCGCACATCCCCGGGGTGGAAGTGATAGACGGTCGGGGCCGCACCGTAGGTCCCCCGGCTCTCCCCGCCGGAGCGGCGGACACGAACATCCGCGAGGTGCGCGACTCTTGGCACCCAGTCCTCGCGCACCGGCCACAGCCTCGCGACCGCTCCGACACCAAGCCAGGGTTCCTCCTTCTCCACCGGCTCGGGCACTGCAGGATCCGGCGTGTGCGCCATGCTTCCCCCTCGATGCAGCAGTTCTTCCATCCATACCCGCTCGCCTGCACGCCGACGAGCACCTGCGCCACCGCGCCGTACGGGGCGTGCACTGCTTCGTGTGCTGGAGGTGAGGGGTGGCCCGGCAGCACTGATTCGGGAGCGTGTCTGGGCACGGGCCCCGCCCGCACTCGCTCGACCGCACATGCTGGAACCAACCCTCCTGGGACGCTACGCGGTGACAGGGGCGGGACCAGAGGCGCAGACGGGGCCGGGGCCCGAGCGGGCGGCGTGGCACCGTGAGCACCCGCCTGTGCCCCCGTGGTCCGGCTGTTTCGGCGAGGGCGAAGAAATACTTCGTGGAAAGTTGTCGCCGGATGTCGAGGCCCCGCTCCTGGCTCCGACCAAGGGGTGACAGCGCGCCGGCAGGGCGCGCGCCAAGGGGAGGACACCCGAGATGAAGTACGTCGCGATGATCTACGGCAACCAGGCCAAGTGGGACGCGTTCCCGGCCGAGGCGTGGCCCGAGGCCATCGCCCGCCAGGAGGCGTTCAACGCCAAGTACCGGCAGACCGGTGAACTGATCGGCGCCTTCGGCTTCGCCGACGCGGCCCTCGCCCAGCTCGTACGACGCGAGGCCGGTGCCCCGGCGGTCACCGACGGCCCGTACCTGAAGACCGAGGAACACATCGCCACCTTCTACCTCCTCGACTGCGACAGCCTCCAGCGCGCCCAGGAGATCGCCGCGGACATGCCCATCGCCGACACGGACCCGGTCGAGCTCTGGCCGATCCTCCACGCATCCGCCGCGGACAACTGAGCAAGCCGCTCCCGGCGTGGGGCGGGTCCCGCTGCCTGCCCCAGGCCACACTCCAGCACCCTTGAACGGTCAAGGGTGGTACGAGGAGCACTTCCGATGAATCCGGAGGTGAAGGCCGCCCGGTGGGGTATCGACGCAAGCACCGTGCCGGTCTCGGCGGTCGGTGGTCCGCGAGCGGGCTCGCTGCTGTGACCCGGAGTCCCTGACGGCGGAGCGCGCTGCCGCTGCGGTTCGGTGGACTTCGCCACGAACAGACCAACGAGCAACCAAGCCGACAGTCACATGATCATCAGTTTCTGTTAGGACCTCTGAGGGAGACGTGATCACTCACACAGCACTCGTCCGTAGTCGTGACGGATCGTCATCGCTCCACAGAAGCTGAGCCAGAACCCGTTCTCGTGGACAAATCCGACCATGTCGAGGGTGGCGGCCGCGCCGCCAGCGTCCTTGGTCACCTTCGTGTGGAGCCGGACTGTGGAGACGGTCGACTCGATAGGGTTGGTGGCGCACGGGTACATCCCATGCCCGGCGGGGAAGTCTTAGCACGTCGGCAACTCCGCGACGTTATGAGGTGCTTCTTGCCGTGGCCTGAGTCCGTGGCTCGTCTCAGGTGGTGAAGAGCGGCTCGTAGGCGTGCCCCTCCGGCGTGAAGATCAGAACGAATTCTTCACCCAGCCGAGTGGCGACCTCTCGCAAACGGGCCAAGGCGGATGCCTGGTCCGGAAGGCTGAGGCCAAGAGCCGCAGCGGCGCGGTCTCTTCGGGCTGCGAGGTCCGGCATGTCCTCCCGGTACTCGGCCTCGAGTGCGCGACTCTCGTCTTCCGTGAACGTCTGGCAGTCGCGCCACCACGGGGCGACCAGGAGCAGCCGCAGCAACTCGGGCAGGCCGATGGCGACCAGAGCCGCGCTTCCTTCCGAGTCGGCGTAGAGGACGGGGCGTTCCTCGTCGCCCTCACCACAGAAGAAGTACGTACCGCCCGTGCCGTCGCCGGCGAACCCCTCGAGCGCGGCCCCTGAGGCGAGGTGAACATCCTCGACGTGGTCGCCGCGGTCCAGGTCGAAGTCACCCGGCCATGCGAGAAATCGGGCAGCTTCTTCCTGCTGACGGAGGGCAGCGATCAACGATTCCATGAGCCGAAGCCTATGGTCCGCTGCTTGGGGACCATCACCTCGGTGGCGTGGCCGACCGGTCCGCAGAGGGACGGCGGGGCGGGCACCTGCTGGCGCAAGCGACAGGTCGGAACAGCCTGATTGTCACCAGTGAGTGCGCAGCTGGGGCCACAGATCCTCGTTGAGGACCATGGTGGCCAACCAGGGAACCCTCTCTCCGTCAGTATCCCCAGGTGGCGTAGATGGTGACGTTCTCGCCATTGTCCTTGGCCCCGACGCACACGTCTCGCCAGTCGAGCAGCCAGCCGCTGGAGCGGCAGCTCTCCTGCTGGAGCCCCAGTTCGCGGATGATCTCCGTGCGGGACAAGCCGTCGTCGCTGGTGATCGTCGCGGCGCGCCAGCAGCCGCCGGAACCACAGCTGATGCCCTCGTCGACCGTGCTGATGCCTGGCGGCAATGACGGCAGGGCCTTGGACGGCGGGGGGTCCGAGCCTTCGCTGATCATCAGCGCGTACAGGAGGCCGGCCACGAGGGTGAGGGCGAACTGCACCGCCAGGAAGCCGATGGCTCCCTTGCGTCGGGAGGTCCACTTCGGGGAAGGAGAGCTCTCGTGCCGTCCTTCCAGTCCCGCACCGCAGGCGATGAGCAAGGGCGCGAGAGCGGTGAACACAAGGTGGGCATCCATTCCGGGGGCGTCGATCCAGCCCCGCTGGACGCCGATCAGCAGACTGGCTCCGGCCAGCAGCGCGCCGCCGATCGCGAAGCCGACGGGGCGGGTGCGGGCGATCGTCGTCCAGACGACGGCGGGCGCGACGGCGAAGAGGATCCCCAGGACGATCAGCATGTACGGGGGGACGTGCGGCCCGAGTGCCCGGTTCCACTCGGCCAGGACTCATCCCAGGGCCGCTCCCGAGCGAGGAGCTGCTGGCGGTCCAGGGTGCGGGCGTCTTCGTGTCAGCTGGGTTCAGGGGCTGTTTCTCGTGCTTGCTCCGCCGTCGGACGGGCTGTTTGCAGTCCGTGCCTTGAACGTCACCAGGCGGTACAGGAAACGGACCGTCATCGCGGCCGCGGAGAGCGAGTACAGGCCGAACAGGACCAGAGAGATCGTGTCGAACAAGTCGTCGTTGTAACGATGCGGGGCAGCTATGAGCCCCATCACCGGCCACAGCCCCCACACGATGGCGAGGTCCTTCGCCTCCTTGCCCATCCCACTGCCCCCTCAATCGATCAACCTGTGAAGGATAGAGCCGGGCACACCAGGGCGGCCGTCCGGGCGGCGCCGGACGGAGACCGCCGCCCTGCCCGGCGGGAGCAGGCTCTGCCGGGACTGCCGGCGGGCTTGGCCGGAACGGGTGATGTCAGCGACAGCTCGCAGGGTGCGCCGCAATGCGACGAGGAGGTTCGATGAGCACTCCCTCCCCTGCACCGGGCCGCGTGCGGGACCGTCCGAACCCTCGCTTCGGCGCCGGCCTCGGGTTCGCCGGCGCATGCCGCCCACCGGCAAGCGGGCGCCTTGTCGTCACCCGCCGGCCGGCCACGATCTCCGGGCACCCGCCCGGCCCCGGTCCGCCTCGCCCAGTCCCCCCGTCCACCGACCCAGTTGGCGTGAACACGCAGGGAAACGTCATGATGGGGTCATGACGAACGCGGTGGACAGCGGGACGGCGAACAGGCCGGAGGCGTGCCCCCGGTGCGGCGCGGCAGACACCGTGGCGGTCGCCGAAGCGACCGAGACCAGCGGGTGCATGCACTTCGCCGAGGGAACCGTGCTTGCGCTCATGGCCGGGGCCGCGGGCAAGTACTACGCCGACGAACGAGACCTGCCCTGGCTCACAGCGGTCGGTGCCCTCGTCGCGGTGCTCCTCTTCGTCGGCACGATCGCGATCGTCCGCAGCGAGAACCGGGACGCACGCAGGGCGCGGGCCGCCGTGGACCGCGCCGCCGCGGCCGGCACCGTCGCCACCCACTACTGCGCCGCGTGCAGGGAAGCATCCTCACGTCTGGACGCCGGAAACGCGTGATCGTTTAAAGTCGAAGTCCAGCCGGAGACCGACGACGAGCCCCAGCTCAAGGTGCAGCCCCACCCGAGTTCGAAGCCGCACCCACGCGGGAGCGGACACCACCACCAGGCGACTTGGCAAGGGCCCGTCCGCCGCACCTGGGGAGCGTCGCCACGCATCGGTCGCGGCCCCTTCGTGCAGGGATCCGCCCCCGCGCGAGCAGTGAGCGCAGCCTCGCACAATGGCTCGGCGAAGCGGGCGACACCACCGGCCCCGCGGACGCCTACAACACGCCCCTCCCCCGACCTCCTCCACGTCCCCGGACCCGCCCCCCCTGCTGGCCCGGTTCCGCCGGGCGGTCTCCCCAGGGCAAGCGGGTGCCCCGGCAAGTGCAGTGGCCATGCTGCGGGAACCTACCGAAGACGAGGCCCGCGTCCGCGACGAGCGTGACCACTCCGAAGTACGCCGCATTCTCACGGAGCTGGAAAAGTGTCAGACCGCCTCGACACCGAGATGGAGGCATGGGGCTGCGCCGACGAAGCGCCCGTGCCCATCGGCGGACGCCGAGGCTTCACGCCCACGCGCTTCGCCGCCTGATACCGCAAGAACTGATCGTTGCCGCCCCAGACCATCCACCGATCCGAGGACATGCCTCACACACGAGGGCCTTTTGCGTCATGCGCGCGAAATTGAGACGCGCGTTCCATACCGTTCGCGTCAACATCAGGCCGGTTGCCTTCGAACACCCTGATGCGGGGACGTTTTGCACCCCATCCCTCCCTACCGGCCATTACTCTTCATTGACCCGGCCTTGGGATTCTCTTGGCTGATCCCGCGATCCCGCCGTCCCGCAAGGAAGGAGGAATGTCGCGATGTCGTCCGTACGCACGACGGTGTCCTTCCCCTCGGTCCTCCTTCTCGTTCTCACCCTCGTCGGGATCGCCTGCGGGCTGCCGTCCTGGGGTGGGGCGACGGTCGGGGCAGGACCGCAGGTTCAGCAGACCGGCGTCCGCAGCGCCGCCTCGGCCGCGTACGAGGTCGCTCACGCTCCGGGCGGCGAGGCCGGAACCCCCACGGATTCCTTGGCCCGCCAGAACCGGCGGCGGCCCGCCACCTCGGCCACCCGCCCCCTCGGTCCCCTGCTCCTCGTCTCGCGTCGCACCAACCCGCTGTCCACTCCGCCGAACGATCACGTCGGCAGGCCGGACAGCAGGCCGAGAACCCACGGCGGTCAGGAGGCTCCCACGCTGCAGGTCTTCCTCTGCTGACGGACTGTCTGCCCCCCGTCCCGACCTGTCAGCCCGACGCGCCCCCACAGCGCGCCAGGAGGATTTCTTCATGCAGCCCCCCATCGACGCTGCCCGCCGATGCGCACCCGCCCGCCCGAAGGAGGGACGTCCTGCCGTCGTCCGGCCGTCGCCCCTTCCATCCCCCCTTTCCTCTGGGCGGGCGACACTCGCCCCGCCCGCTGCCCGACGCGGTCCGCACGTCGAACGGACGTCGGCCGACGTCCCCTACGAGGCGCTGTGAGGAGGGACGTCCACATGCCGCGTTCCTTCCCCCACCTGCGCCAGGACGTCGCGGCCTCGCTCGTCGTCTTCCTCGTCGCCCTCCCGCTCTGCCTCGGCGTGGCCGTCGCCTCAGGAGTCCCCGCGGAACTGGGCCTCATCACCGGCGTCGTCGGAGGCATCGTCACCGGTCTGATGCGCGGCAGCAGTCTCCAGGTCTCGGGCCCCGCCGCCGGGCTCACCGTGCTCGTCTTCGAAACGGTCCGGGCCTTCGGCCTTCCCGTGCTCGGCGTCATCGTGCTGCTGGCCGGGGTGCTCCAGATCGTCATGGGCTGCCTGCGCTGGGGCCGCTGGTTCCGCGCGATCTCCCTGTCCGTCGTCGAGGGCATGCTCGCGGGTATCGGCCTCGTCATCATCGCGGGCCAGATCTACGCGGCCGCGGGCATCCCCGCCCCGGCCGGAGGCGTCGAAAAACTCACCGCACTGCCGAGAGCCCTCGTCCAAGCGCTCGGCGACCGCACGGCTCTGGTGTCGCTCGCGGTCGGAGCCGGCACCGTCCTCGTCATCGTCGGCTGGCGGCACATGCCGCGCCGGGCCAAGGCGATCCCCGGAGCCCTGGTGGCGGTGCTGCTGGCCGCCGCCGCCACCGTTCTGCTCGGCCTCCCCGTCGCGACCGTACGCGTGAGCGGCATGCTGGAAGCCGTCCACCTCCCGGGGGCCGACGCCCTCTCGTCCATCGTCGAGCCGGCCGTTCTCGGCACCGTCCTCGCCTTTGCCCTGATCGCCTCCGCCGAGTCCCTGTTCAGCGCGGCCGCCGTCGACCGGCTCCACTCGGGACCCCGCACCGCATACGACAAGGAACTCGTCGCCCAGGGCGCGGGCAACGCGCTGTGCGGTCTGCTCGGCGCTCTGCCGCTCACCGCGGTCATCGTGCGCAGTTCGGCCAACGTCGAGGCCGGCGCCCGCACGAAGGCGTCCCGCGTCCTTCATGGCGTCTGGCTGTTGCTCTTCGTCGCGCTGCTGCCCGCCGTGCTCGCGTACATCCCGCTGGCCGCGCTGGCGGGGATTCTCGTCCACGCCGGCTGGAAACTGATCCCCTTCGCCGGCGTCCGCGGGCTCTGGCGCCGCCAGCGGGGCGAGGCGTTCGTCCTCGTCGCGACGGCGGCGGCCATCGTCGCCGTCGGTATGTTCGAGGGTGTTCTGACGGGTGTCGTCCTGTCGGTCGTCAAGGCCGCCTGGGACGCCTCGCACCTGCGGATCGAGCACATCGACGACGGGCACGGCGCGATCCTCGTACGGTTGCAGGGAACCGTCACCTTTCTGAGGCTTCCCCAGATACTCGACACCCTGGAAGCCCTGCCCAGCGACCGCCGTGTCGTTCTGGACCTCTCCGGGATCCACTTCCTCGACCATGCCTGCCGGGCGGCGCTGGAGACGTGGGCGGAACGTCACTCCGGCGCCGACGTGGAGGCGGTCCGCTCCGGCTCGGTCCCGGACGCGGCCGGCCACAAGGCCGCCGACACCCGTTCGGCGAGAACACCACGATGAGAGAGAGGCGGACGGCGGATCCCGTCTGCCGAGGCGCTGAGCGGCTGCGGCAGACGCGATGACGCGGACGCGCCCGGGACACAGCCGGCCAAGAGGCCGCGTCCACGGGCGCGTCAGCGTCGCCGGCGCCGCTGCGGTGCCGTCAGCCACCGGGCCCGTACACCCGGTGCCGTTCCGCAGGCAGTCCACCGATGCCGCCCTCACACGGCGGCGTCCGGACGCGTAGACCGCCGCCTCGCCGAACCAGCGGCAGAAGCCGGGATCCGGGTCGCACACGGCTGCAGCCATCAGCGGGAGCGAACCACTCCTATGGCCTCCGTTCATCCCCCTTCGACCAACGCCACGAGATGGCGTCTTCCTGTCGCCGGAATCGATTCTCTTCAAGGTGTTACGGGAAACCGCAGGGTCCTCGTTACGGGAACCCGCAGGGTTGACGCTGCGGAAAGCCGGTCCTGCTCAGGCGGTTTACCTCGTGCCCCCGCCCTCCGCCCCTGACTAGCGTCCTCCTCATCGCAGAACGGCAGCCGCCCCGGCGGTTTCCGCAGCAATGGGAGGAAACAGAAGGTGCGAAAGAAACCGGCAACGGTACGGATCGCGCGATGGAGCGCCACGCATCCGTGGTCCGCCATCGGCCTGTGGGTGGCCTTCGTCGCGCTGTGTCTCTTCTTGGGCGGAGCCGCCGGCACGAACAAGATCAGCGACCAGGAGTCGGGAGTCGGCGAGGCCGGCCGGGCGGGCCGGATCACGGCCTCGGGGCACTTCATCGAGAAGCCCGAGGAGAACGTCCTCATCAGCGCCGCGAACGGCGGGAAGCTCGATGTCGCCACCGCCCGGAAGGCCGCTGAGGAGCTCGCCGGGAAGATGAAGGCCCTGCCCGACGTGGAGAGCGTCGGCACCGCCTTCCCCTCCCCCGACGGCAAGGCCCTGCTGCTCCTCGTCACCATGAAGGGCGACACCGAGAACGCCGACACGCGGGTCCAGCCGCTGCTCGACGCGAGCGCGGCGACCGAGAAGGCCCACGAGGGCATCAGGATCGACCAGATCGGCACCGGATCCACCGCCAAGGGGCTCGGCGAGACCCTGGGCGAGGACTTCGAGAAGGCCGAGCTGATCAGCCTTCCGCTGACACTGCTGATCCTGCTCGTCGTCTTCGGCGCGGTCATCGCCGCCAGTGTGCCGGTGCTGCTGGCCATGTCCTGTGTCGCCGCCGCGATCGGGCTGTCGGCCCTGGCCTCGCACGTCCTGCCCGAGACCAGCGCGGTGAGCAACGTCATCCTGCTCATGGGCATGGCCGTCGGCGTCGACTATTCGCTCTTCTACCTCAAGCGGGAACGGGAGGAGCGTCACAAGGGCGCCTCGCACCTGGACGCCATCGAGATCGCCGCCGAGACCTCCGGCCACACCGTCGTCGTCTCCGGCACGACCGTCATCGTCTCCATGGCCGGCCTCTACCTCGCTCAGGAGGCCACCTTCGCCTCCCTGGCCACCGGGTCGATCATCGTCGTGGCCGTCGCCGTCCTGGCCTCGCTGACCGTACTCCCCGCGCTCCTCGCCAAGCTCGGCCGCTGGGTCGACCGGCCGAAGGTCCCGCTCCTCTGGCGGCTCACGATGCGCTCCGACGAGTCCCGGATCTGGCCCGTTCTGCTGCGCCCCGCCCTCGTACGGCCCGTGCTCACCCTCGTGGTCTCCGTCGGCGCCCTGCTCGCCCTCGCCCTGCCCGCCCTGGACATGAAGCTGAAGCAGCCCGGCTCCGACGACCTGTCACGCGACATCCCCGTCGTCCAGGCCATGGACCGGCTGACCTCCGCCTTCCCCAGCAAGGGCACCGTGCACCAGGTGACCGTGCGGGCCCCCGCGGAGCGGGCCGGTGAGGTCGAGGCCGCGCTCAAGACCCTGCTGAGCCGCACCGAGGGCCAGGAGCTGTTCGCCGACGACCAGACGCCCACGATCCGCGCCTCCGCCGACCAGCGCGTGCACACCGTCGCCGTCGGCACCCCGCACTCGCCGAAGAGCGACGGGGCGCGGAAGTCCCTCGAACTGCTGCGGGCCTGGGTGCCCGAGGCGATCGCACCCGTGCAGGGCGCCGAGGGCGCCGTCGGCGGCAAGGTCGCCCAGGGGGTCGACTTCACCGGCCATCTGGAGGACCGGATGCCGTGGGTGGTCGGCTTCATCCTGCTGCTGACCTTCGCCACCATGGTCATCATCTTTCGCTCGCTCGCCGTGGCACTCTCCGCGATCCTCCTCAACCTGCTGTCGGCAGCCGCCTCCTTCGGTGCTCTCGTCGCGGTGTTCCAGAACACCTGGGCGGAGGACCTGCTCGACTTCCACAGTTCCGGTGCGGTCGTCTCCTGGCTCCCGCTCTTCCTCTTCGTCGTGCTGTTCGGCCTCTCGATGGACTACCACGTGTTCGTCGTGAGCCGGATCCGGGAGGCCGCCCTCGACGGGGCGGACGTCCGTGACGCCGTCCGGGACGGCATCACCCGCTCCGCCGGCGTCGTGACGAGTGCGGCGATCGTCATGGTGGCCGTGTTCGCGATCTTCGGCACTCTCAGCATGGTGGAGTTCAAGCAGCTGGGCGTGGGCCTGGCGGCGGCGATCCTGCTGGACGCCGTGGTGATCCGCATCTTCGTCCTCCCGGCCCTGATGACAGCCCTCGGCCGGTGGAACTGGTGGCCGGGCAACCTGAACTCCGCCCGCCGCGGCCAGCACGCGGCCGGCTCCGACGAGACCCGCCGGCTGCGCCTCCCCCAGCCGGTACCGGCCGGCGCGACGCAGTACGGCCGGCGGCCGTCCTGCGGCCAGGGTTCCGGTGACGGCCAGGAGTTCGGCGGCCAGGAGCGAACCTCCTCCCTGGAGCAGGCGCACACGCCCCCACAGCACCAGTCGTACGCCCCGCAGGACGCGTACGGCCCACCGCAGGGCTGGACACAACAGGAGCAGCAGGGCCACGACGGCCGACCCGACCTCTACCGGCGGTAGGCGGTCCGGGCCGCCGAGCAGGGAGATCGCGCTTGTACCGCATTTAACTCGGGGCGCAGCCCTTGCACACATCCGCGGAGGAGTGGGCCGGACGTGTCGTCAGATCCCGGGTACCGGTCGGATAACGGTCGACCCATGTGCCGCTTGCGTCCCATAGGGTGCCCGTGATTCGCCTTTTTGAACGCGTTCAGGGCAAGCATGTGCACTCTGGGGAGGGGCTGTGGCCATGCGTAGTGGTGTGAAGGTCGCCGTTGTCGGCGGTGTGTTCGCCGTCGTGGCGACGGGCGTGGGGTACGGAGGCTGGAACCTCTGGAACGGGCTGAGCGGCGAGAACGACGGGGGAGGCGTCTCCACGCGGTCCGCGGCGAAGAAGACCGGCCCGCCCGACGCCGCGGAGATCGAGAAGACGGCCCGGGACTTCCTGGCTGCCTGGGCCTCGGGAGACGGGCCCACCGCCGCCCAGCTGACCAACAACGCCGCCGAGGCCGAGCCGATGATCACCGGCTACAGCACGACGGCCCATGTCACCAAGGCCGTGATCGAGCCGGGTGAGGCGGTGGGCGCGAAGGTGCCGTACACGGTCGAGGCGACCGTGGAGTACGCCGGGGTGTCCAAGCGCCTGACGTATTCCTCCTCACTGACCGTGGTCCGCGGGCTCACCACGGGCAGGCCGCTGGTCGACTGGCAGCCGGCCGTCGTACACCCGCAGCTCACCGAGGGCACCTCGCTGGTCACGTCGAAGGCGTCCGCACCACCCATCAAGGCGGTCGACAAGGACGGCGTCGAGCTGACCGAGGAGAAGTTCCCCTCGCTGAAGGGCGTCCTCGCCGAACTGCGGCAGAAGTACGGCTCGAAGGCCGGCGGCGTCGCCGGGGTTGAACTGGCGATCACCTCGTCCGCCCAGGACATACCCGACCGGACCCTTCTCACCTTGACGAAGGGCAAGGAGGGCACGCTGAAGACCTATATCGACGCGGGTGTCCAGGCCGCCGCGGAGAAGGCGGTCAAGCGGTACGACAAGGCGTCCGTGGTCGCCGTGGAACCCAGCACCGGCCGGATCCGGGCCGTGGCCAACAACCCGGCCCAGGGCTTCAACACCGCCTTCGGCGGCGCCCAGGCACCAGGCTCCACGATGAAGATCGTCACCGCCGCGATGATGCTCGACAAGGGGCTGGTCACGGGTGCCGGATCGAAGGTGGAGTGCCCGCCGACCGTCACCTGGGAGCGCGAGTTCCACAACCTCAAGGACTTCGATCTCGGCACCACCACCTTCCAGCGGGCCTTCGCCCGCTCCTGCAACACCTCCTTCATCAAGCCGGTCAAGCCCCTGGGCACGAGTGCGGGCGCGGCGCTCGGCGAGACGGCGAAGAAGTACTTCGGCATCGGCGAGGTGTGGGAGACCGGCGTGAAGACCTGGGACGGCTCCGTCCCCGACTCGTCGGGCGCCGAGACGGCCGCCTCCTACATCGGCCAGGGCAAGATCCAGATGAACGCCCTCACCATGGCCTCGATCGCCGCCACCGTGAAAAGCGGCGCCTTCCGGCAACCGGTGATCGTCCCGCAGTCGCTCGACGACCGCACCCTCGCCCCCACCCGGCAGCTCCCGGAAGGCATGGCCTCCACCCTGCGGCAGCTGATGGCCGCCGCCGCCACCGGAGAGGGCACCGGGGCGCGGGCCATGGCCTCGGTCAGCGGGGCGAAGGGCGCCAAGACCGGCTCGGCCGAGGTCGACGGCCAGGGCGACTCCAACGCCTGGTTCACCGCCTACGCCGGAGACCTGGCGGCCGCCGCGGTCGTGGACTCCGGCGGACACGGCGGCGACTCCGGTGGCGACGTCGTGGCACGCGTGCTCAACGCCCGCTGAGCAGGACCGGGGAGGGAAGGTGGGGTGTCGACGACCACCCGGATCGGTCCGGATCTCCCCACCATCCTCCCCCGCATGCCGGAACAGGAGCGAGCCATTCCGCGTGCAGCTCCCGGACCCTGATGCTTTGGATCGCACAGCTGCGGCCTTCTGCACCAGACGTGATCGCGGGCGCGGAAATACCCAAGCCGACGAGTACCCGCGTCCTGTTATCCTTCCCGGATGTTCATCGTGATGTTCATCTGACGGTCCTGGGTTTCTCCCGTCCAGGTTCTGATCCGTTGAGGGTGCGCTCTGTCCCGCCCTCCGGACCTCGATAGCCGTCAGATTCCTGGCGGCCTCGCGTTCAGCGTCGGTCGCACATCATCGGAGCTTCTTCGTGCTCGCCGTACTTCTCCTTCCTGGTGCTCTTCGCGCCTTCCTTCCTGCCCTGCTTGGCCGGTCCGCCCTCGCGATGGGAGGTCTGGCCCTCCTCCTCGCCGTCCAGGACAGCACGGGTTCGTACACGCAGGCCGGTTTCGCGACAGCGGTGTTCGGCATCGCCAACGTCCTGGCGGCCCCCTGGCGTGCCCGGGCCGTCGACCGATTCGGTCAACGGGTCGCGCTCAACACGATGGCTTCGGGCCAGGCATCCGGGTTCATCGCTCTCGCGCTCATCACGGCATCCGAGAGCGCCTCGGACATCTCGTTGCTGCTTCTCAGTGCGGTGGTCGGCCTGACAGCGCCACCCCTGGGAGCGGCGATGCGCATGGTCTGGGCATCGCTCACAACAGCGGGTGACCAGCGAACCAAGGCATTCAGTCTCGACGCGGTCTGCGAAGAACTCCTCTTCGTCGCTGGTCCTGTCATCATCACTGCGGTCATCGTGACCAGTTCCCCCAGTACGGGGCTCTGGGTGACCGCGGCAGCGGTTTCGCTTGGCACCGCCGCGATGACGTCCAGTGCGTCGTCGCGGGCACTCCGCGGGACAGGAGGGAGCGCCGCGCAAGGTGATCGACCGCTGCGACAGCCCGGTTTCGCGCGGGTGTTGGTCGTCCTGTTGGGCGTCGGTGGCGTATTGGGCGTCGCGGAGATCGCGGCGCCGGCCACCGCTGCTGAACATGATGCTGTCGCAGCGTCGGGCTGGCTCCTGGCGGCCTTTGCCGGCGGAAGCGCTCTCGGGGGTTTCCTCTATGGGCACCTGAACCTCAGGTCGGGAATCGGCAAGAGGCTGTTCGCCCTGTGCGTCAGCATGGGGCTTGCCGCGGTGTTCGTGTCCCAGCTGGACACACTCGGTCTCTTCGCCGCGGGACTCGCCCTCATCGGCCTCTTCCTCGCCCCGTCCCTCATCACCGGATACCTCATCGCCGACACCATCGTTCCGGAGACCAGCCGGACGGAGGCGTCGACATGGATCAACACCTCCGTGAACCTCGGTGCATCACTGGCGTCCGCCGCGGCAGGATTCGTCATCGACAGGTCCGGCGCCTGGCTCGCCCTCCTGCTCGTGGGCGCGATCGCTCTCGCGCTCGCCTCCGCTGTGCCCTTTGCGCGGCTGCGCGAGATCCAGTCGCCTGCGGATCACGCTCCCGACCGTTGCGAGCAAAGCTGATCGGCAGCCCCGAGCTCCCGGGCGGTCAAGGCGTCGGTGCCGGCGTGCGGTCCTCCGTGGAAGCCCGGACAGGGTGGTCGCGAGGGGGCCGGCGGGTCGATGGTCCCCACCGCGGTGGGGACTGGCTCGACAGTGACAGTGAGGGGCCTTGACGGGCAGGCCGCCGGGGTCACTCACGTCTCCGCCTTTGGGCGACGGTCTGTTCGTCCCGGGCACGCAGGGGCAGCCATCTCTGACAGCCCGTTGCCGTCACTGGTCGTCTCTCGGCAGCCCAGGAGTCGAACGAACTCCGGATCGACAGCGCCCAGAGCGCCACGCGGCCACCGTTGAAAGGGTGTCACGCTTCGCGCTCACAGAAATCAGTAGTACCGAGTGACCGGAGAACCTCACCGAACCGGGAGGTGGATGGGGTCGGGGACCGGGCCGCCGCGCTCGCGCAGATGGCCCAGCACCCAGTTCAGGCCCTCGGGCCTGGTCCGCCGGCGCCGCATCGCCGCCTCCCGGGCCTCGCTCTCCGCGATGCGGGGCGGGGGCGGCGACGCCGAGGATGTCCGCGAACCTCGCAAGGCCCCGCAGCTGCGGCAGATCGTCCGGGAGCGGTACTGCCCGGTCACGCCGAGACGTGGCGGCAATCCATCCGATGGTGAACCTGGCCAGCAGGCATTCCTCGCAGCCCACGTCCACGAATTCTCCGCCCAGCAGTCAGTTCACGGCGGTCCGAGCCGGGTCCGTTCCAGTTCAGCCGTTGGGGGCTTCGAACGTATTCACCGCGGTCCGGAAGGGTCCCTGACCGGGTTGGGCAGGGTTGATCAGCACCACGAAGTCCGGCAGGGCTCCTGGAACGGGCCGCCCGTCCTGGTCCTGGCTGCCGGCTTCGGCCTGTCAGTCGATCAGATGGACGACCACTGCATGACGGCCCTCGGGCACGGAGTGTTCGATCACGCCCTCCGGGGCGTCCCCACTGACGTCCTCGATGCCACTGACGAACGCACGACCGCGGGAGACGAACAGGTAGGGCTGGGAAGCGACCAGCTGATGGATCGCCTCCCGCTCGGTCAGCCGGGCCGGCGCGGCGGCGGTGCCCGAGCGGACCAGAACGCTGAACGCGCCGTCTCCGCCGACGTTGAGCGGAACGAGAGAACCCTCCTGGACATGACGGACGATGTCCTCGTCGTCGAGGAGTTCGTCCTCCCAGGTGTCGTCATCGACGACGGCCTCGAACCGCCGCGGATCCCACAGGACGAGCATTCCCGCGTCCGTGGCCACCGTCACCGGAGCCTCTTCAAAGGGGGGGCTGAGCAGTCACTCGCTCCTCCGGTCGTCTCTCTGACTGCACACGCATCGGCTGATTCTCTCAGCACAGGCCGGCGACGGGACTGGCGGGGCGCTTCGGACCGTCCGACAGAGGCCGACTCGAACCGTCTCGGCCATGTTCGGGTGAACCGCCCGTATCGCGCACGGCCGGCTCCTTGTCAGAGACGGCTCGTCCGGTCGTCCAGCTCCTCGGTGGGGTGCCGTGGGTGTGACGGGTGCCTCGGGGGGTGCGCGTGTGAGGCGGGGGGCGGATGGGAAGTGAAAGATCGTTCGAGTAGAGAGTGTTTGTTCTATGGGAGAAACCTTGAGTGTGTGCGTGATCGGTGCGGGGCTGTCGGGGCTGGCGACCGCACGCGCTCTGGCGGTCAAGGGAATCGATTTCGTCTGTCTCGAGCGGGCGGTCGATGTCGGCGGGATCTGGCGGCAGCCGGGAGCCGGTGAGCCGGGGCCCGGGTACCAGTCGCTGCACCTGAACACCGCGAAGCAGCTCACGGGGTACACCGAGTTCCCGATGCCCGACGCGTACCCCCTGTATCCGCGGCACAGCGAGGTCGCGGCCTATCTGCGGTCCTTCGCCGAATGGGCGGGGGTGCTGGACCGCATCGAGTTCGGCGTCGAGGTCGTCTCGGTGCGGCAGGAGGAGGGTGACGACGCGTCGTGGACGGTCGTCAGCCGAGGGGCGGACGGGACGCTGGAGTCGCGGCGGTTCGCCCATGTCGTCGTCGCCTCGGGGCACAACACCGTGCCGACGCTGCCGAAGCCCTCACCTCCCGGTTCCGACGGGTTCGCCGGCAGGATCCTGCATGCCGTCGACTACCAGCACGGGGCCGACTTCGCCGAGCAGCGCGTCGTCGTCGTGGGACTCGGCGCCTCGGCGGTGGATATCGCCACGGACCTCTCCCGGCACGCCGCGCGCACCGTGCTCTCGGTGCGTCGGGGGCTGCACATCGTTCCCAAGCAGCTCTACGGCATGTCGGTCGACGAGATGGCCGAGGTGTCGTGGTTCACGGCCATGTCCCTGCCCGAGCAGGTCGACTTCGCCGAGAAGGCGCTGCAGGTCGCGCGGGGCCGACTGTCCGACTACGGGCTGCCCGAGCCGGACCACCCGCTCTTCTCCTCCCCCGTGACCATCTCGGACGAGATCCTCAGCCGCATACGCCACGGCGCGGTGCACCCCAGGCCGGGGATCGACCACCTCGACGGCGCGCGGGTGGTCTTCACCGACGGGACCTCGGAGGAGGCCGACGCGATCGTCTACTGCACCGGCTACGAGATGGACTTCCCGTTCCTTCCCGAGGGATGCCCGGCGGGGCCGGGCGGGTCGGTCGAGCTGTACCGGCGGGTCGTCGCTCCCGGCCGCCCCGGTCTGTACTTCGTCGGCCTGGTCCGTCCGATGGGCGCGATCACGCGGCTCGTGGAGGCCCAGACCCATTGGGTCGCCCGCATCATCGGTGGCGAGGTCGTCCTGCCGGACGCGGACGTGATGGGCGAGGAGGTCGACGCGTACCTGAGCGGCATCGCCGCGCGGTACGGCACGGCGGCGGGCGGCTCCTCCATCCAGGTCGACGTCGGTCCTTACCTCAAGGAGATGCGAGGGCTCCAGACCGTCTGACGACGTGGCCGGGCTCCGTGCCCGGCCCCTACGACAGGGGCTCCCGGTGGAGATCCACCGGGAGCCCGTCGTGGGGCGTCGCTAGACGCCCGCCGCCGCGCGGCGCGGCAGTTTCGCCGGCGGTCTGACGGCGTAAGCCTCCGACGAGAGGTACGCGGTCACCCGGGGCGGATGGCCCTGCTGGTGGACGAGCGCGAGGTAGGCGATGAGGCCCACGCCGTCCTTGGGTCGCCTCGCGGTGAGGGCGGGCAGCGAGCGGACCAGCGGGAGGGGGTCCATGCCGTGGCTCCGCAGCACGTCCACGGCTCGGTCGAGGACCTCCTTGTCGTCGCGGGCGTAGTCACGGACCGGGATGTGGAGGGTGAAGCCGCTGGGGCGGCCGGTCTCCGTCTCGGTGAAGGAGTGGCAGGACAGGCCGGGCCGCCGGTCGAGGTCGTCGGTGGCGGCGGCGGCCCGGAAGAACTCCTGGATCTCCGCCGGCCCCGGGCCGGAGCCGGTACGGGACAGGCTGCCCGCCTCGGCGGCCGACAGGTCGAGGTGCCGGGTGTACACCTTCACCCGCGGTGTCTCCCAGTGGCCCAGGTCCAGGGCGAGGAAGGGGTGGCCGTCCGCCTTCGGCAGCGCCCTGTGCGCCTTCTTGTGCCCGAGTCTTCGCAGGGCCTTCCGCACGGTCTTGGCGGAACGTTTCACCCCTGACGCTGCCGGGTTCAGGTACACCTTCATCTTGGGCACGCCGCCGGGCAGCAGTTCCAGCGCGATCCATAGCGCCAGCGGACCCTTCGGCTGGGAGGGGAAGAAGAGGTCCTCGATCCTGTCGAGCTGCTCGGTGGAGAAGTCCCAGCGCCGGGCCATGGTGCGGACGACGTCCAGACCGATCCGGCCGTTCTCCGACCGGGTGTCCGCGCCGCAGCCCGGCTCCACCAGCACACGCAGCGCCGGGGCCCGGCCGGGGCTGAAGGAGAGCGAGTACTCGACGGGGGTGTGGTCGTCCGAGAGGAAGGTCCGCGACGGGGGCGGCAGGGCCAACGACCGCTCGGCGGACGGGCCCAGCGCCTCGACCAGAGTCTGCGCGTACGTCTCCGTATCGGCCGGAGAAAGCCCTGCGACGCCGCAGAGGCGTACCAACTGGGCCCGGGTGAGAGCGCCGAGAGTGCCGGACCGAGGATCCGGGAGGATGTCGTGCGGCAAGCCGGTCACCAGCACCCCACCAGAAATACGGGTGCGCAAGAAGATACCCGCCGACGAGGGCGGGTATCCCGGTGCGCACCGACACGGGTCGGTGGCTCTGCCACAGCGGTGTCGGTGGATATGTGGTCCACGACATCTCCTCTACCTCATACGCAACATTGGTGCCACGTCGATCACTACCCTCGAGATCGAATAGTCATGCAGAGGTAGGGAGCCTATGGAGAACTTGTGGATCAGCTGGTGAGCCAGGACAGGAACTGGCTCCAGCGGCCCTTCCGTTCTCCCTTGCCCTCCCCGCCGGTCCGGTCGCCGAACTGAGCGCCGGACGCGGTGCCGCTCGCGTCGGACCTCGTGTCGCCATGTCCCGGTGTCGGGACGGGGGTGAACTTGGCGGGCAGCGTGGACAGGGCCCGGTTGAAGGGTCCGGGACGCCAGATCAGGCTGTCTTCCGGTACGGCGAGTTCGACGTCCGGCAGCCGGTTGAGCAGGTGCTCGATGGCCGTGACGGTGATGTGCCGGGCCGGCTCCTTGGACGGGCAGCCGTGCAGGCCCGCGCTCCACGCCAGGTGGGACCGGTTGCTGCCGGTCGTACGGGCGGCCTTGAGGGCGGGGCTGGAGTTGGCGGCGGCGAAGCTCACCAGCATCAGTTCCCCCGCCTGCACCTTCTCGCCCGCGAACTCCATGTCCCTGGCCGGGTAGTGGGGCGCGTAGTTCGACATGGGCGGGTTGTCCCACAGCGTGTCGTCGAGCGCCTCGTCGATCAGGCCGCCGCCGTCGGCGTAGCGGTCGTCGGTGAGCAGCCGGTGCAGGGTGTTGCCGAGGAGGTTGCGCAGCGGTTCGGCGCCGGCGCCGAGGAGGAGGGCGAGCTGGTGGACCATCTCCTCGTCGCTCAGCTTGGCGTGGTGCTGCATCAGCCAGGACGTGACGTCGTCGCCCGGCCGGCTCCGCTTGAGCGTGACCAGTTCCTGCACGGCCCCGAACAGCACCGCGGTGGCCTTCTCGGCGTTCACTCCGTCGAACATCCCGGTGATGCCGAAGAGCACCCGGTCGCCGATGCCGGCCGGGCAGCCGAAGAGTTCGTTGAAGACGAACAGCGGGAGCTGCTTGGCGTAGTCGCCGAGCAGGTCGGCCGACCCGCGGGAGCCGAACTGGGAGATCAGGTAGTCCGAGATCCGCTCGGTGTTCCGGGCCAGCCGCTGCGTGTCGATCCGGGCCATGCTGTCCGTGATCGCCTGGCGCAGCCGCAGGTGCTCGCCGCCGTCGCTGAACATGCAGTTCTGCCGGTAGGCGAGGAGGGGCACGACGGGGCTGTCGTGCGGGATCCGGCCCTCGTTGAAGTCCCGCCACAGCCGCGCGTCCTTGCGGAAGGACGCGGAGTCCTGGAGCAGCTGGAGCGCGGTGGGGTAGTCGGTGACGAGGGTGGCGTCCACCCCGGGGGCGAGTTCCACCGGCGCGGTGGGCCCGTAGTGGCGCATGTACGCGTAGTACGCCTGCGGGTCCGCGGCGAACTCCGGTCCGTGCAGCGGGATGCGTGCGCCGGAGCCGTGGGCGGGGCAGCCGGGCGGGGGCACCGGGGCGGGGGTGTGGGTGTCCATGTCGGCTACTGCTCCTGTCGGGCGCGGTCCAGCAGGAAGCGGACCAGGGTGGTGAGTGCGCCGGCGGACGACTTCTCGTCGCGCGCGTCGCAGGTGACGACGGGGGTGTCGTCGAGCAGGTCCAACGCCTCGCGCAGCGCCGCTTCGTCCCGCAGGGGCGTGCCGTCGAAGTGGTTGACGGCGATGGCGTATTCCAGCCCGTACTGCTCGATCAGATCGATGACCGCGAAGGAGTCCGCGAGCCGCTCGGGGTCGACGAGGACCAGCGCGCCGAGGGCTCCGCGCGCGAGGTCCTCCCACATCTGTACGAATCGCTGCTGGCCGGGGGTGCCGAACAGGTACAGCACGATGCGGTCGCTGATGGTCAGCCGGCCGAAGTCCATGGCCACCGTGGTGGTGGTCTTGCTCCGGACGCCCTTGAGGTCGTCGACGTGCTCGGCGGCCTGCGTCATCCGCTCCTCGGTGGTCAGCGGCTCGATCTCCGAGATCGAGCCGATGAACGTGGTCTTGCCCACCGCGAAGTGTCCGACGACGAGGATCTTCACCGGGATCTGCGAAGCGCCGTCGCGTACGTAGTCCTGCTTACCCAAACTTGGCGCGGAGACCATGCAGCACCTCCTCCAGGATCTCCCGGTCGGCGAGGGCGGCTCGGCGCACCGGGGAGCGGGTGATGAGGTAGCCGCCCTCGGCCAGGGCGGCGAGGAGGATCTTCACCACGCCGAGCGGCAGCCGGGTGTGGCCGGCGATCTCGGCGACCGACAGGTAGCCGGCGGAGCACATGTCGATCAGCCGCTGCTCCTCGGGGGAGAGCCGGGTGGGCCGCTGGCCCTCCTCCGGTGCCACCGTCACCAGCGTGATCAGGGAGAGCTGCTCCTCGTCGGGCAGGCCGCGTCCCTTGGTGATGACGTACGGCCGGACCAGCTCGGCGGCCTCGGGCTCCCACTCCTGTCCCGTCATGAGCGCGTGCCGAGGTTCTCGCGCGGCGGCGTCATGAGCACCTTGCCGAGCTGGCCCACGAGCTGCTGCATCCGGAAGGTGATGTCTGCCATGTCGACGTCCGGGGACGCGGAGAGGCCGAGGTAGGCGCCCTCACCGGCGGAGATCAGGAAGACCCAGCCGCCGTCGAACTCGACCAGGGTCTGCCGCCACCGCGCACTCGGGTCCTCGCAGAAGAAGGCGAGCGAGCGGCTCAGCGACTGCACGCCGCTCATCGCGGCCGCGACACGGTCGGCGTTGTCCTTGCCGTAGCCGTTCGACCTGGCCATCAGCAGGCCGTCGGCGGATATCAGGACCGCGTGCAGGGCCCCGGGAATCTCCAGGGCGCTGTCGAGCATCCATGACAGATCGTCGTTCACGAGTCCTCATGTCCTTCGCTGCTTGCACGATATGTGCCGCTCGTGCGGTCCGGTGTCTCCGGGAAGGCGGCCCGGCCGGACTCCGTGCCTCGCTGGAAGGCACCCATGATCGCCGCCGCTTCGGCGTCGGAGCGGCTCGGAGCCTGTGCGGGTGTACTGCTGGGCACGATGGCCATGGGCCGCTTGCGGCGCCGCTTGGGCAGGCCGTCGGCGGTCGAGGAGTTCGGGAGCACGGATTCGGGCCCGTTCGGGTTCGGTGCGCTGGGAGTGATCACGGGTGGCGCCGCGGGCTTCTGCACCGGCACGCTGGTGAGCAGTTCGTGCGGCAGCAGGACGACCGCGCGGACTCCGCCGTAGGGGGAGGAGGAGTCCACGGCCACCTCGAAGCCGAAGCGCTCGGCGAGGACGCCGATCACCGCGAAGCCGAACTGCGGCGGGTTGCCGAGTCCGGAGACGCCGGTGACGCGGTTGCTGGTGAGCAGTCGCTCGGCGCGCAGCCGTTCCTCGTCGCTCATGCCGACACCGGCGTCGTCGACGACGATGCAGACGCCCTTGGGCACGGTGCGGGTGTTGATCTCGACGACGGTGTCCGGGCTGGAGTAGCTCGTGGCGTTGTCGAGGAGCTCGGCGAGCGCGAGCGCGACCGGTTCGACGACTCGGCTGGTGAGGCCGAAGTCGACGCGGGAGAGGATCTCCACGCGGCGGTAGTGCCGGACTCGCCCCTGGGCGCTGCGGATCACGTCGTACACGGACGCCACGTCGCGGTGGCGGCCGAGCCATCCGTCGCACAGCACGGCGATGGACTGCGCCCGTCGGCCGAACTGCGAGTTGGTGTGGTCGATCTCGAGCAGGTCCTGGAGCATGGAGGACTCGCCGTACTTGCTCTGCAGCCGTGAGACGACCAGCTGCTGTTCGGCGGCGAGGCCCTGGAGCGTCCGCATCGCGGACTTCAGGACCGTCTTCGTCGCTTCCTCGGCCTGCTCCTGCGCCGCCTCGACGGACTGCGTGTACTGGTTCTCCAGGTCGGAGTAGTGGCTCCGGAGCCCGTCGATCTGCTGCTTCAAAGCCTTGGCCGCCTTGCGCTGGCGGACGATAACGGCGATGGCGGCAAGAACGAGGGCCAACAGAGCCCACAGTGCCGGGTTCTGTATGTATTCCGTCATAAGACTCTCTTCAGGCGGCCGGTGGCCAGTGACTGAATTCCTGTCGATGCGGTGCCCCGGCGAACCGTCCGCGTCGGGACGCCTGCGCGGAACACCCCTGAAGTGAGAGGTGTCGTTCCGCGCTCATCCGCCCGCCCCGCTTGCGCCGAGATCGTACCACTGTGCGATTAACTGATTATCCGTCAATAGACAGGCTGACCAGACGAGTCGGATGGTACGGGATGGCCTCCCGGTCCATGGAACCGGGTCAGCCGGCCGGGAAGGCTACCGGTGGGGGCGCGTCGCCCCAGGTCACGGCTTCGGGGTGACCCGAACGACCGTGCCGAAACCTTCGTCGAGCGACCGCCGGTCGATGGCGTGCTGGGCGAGGTGGTACTGCTGGGCGAGGGGGTGCTGCCGGCGCCGCACGCCGTCCGGGACGCGCCGTTCGGCGTGCCGAGCCGGAGCCCCCGGTCCGGGTGAGGTCGAGGACCAGGGGGCCTTCGTCGTCGCCGAGGGGCGGTGGGCGATGCCCTGTTCGGCTCCGGGGCCGCCCTCGGTGCGGACGTTCTGGGTGATGCCGTCGAGCGGTCAGGTCAGTCGGCCGATCTCGGTGGTCCACAGGCGAGCGCGCGCGGGGCGGGGTGGAGCATGGCCGGGGTCCCCCTCGTCGGGTGGGGTGGGAGAGGGGATGGCGGGAGTCAGAGCTCGCCCGCGTCCGTGGTGGGCGGAAGGTGGATGGGGTTGCTCCAGGCCCGTCCGCCGGCCTCGTCCTCGACCGTGACCCGGCAGAATCCGCTGCCGAACATCGCCAGGGGCAGGGTGCAATCTGTCAGGTCCGCGCCTTGCACGACCTGCGCTCCGGGAGCGCCGCCGGTGATCAGGATCTGGCGGGCAGGGGAACAGCGGACGGTGATGTGCTCACTGGTCAGGCTGATGTCGAGCAGCTCGGGGCCGGTGGACGAGTAGTAGTGCCCGGCCTTGAGCGCGGCCAGGAGCTCGTCAGGGGCGAGGGATTCGGCGCGGACATGGACCCAGGCGGCGCAGCCGGGCGGGTCCTGGGGCTGGAGGTGGGCGTCGTCGGCCGCGTAGGCATGCAGCCGGTAGCCGCGGTTGAGGAGGACGTCGGTCAGGTGCCAGCTGTCTCCGCGGTCCTCTCGGGCGGCGAGCGCGTTGTAGACCTCCACCGCGTGTGCGGCGTCCAGGCTCTCGGCGTCCGCGATGCTCAGGAGAGAGGCGGCCGGGTGGGCCATCCCCACATACGCGCCGGCGGCTCGGGCCCTGCGGGCCAGCTGGGGCCCGGTCTCCTCCGGCGCGGGCGGTACGAAGTCGAGCGGGAGGCCGACGGCCACGATGTGCCACGACGGACCGGCCTCCGTACGCGGCGCGTGCAGCTCGGCACCGAGCAAGGTGGTGAACTCTTCCGTACGCGAGGACGTGGTGTCCGTCAGCGGAAACCCGTACTCGGATCGGAAGTGGTCCGTGACGGCCAGGAAGTCGTATCCGGCGTCCCGGTAGTACCGCACGGTCGCCTCCGGGGACAGTGCGCCGTCGGAGCGGTCGGAGTGCGTGTGGAGATTGCCTCGCCAGAAGCGGCCCGGCGGGCCGAAAGGCAGGCTGTGCATCTGAGTCCTCCTGGGTCGATCAGACAGTTTGTCTGCCGGACGGTCGGCGGTGCCGGCCCTCCGAGGGGAGGTGCTGCTGCTCAGCCATTCGACCACGCTCGGCCGACAACACGACGGGACCCGGTGAGTGGTCATGGCTCCGGTCGGCCGGGGGATCTCCTGCCGCACGGGCGAGCCGCAGGGGTAAGTGGCGTCCGAGAGCAGCCGGACTGCGGCGTACAGGAAGGTCAGCGGTGCGACGCCGCGGGCCACCTCGTCGCCGTGGACACGGTACGAATCGATCCAGGAACGTCCTCAGCGGTGCCGTACGCACGGCGCGGTCTCGCGCACCGGACGGTACGGACTGGCGCCCGTGGATGCCTCTGCGGACCTCCGGCATCGGGGAAACACCCCGCACGTCGGCGCCGCCCCCGGCGAGGAACCGGCGCTCGCGCCCGCCGCCGTGGGACGATGCCGTATCCCTTGATCAGCGCCCCTCGGTCCTGTCACCAGTCACGGCTGCCCGATCCAGGATCGGCACGTGGGCATCGCTCAGCTGCGATGAGGGGCCGAGCACGTCAGCCGCCAGTGCTGCTGCCGGAGGGGAGGTCCCCCAACAGCTCGGACCAGTCGATCTCCCCGTTCTCGTCGGCCCATCCCCGTTGCCGCGATTCGACGAAGAGCACGAGGGCTACATAGTCGTCCTGCGTGAGCGGCTCGCATTCCCTGGGTTTGCCGGTCTCGCCGTCGGGACGTTGGAGCAAGATCTTCCCGCATCGGTCGGCCGACTCCTCGTACGAGGGCCCGGATGAGCACCCGGCGACAACGAGCAGGGCCAGCGGCAGGAGGGCGAGGGTCCGGCGCATGTGCATGGCGACCTCCGGGCTCATCGCGCATCCTGCCCCGGCCGGGTTGCCCTGACCAGGGCCGCACGTCCGAGCACCTCGATCGTCCCACCGTCCCGCTGCCGGCGCTCGGCGGACAGTGTCGCGAGGCCCGCACCGTGCGGCCGCCACGGGCTCCCCCTCGGTGGGCGCCCCATCGTCGTACGGGCGCCGCGGAGCACCGTGGTGGGCGGCGGTTGCATGTGTGCCGAACCGCCCGTCCAGGTTGTCGTGGCCTGGCAGGCTGGGGCGGGTGAGGGTGAATGGCTGGAGAGGCCGAGTGCCGACGCCGCCGTAGAACAGGCGAGAGCTTTTACCCCGCGTACAAGTCGTTCTGCCTCCGGACGCGGCATGTCCCAGCACGTCCGTCCCGTTCAGGTGATGCCCGTTCTGGGCACTCGGTGGTGTTTCGTTCCAGCGGCCGGGCAGGTACACGGAGATGGTCTCCCCCTACCAGCTTCTATCCGGCCGATCTTGGGTGTGGGAAGATGTCTCCCATGACTTGTATGCGAAGGGGCCGTGCCTCGTAGACCACCAGCTTTGCTTCGGCCTCGGGGACGCGGCTGGCCGGGCCCCTGGTTGCGGTATCGCGATGTCCCGGGTCTGTCGGGAGCGGCGAATGCGGCTATCCGCGTGTTCGAACGGGATCAATCATGTCCGGGCATCGTGGCGGCGGCGCTGAGCGTGTGGTCCGTGCGCGTCCACGGCACGAGGCGCCGGTGGAGGCCGTGGGAGGAGGAGTTCACCTGCTTCTGCTGCGGCGAGGGTTGGGCCCGGGACAAGCTGCAGGATGCTCTGTTCATGCTTCCGCCGAGGGCCGCCGGCGAGCTCCGGGTACAGGTCGAGCGCCTGGACGCGGTGCTCCTCAGGCGCACGCATCACGAGCCGACAGAAGACCCGGAGTTGGCGTGGTGGCATCGCAGGTGCTGACCGTACCCATGCCGCCCACTGGTTCGTTGGCCCTTGCGTGACTGGTCGGGGGGATCTGACAGAGGCGGAATGACGACGCCTGAAGCCGCTCCTGCCCACGGGCGACAGCCGCTGCGGCTTCACCACCAAGATTCACCTGAGCGCGGACGGGCGCTGCCGCGTGCTTTCACTGTTGCTGACGGCAGGTCAGTGGGCGGACTGCACACAGTTCGAGCCAGTCGTGGAACGCATTCGGGTGCCTCGATTCGGACCGGGCCGTGCACGCACCACACCGGACAGCGTGAGCGCCGATAAGGCGTACAGCAATCGCCGGACCCGCCGCTACCTGCGGCGACGAGGCATCCGCCACGTCATTCCCGAGAAGAGCGACCAAGCCGTGAACCGCGTACGCCGGGGCCCGGCAGGAGGGCGCCGACCCGGCTTCGACAAGGAGCGGTACAAGAAGCGCAACACCGTGGCCCGGGCGATCAGCAAGCTCAAGCACTACCGAGCTGTGTCCACGAGGTACGACAAGCGCGCATACGTCTACCTGGACACGGTCACCGTCGCAGCAACCATCATCTGGCTCCGAACATGATCGGCGGGACAGAGCCTGACCTGCCCTCGTCGACGAGTCGTTCACACCGGGCATCTTTCTGTGCTGAGCTCGCCTCGGACGACAGAATCAGCGGCCGATAATGTCTGGCTCCATGGAGCTCCCGACCATCACAGCCGAGGCCCGTCGACGCGTCCTCAAGGGGGTGGCGCGCAATGGGGCCGCACCCGAGCACGTCCTGCAGCGCCTCATGCGGACACCTTGGGGAGCGACGGAAATCGCCGGGCGGCGTGAGCGGCTGACCGCGCGACTCGCCACCGCCCTCCTGGAGTCGGGCGACGACGAGCTGGCGCTCGCGCTCGGCCGTAACAGACACCTTCCCGTCGCGATCCGGCGGCGGCTCGCCACCCACGCCAACGCCGAGGTGCGCATGACAGCCGCCAGACGGTTCGCGCGGCCCCCGACCGGGCCGGGCTGCGAGACACCCATCACCCTGCTGACCCGTCTCGCGGCCGACGGCGATCCTCAGGTCCGGTCCGAGGTGGCCGCCCACCACGACACACCGGATGACGTACGCACCCGGCTGGCCTCCGATGCAGCGGTGGAGGTGCGGGTCGCCGTAGCGACCTGGTGGAAGACGCCGACAGCAGACGTCCACCGGGCTCTGCTGTCAGATCCTGAACCTGCGGTCCGCAAGGCCGCGTGCTCCCCCTGGCATCCCGTACCGCCCGCGGACCTCCATCCGGCGCTGCTGGCCGGGACGGAGACGCGGCCGCTCGTGGCACCCCACGTCAGTCTCACGTCCGCGCTCGCGGTGGAACTGGCCCGCGATCCCGAGGAGGAGGTACGCGCCGGTGTGGCGGGCAACCCCCGTCTCCCGCAGGAGCTGCACGACGAGCTCGCCGCCGAGCACAACGCCCTGGTGCGGTACTCGCTCCTGGTGTCACCGCACACCCTCGCCGAAACTCGGGCGCGGCTTCACGAGGAGGTGCTGGCCGGCGCGGAGGGCGACGACGAATGGTTCATCGTCAACCAGCTTCTCTCGGCAGCCTGGATGGGCCATGATCTGCGCTGGCTGCGACGGGCATCTGTCGAGGAGCGGCTGGCTCTGGTGGACTCCCCGCTGGCATTCCTGCGTCTCGGCGTGGCCTCCTGTCCCGGCGACCTCCCTGAAACGGCCGTCGACCGCCTGCTCAACGATCCGGACCCCCGCGTGCAGAGGGTCGCCGCCCTCTGCGCGGCGTCCCCGCCGGCGGCGGACCTCGAGCGGATCGTCCGGGAGCACGGAGATCATCGCAAGATCCGCCCCGGGATCCTGGGACGGCCCGACTTCCCGACGCAGGCTTACCCTCGGTTCGCGACGTCGGAGCGGGCGCAGCTGCGGGCGGCAGCGGCCGCGGCCGCTCTGCCGGACGACATCCTGGAGAAGCTCGCCGCTGACGTCGAGCCGGCGGTCCGAGCCGCGGCAGCCGGCAATCCCGGCCTGCCCCTGCGCTGCCTTCCTCCGCTTCTCGCCGACGAGCATCGCAACGTGGCTGAGGAGGCGGGCGCCTCGGCCCGTATGCCCGTGGAATGGATGGACGCCCTGTTGACCGCGGAAGGCATCGCGTAGCCGGCGTATCGCCCCGTTCCCGTCAGTCCGCTTCGTGGCGGCCGAGCCTTCGGCGCCACAAGGAGGCCGGACCAGGCGGCGCTCTGGCTGATCACCACATCCTCCAGGGCCATGGGATCCATCCTCTGAGCTCAGGTCAGCGGCTCGGCGGGGCGGGCACGGTGTCGGCGGGTGGCGGTGAAGGCAGAGGGTCCGCCCTGGTCTGGGCCAGTTCGGTGGTCATCCACGCGCTCTCCCCACCGGCGCGTGCCTGGAAGCGGAGCAGCCGGCCGTCGCGGTCGATCCAGTACCGGGTGTTGCCGAGTGCGGGTCGGTCGGATCCGGGCTGGGAAGCGGCGGTCGGGGCGGCGGGGCCCGCGACGACGATGACCGGTGTCCCTGCGATCCGGTCCTGCCTGACCAGGCGGGCGCTGCTGCGGGCAAGGAGCTGGGCGTTGTCCGGGCGGTCGGTGCCCAGGTTCAGCAGCAGGATCAGGGCGGTGTCGAGGGGGGAGCGGTGGGGGGTGAGCCGGTGGGTCTCCCAGCCGGTGGCCGGGGGGCGTTTCGGGAGTCCGCCGGTCCAGCGGGGGCGGGTGGTGACGTGGGTGATCGTCCACTGGACGAGTTCACGGGTGGGGGGCTCGGCGTCGTCGCGGAGTTCGGCGTAGCCCAGGTGGTGGCGCCAGTCGATGCGGCCGGTGAGTGTGATCGTCCGGCCCTGCGAGGGAATCGTGGTGGTGACGTTCCCGGTGCCGAGCCGGTACGTCGTGAAGCGGGCGAGCGCGACGCGGTCGGCCTCGTCGGCGGTGAGGGGCCGGGGGCCGCTGTTCCTGGCGTCGGGTGCTGCGGGCCCGGAGCAGGAGGTGAGGGCGAGCCAGCAGGTGAGGGCGGCCACCGTCGCCCGGCGGAGGCGAGTCATCGGCCGTCCCTGCTGGCCTGGGCGAGCAGGGTCGCGCCGGGGAGGTGGATGGCCGCCGGGTCGATGGGTTCCGGCCCGGCGGTGGCGGGCGTGGCTCCGGTCGTCGCGGCCTGTGGGAGTTGGGGCTGGGCCGGGGGAAGCGGGATGTCGAGGAAGGGCAGGCCGATGGGGGCCGTCGGGGTGTCCAGGGCGGTCCGGGGACCTGCCACGGGGGTGCGGTCGCCGGGGCAGGCCATCGTGTCCGCGAGGTCTGCGGGCAGGGTGCGGGCGTGCGGTGCGTCGAGGCAGTTGCCGCTGCCGGGGGCGTGCGGTGACGCGAGGTACGCGGCGTCGAGGGCGTTGCCTGCGAAGTGGTTGCCGCTGACCCGGTTTCCCATGGGGGGCATGTCCTCGGAGGAGGAGAGGATCAGGGCGGCGCGGGCGTGGCCGGTGACGCGGTTGCGCAGGACGGCGTTGTTCCGGCCGCCGGAAATGCCGATCCCGATGCCGAAGCCGCCGTCGGCTTGTTCGGGGGTGTCGTGCGCGGTGTTGTCGGCGACGAGATTGCCGGCGATGGTGGCGCCCGTCTGGGGCGTGAGGGCTTCGAGGTAGTCGGATCCCACGGCCATCCCGACGCGGTTGCCGGTGAAGCGGTTGGCGACGATCCACAGGGGGCCGCTGGCGTTGGTGTTCTCGTAGCCGACGGCGTTGCGTTCGGCGAGGTTGTCCCGCACGAGGATCTCGCAGGGTTTGCACTGGCCGACGTAGATGCCGGAGTCGGCACTTCCGGAGGCGTAGTTGTGTTCGATGGTGCCGCGGCGGGCGTTGAAGGCGTAGATGCCGTAGAGGCCGTTGTTCGCGGCGGTGACGTAGCGGACGCGGAAGCCGTTCAGGGGCGGGTCGGTCGTGGGGTCGAGCCGGTGGTAGCCGTCGCTGCCGCGGCCCACGCCCTCGTCGCCGCTCTTGAGGCCGGTGACGAGGACGCCGTTCTGGAGGTGGCTGCGGACGGTGAGGTTCTCGACGGAGACGCCGGGCGCGGTGACCACGATGCCGTTGCCGCGCCGGCCTTCGCCGTCGATGACCACGCGGTTGCGGTCGGTGCCGCGCAGGGTGACCCGGTCGGTACGGACGCGGACGGTCTCGCGGTATCGGCCGGGTGAGATCAGGACCAGGTCGTGCGGGCGGGCCCGTTCCAGTGCGGCGGTGATGGTCGGCGCCTCCGCGGGCACCCGGATCGTGACCGGGCCGCGCGGAGCGTCGTCGCGGGGGCCGGCGGGTGCCGTGGTGCAGGCGGTCGCCGCCGCGCACACGAGCAGCGCGGCGAGAAGTCGGAGCGGGGAGGGGGGAGCGGACACGTGACGTCCTCGTCCGGGCAGGCGGGGGTGGGCGACCGCTGGAATCCGACGGCCGATCATTCCTGCGTAGAGTACTCACATGACCACGCAGAGTGACAACCGTTCTGTGGTTCGCCGTACGCTGCTGGGAGCCGCGCCCGCCCTGGCGGCGCTGAGCGCCTGCCGGTCCGGCCCGCCCTCCGGCTCCCCCGGACCGCATGCCACGGCGGATCAGCCTCACGAAGGTACGGGCGGGGCGGCGGGGCGGCGCCAGACAGGGGTCGACCGGCCGGCGCAGCCGCAGGCCCACACCCTGGCGTCCGTGTACGACGTCCCTCCGGACACGGATCCGGCGCCGGTTCTCGCGCGGCTCGGGAGCGTGGTCCTGGAGCTGACCGGGAAGGCGCGGACGGCCCTCGGCGTGGAGGCCGGGGACCTGACCGTGACCGTGGGCGTGGGGCCGCGCCTGGCCTCACTGGCCCGGCGCGTTCCCGGGGGGCTGGAACTGCCGGCCTTCGCGCGGGAGGAGCGTACGGCCCGCGCATGGGGCGGTGACCTGCTGGTGCAGGCGTGCGCGAGCGATCCCGTCGTGACCGTCCTCGCCGACACCCGCCTGGCGGCGGCCCTGACGGCCGACGGGGCATCCCGGCGCTGGTCGCAGACGGGTTTCCGGCCGCCGGGCGGCGGAGCGGTCCGCAATCTGCTGGGCTTCCCGGACGGCATCGAGAACCCCCGCACGCCCGCCGAGGTCGAGCAGGAGGTGTGGCTGCCCGGGCCCGGACCGCTCGCGGGCTGCACGGTCGCCGTCGTGAGGCGGCTGCGCATCGATGTGCCCGGGTTTCTCTCCCAGTCCGAGGCCCGGCAGGAGGAGGCGATCGGGCGGCGCAAGGCGGACGGCGCGCCGCTGAGCGGCGGCGGTCCGCTCGACCGTCTCGACCTGTCGGCGAAGTCCGCGCGGGGCCGGTACCTGGTGCCCGCCATGGCACACGCCCGGCGGGCCAATCCGAACGCGACCGGCAGCGGGCGGATGCTCCGCCGGGGCTACAGCTACTACAACGGGCCCGACGACCAGGGGTTGTTGTTCGTGAGCTTCCAGCGGCGACTGCGCACCTTCACCGCCACCCAGCGCCGGCTGGACGACGGCGACGACCTGATGCGGTTCGTCACCGCCACCGCGTCCGGGGCCTTCCTCGTCCTGCCCGGCTTCGACGCCAAACGGCCCCTTGGCGCAGGTCTCTTGGCAGGTCAGAGCTGAATCCGTTCTTCACGCCCCACACGACCGTGGGGCGTATCACTCAATCGTGCGAACCTCTCCCCCAGACCTTTCGGGAGCGATCGAGGACTCGCGACCATGTCACGCAGCGTGTTCATCGCTACTTTGCGTGACATGGAGGAGACCCTTGAAAGCCCTGAGGAAGGCCATGGTGGCAGTTGCCGCCGGCCTTGCCCTGACCGCCGGAGTCCTGCAGCAGCCCGCGGCCGGAGCGGACCCGAGCGACGGCACCGTCCGCATCAAAGTCATCCGTGACTCCAACACCAACGGCCGTCACGACGCCGCTTCCGAGCCGCCGGCCGCCGGTATCACCGTCGAGCTGACCGACGTCGACGGCAACGTCGTCACCGGAGTCACCGGACCCGACGGTTACGCGGTCTTTCCGCCCAACACCGTCCTCACCGGGGGCAGGTACTACGTCCGTACGAGGATGCCCAACGGGTCCTTCCTCCAGCCCACCTTCGGCGCCGCGGGGGGCCTCGCCTCCAACGCCAGCATCGTCGACGTGATCGACGGCGACGCCGAGCTCACCATGGGCGTGCGCAACCCGGCGGACTGGTGCGAGGACGACGCCCGCCTGAGCACGGTCTGCCAGGTCGCCGCCACCAAGTCCGGCGGCGTCCGCACGACCGTCACGTTCCCGTTCCGCGAGCGCGGCGACAGCAACACGGGCAACACCACCACCCTCTCCACCCGCAACGACACCGGAAACACCTACGGCGTCGCCTACCACAAGGAACAGCGCCGCATCTTCACCGGCGCCCACGCCAAGCGGCACACCGTCTACGGACCCGGCGGACAGGGCGCGATCTACGTCACCCCCCGGAACGGCGGGGCGACCACCCTCTTCACCACCGTCCCGAGCGCCGGCACCACCGCGCACCAGGACTCGGTCCGCTTCGACGGCCCCTTCGTCGGCGTGGTCGGCAAGGAATCTCTCGGAGACATCGACATCTCCGAGAACAACCGCCAGCTGTTCGCCGTCAACCTCAACGACCGCAGGCTGTACACCTACAACGCCACCCAGCCCACCGCCACCGCACCGGTCACGTCCGTGGCCATCCCCAACCCGGGCTGTCGTGCTGCCGGCGACTGGCGCCCCTTCGGCCTCGGCGTGCGGGACGGTGTCGTCTACGTCGGCGGAGTCTGCTCGGCGGAGTCCTCCCAGTCCGCCGCCGACCTCAGGGCGGTCGTCTGGACGTACAACCCCGTCACCGCCACGTTCGGACCGGCTCCGATCCTCCAGCAGCCGCTGACCTTCCCCCGCGGCGAGGTCAACGTCAACGTCCCCGGCTTCAACCGCTGGTTCCCGTGGACGGTCGGCGCCTCCACCTTCCCGCAGCAGCTCATCGCCCACCCCGAGCCCGAGCTCAGTGACATCGCCATCGAGAGCAACGGCGACATGGTCCTCGGCTTCCGCGACCGGTTCGCCGACATGACCGGCCACCAGATGCCCAACCCCAACCCCTCGTACAGCAACAGCAGCGTCACCGACTCCGGCGGCGATCTCAACCGCGCCTGCCGCAAGTCCGACGGCACCTTCGAGTGGGAGGGCACGGGCGCCTGCCCGAACAACGCCCCCACCCGCCCCAACGGCGGCCAGCCCGCCAACGTCGTCGAGTTCTACCCCGGCGACTTCGTTCCCAACGCCCACCTGGAGACCGCCCAGGGCGCCATCGGCCTCCACCTGCGCGAGCAGCGGATCGCCTCCACCGCCATGGACCCGGCCAGCCAGTTCTTCACCGGCGGCACCGCCTACTTCGACCGCCAGAACGGCGGCCGCGGAGCCAACCCCGGCGAGCACGGCTTCACCCTCCAGAAGCTCAACGACCCGCTCGACGGCGGCTTCGGCAAGGCCAACGGCCTCGGCGACCTCGAAGTCCTCTGCGACGAACCGGCCGTCCAGATCGGCAGCCGCGTCTGGTACGACCGCAACAAGGGCGGCGCGCAGAGCGTCGACGACGACGAGCCCGGCATCCCCGGAGTCACCGTCCAGCTCCTGGCCGAGGACGGCACCGTGATGGCCACCGTCCGCACGGGAGCCGACGGCGCCTACTACTTCGGCCCCGAGCACGGCGTCCGCCCGAACACCACGTACAAGGTCCGCTTCGACAAGTCCACCGCGGACACCAGCGTCATCAACCCCCGGCGGCCTCCCGCCGCCAGCGGTCTCGTCTGGTCGCCCGTGCAGGCCAACGGCGCACCCGCGGACCTCGACTCCGACGCCGTCCCCGACACCGACGACAAGGGCCAGTACGCCACGGCCGAGGTGACCACCGGCGCGCCGGGAACCGTCGACCACGCCATCGACGCCGGCCTCTACGTCAACCGTCTCTGACACGACCCACCGGTTGCCGCCGCCCGTGCACCGCACGAGCGGCGGCAACACCCGCGCGAGCAGGAAGCACTCCGCTTTCTGCTCGCCGGCCTATCGAGCACCTACATATCCGCGTCCTGGAGCTTGGAGACGATCGTCTGTTCCAGCTCCGTCACGGTGCGCCGGAACGCCTCTTCCAGGTCGACCCCGCAGAGGCGGGACAGGACGATCACCGGCCACGGGCAGTCCGCGAGCTCGTGCTCCGAGGCGGCCTTCCCTCCGCGCACCGTCCGCTCCCATGACAAGGTTCGGAGCTCTCGTCCTGGCCGTGCTGTGCACGGAGACTCTGCGGCTCACCGTGCCGAGCGCCGGCCGGGAGCGCGGATCATCCAGGGGCGTCAAAGGACAGGACGTCCTCGTCAGTGCGCAGGGTCACCGCCCGGCCGAGAACGGGAATCGTGCACCCTTCGGTCGAGCTGCAGCTCGCGTAGGTGACGAGCACCTTCGCCTCGCCCGGGGCGGTGGCCCGGATCGGGAGGGTGACCGTGACCGGACCGTCGGGGTACACGGGTACGACGCTGAGCACACCCGGCACGTCGATGGTCGTGACGGGCTTGTCCACCGTCATCCCGCCGGCGACGGTGATCGAGCCGGCGGGCCGGACCTCGGTGGGCCGCCCCACGCCGTCGACGCCCTGGGCGGGCAGGGTGGTGCTGTAGAGGTGGAATCCGGGCTCGTCGGGGGTGAACGTGGTGACCAGGGTGCCCGCGGAAGCCTTCCAGTCGGCCACGCTCATCCGGACGACCACCCCGTTCTCGCTGAACTCCGTCACCGAGGCGACGTGCCCGGGTGCGGTCTGCTGTCCGCAGGCGGTCAGCGCCACGGCCGCCAGGAGCGCGGCCGAGGCGCGGGCGAGGCGCTCGTGGGCGGCGCGGGGGAGGCCCGCGGCCGGGTGCGGGGATGCCATGTGCCGGTTCATGTCGTCGTTCAGCGTCCTTCTCGTGTGGAGGGGCGGGGAGCCTTCGGTGGGGGTGAGGAGAGGTGCGCCCGCTGTCGGACCGTCGCGTCCAAGGCCAAGGGTCGGCATCAGGCCCACTTCCGCAGGAAGGCGCCGAGGCCGGCGTCGGTCAGTTCGGGGTTGCCCGTCGAGTGCGTCTCGGTCACGACGCCGCCGTTGCCGTCGAGGACGACCAGGACGGGCATCTTGTACGCGCCCTCGCCGGAGGCGTAGCGGCCGAGGAGGCTGTAGGCGGCGGAGTCCTGGCCGCCGATGTCCACCTTGACCACGTGGTACGAGGCGTCGAGCAGCGCGCCGATGCCGCTCGTGGCGAGGACCTCGTCGGCGGCTCTGCAGTTGCCGCACCAGTTGGCGCCGAAGTCGATCAGCACCTTCTTGCCGTCCGCCTTGGCGGCGGCGACCGCGGACGCGACCGCCGCGCGGGCGTCGACACCCGTCGGGTAGCCGGTGGTGAAGCCCGACGAGCCACGGGCCGACCTGCTTTTCTCCTGCTCCTTCTGCTTCTCCTGCTTCCCTTTCGAGGCTGGCGCGGTCGGAGCGGCCGGTGCCGTCGGCCGGACCGGCCGGGGGGCCGTCGTCGTCCGGGCGGGCCGGGGCGAGGTCCTGAGCGCTGTGGTGCGCCTGGCCGTGGGTGAGGTCGCGGTGGGGCTCGGACGGGTTGCCGGTGGAACCGGCTGCGCGGCGGCGGTGGGGGACGCGGACGCGGTCGGTGCCCCGGTGGGCGGCGCGACGGAGGTGTCCCGGTCGGGGGGCGAGTCCGGAGCCACGGCCGTGGACGCCAGGTCCACCCTCTCGTCCTTCGGGCCACCATGCGCTGTGGCGACGGCGGCCGCCGCGACCGTGAGGGAGACGGCGGAGAAACGGAAGAGGCCCTGGATGCCTGCGGTGCGCTGTCTGCGCCGGTGTGCGGCCATGGCGGATCAACCCTTTGTGTCGGTGTGCTCTCCGGGGCCTGGAAGCGGCCGGTGCCGGAGCGGGGCCAGAGTGATCGTCCTGACCGACAGCGAGCCTAGGAGCCGAAAGCGGCCCACGGACCGGCCTAATGACGCCCATCAGGAAGGCTTAAGGAAACGATCAGGTCCGCTTCCGTCAGGCCCATGAGTGGGCAGGACCCGCATCCCAGCGCCGCCGGCCGCTCCCGCGGGGACCGCGCGCGAACTCGGCCGTATGGCCGGAACAAATCGGGTGCGCACCGGGCTCGGCTCGCGGGATCCTCCGCCGGGCGCCCACCGCCCGCCGGCGCGCCCGCCGGTTCACCCGGCACGTTCCCGCAGACTCCGCCCGCCACCTGGCCGTGGCCACCGAGAGGACCCTCATGCCCGAGAAGACCGCCGCGTCCGGCCGCACCGACGCCACCCACTACGCCGACGTCCACGTCCTCGTCCGCCGGGGCGACGAGCTCCTCGTCGGACGACGCGTCGAGACCGTACCGGTGTTCCCCGGCCTCCACCAGGTCCCCGCCGGGCTCATGGAGGACCACGAGCCGGCCAGCGCGGCCGCCGCCCGCGAACTCCGCGAGGAGACCGGACTCGACATCCCGCCGGAGGAGCTGCGCTTCGTGCACCTCATGCACCACGTCTCCACGCACTCGGGCAGCCGCCGCGTCGCCTTCTTCTTCGAGGCGGACGACCCTGGCACCGGGGTCACGAACCCTGAACCCGACAAGTGCGAGGGCTGGTCGTGGCGTACGGATGTCCCCGAGCCGGCCGCCCCCTATCTCCGTGAGGCCCTCCGGCACATCGCCGACGGCACGCCCTACAGCGAATACGCGTGGCCCTCCCCCTGATCGGCCGGCTCTCCCAGGGAGAGAGCCGCGCAGCTCGCCGAGGTGCCCTGCTCTCGCATCGTCCGCAAGGCAGCGCCCGCGCCCCCTTCCACTCCCCGCTGGGAAGACGCGGTGTGGCGGGTCGTCCTGCGTGGGTAGGTAGCTGTCCGGCGGCGCCAGTGGGGAGCTGGTCCGTCAAGGAGGCTGTGACATGGCGTCGGTGGTGCTGGTGCACGGGATTCTCAACCATGTGCGAGGGGCAGGGCCGGAAGAGGCGGCTCTGAGCAAGGCCGAGGAGTACCGCCCTGATCTTCTCGAAGGACTCGGCAAGACCGGCTTGGACGTGCCGGAGCCGGATCTCGTGATGGCCTACTACGCGGATCTCCTGCGCCCTCCGTCGCAGGAGCAGGAGCAGGCCGCGGGTGAGGACCTGTACTTCGAGCTGCTGTCGAAAGCGGAACGGTCCGCGGCGGCGGAGTGGCTGATGGCGGCGGGCGCTCCCGCTCCGTCGGACCTGCAGAACGTGGGGTTCGCGCCGCTGCGCCAGATGCTGGGATGGCTGGTCCAGGAGCGTACCGGCCCGGTGGCGGAGTGGGTGCTCGAGAGGACCGTCCGGCCCCTGGAACGGGTCGTGGTGGGACTGCTGCTGGACGTGGAGGCGTACACGACGTGGCCCGACCGGCGGCGGGCGGTGCGCGAGCGGATCGCGAACACGATCGGTACCGCGCGGCCGACCGTGGTGGTGGCGCACTCCCTCGGCTCCGTGGCCACCTACGAGACCCTGCTCGCCTTCCCCGACCTGGAGGTCGAGCTGTTGGTCACCGTCGGCTCACCGCTGCGGCTCCCCACTCTCGCGCGACGGCTCGACCCGGGCCTGCGCGGCGGGCGGGGAGCGCGGCCGGCCGGTGTCGGGCGTTGGGTGAACATCGCCGACGTCGGGGACCTGGTGGCGATTCCGCCGAAGCTCGCCAAGGTGTTCCCGGTGGACCAGGACGAGGTCACGGACATCGGCCTCGGCATCCACGGACTGGGCGGGTACCTCGCGAACGGTCTGACCGCCTCGGCCCTCGCTCCCTACCTCTCGTGACGTACGACGTGAACTCGGAGGCGGGGAACCGTGACCAGGGTGCTGGTGGTGGGAGTCGGCGACTTCCCGGATACGTATCTCAGTGAGAAGGACCGGCTCGCGGGCCGTGTCGCCTTCGTCCCGCTCCCTTCCGTCGAGGGCGCCGTCCGCGCCGTGGCCTCCGCCATGAACCGGGCGGGGGTCGTCACCGGTGGCGATCCGCTGCTGGAGCCCGACCGCGAGACGCTGCTGACCGCGTGGCGGAACCTGCGCAAGCGGTCCGCGGCGGACGAGCCGCTCGTGATGCACTTCGCGGGCCACGGCGTCCAGCCCTCGCAGGGCGGCCCCCTCTACCTCGCCCCTCGGTACGGTGATCCGGCGGACGACGAACTCGACGACACCTGCGTCAGCTTCGACCAGTTGCTGACCGCGGCGGAGAACGGCGGCCGCCCGGTCCTGTTCCTGCTCGACGTGTGCGGCGCGGGCCAGGCCGTCACGCAGCAGCTTCTCTCGGACCTGCTCGCCCGCCGGCCCCAGGGCGCGCCCCGCAATGCCTGGGTCATCGGGGCCTGCACCGCGGAGAAGGTCACGTACGGGGCCCGCTTCAGCACCGCGACCGCCACGGTCGTCGGCCGGATCGCCGACGGAACGATGGACGTCTCCCCCGCCCTCGCCCACATCCCGCTCGACACGCTGGCCGAAGCGATCCACGCGGAGATGGACTCCATCGACCGCGCCGCCGGCCAGCCACGCCAGAGCGTCGTGCGCACCCCCCACACTCACGCCGTGGTCGATCCGCAGCCGTTCCTCCGCAACCCGGCGCACAACGACGACCCCCAGGCCCACCTGCTCTCCGGCATGGACCGCAGGCTGCGCGACTTCGCGCTCGGGTGCGCTCCCGGCCTGGACCCGCTCCACTTCGCGACCCGTGCCGCGGGCAACCCCACCGCGGATGCGGTCCAGTTCTCAGGACGCACCGCACAACTCGCCCGCATCGAGGCGTGGGTGAACGACACCGACCGGTCACAGGGGCGGCTGCTCGTCGTCACCGGGAGTCCTGGGGCCGGCAAGTCGGCCCTGCTCGGCGTCACCGTGTGCATGGCCCACCCGGAGCTCGCGCCTCTGCGAACGCGCGTCCGTGCGGTGCTCCGCGGCTTCCGGCCCTCCCCGCGGGGCGGAGTCGTCGCCGTGCACGCCCGCGGGCTCACGGTCCCGCAGATCATCAGCTCGCTCGTCCACCAGCTGCGCCGCTCACACGCCGCAGGAGCCGACCCCGGCGCCGTACGCGGCACGGAACCGGTGGGAGGGCGACAGACCGATGGGGAGGACGGGTCATGGGACACCCTGCGACAACTCGCGCAGAGCGAAGACCTTCTCGTCGTCGTGGACGCTCTGGACGAAGCGGCCGACCCCGCCGCCGTCCTCTCCGAAGTGCTCCTGCCGCTGTCCGACGGGGCACCTGGCGGCGAGGGGGCAGCCTGCCGAGTCCTCCTGGGCACCCGGCCCTGGCCGGAGACCTTGGCCGCCCTCGCCCCGTACCTCGCCGCACGTCCCGACGCGGTTCTGGACCTCGACCCCTCCAGCGATGAAGAGCGCCGGACGCTCGCCCAGGACCTCGGCCAGTACCTGGACCAAGCCCTCGACGGCCTCCTCCCCGAGGACGACGTCCGCCAGATCGCGGACAGCCTGGCCCAGGTCACGGACAGCGGCGCGTTCCTCGTCGCCGCCCTCTACGCCGACCATCTCCGCAGTCACCGCATGAGCTCCCCCGGCCGACCGCCTCGCGACCTCACCGAAGCCTTCGACCTCAACCGGGCGGACCTCGCCCGCGCGGAGCCATGGATCGAACCTGTCCTCGCCGTCCTCGGCCGGGCACAGGGCCAGGGCATGCCCCTGGACCTCCTCCACGCAGCCGCCCTCGCCCACGCGCCCGCGTACTCCGAGAACCACCCCACGCCGCAGATCCAGGACACCCGGCGTGCCCTCGCCAAGGCCGCCTTCTATCTGCGCAGCGTCCCGGACACCGACGAACGGCTGCTCTACCGCTACTTCCACCGGGCCCTCGCCGACCACATGGCCTCGAAAACCGACGCCGCGGACCTCCACAGGGCCCTGATGGAGGCGGTGCCGCGCACCGAGCACGACGCCCCCGACTGGCGGCACGCTCGCCCCTACCTCGTCCGGCATGCCGCTGAACACGCTGTCGCCGCCGGCGGCGGCGCACTCGACCGACTCCTGGAGGATCCTGCCTACCTCCTCCACGCCGCACCGGACCATCTGACACCACAGCTGCACCACGCCGTGTCCCCCGCGGCGGTCAACCTCGTGCGGGCGTACCGCCACAGCACCACCTTCCACCCGCGCCGCGCCGAACTCCAGGTCCGCCGTCACCTGCTCCTGCTCGACTCCTTGACCTGGGCGGCTCCTGCCTTGGCCCACGCGGTCACCGCCACGGATCCGGACGACGTCCCGCTCCTTCCGCGCTGGGTCAGCGGCCGGGCCGCGGACACAGGGATCCTGCACACCGTGGCCGGCCACAAGGGCGGGGTGCTGGGGGTGGCCGCGACGGTGACGTGCGACGGCCGAGTGGTGGCGGTCACCGGTGGCGCCGACGGCAGGACGGTGGTGTGGGACGCGGTGACCGGCCAACGCCTGAACATCCTCACCGGGCACGAGGGCAGGGTGCGGGCAGTGGCGGCGACGGTGACCCCCCAGGGCACCGTGCTGGCGGTCACGGCCGGCGCGGACGGTACGGCGGTGGTGTGGGACGCCCTCACGGGCGAGCGCCTCCACACCCTCACCGGCCACGAGGATGAAGTACAAGCGGTGGCCGCGACGGCGTTGGCCGACGGCCGGACGGTGGCGGTCACGGGCTGCGCGAACGGCGAGGCGCTGGTCTGGGACCTCCTGTCCGGTGAGCGCCTGCACACGCTCACCGGGAACACCGAGGGGGTGACGTGCGCGGCTCTCTCGACGCTTCCCGACGGAGTCCCCGTCGCCGTCGTCGGCACCGCGGGCCCGGACACGGTCCTCTGGGACCTCACCACCGGAGACCACCTGCGTACGCTGACCGCGGACGGTTTCTGGATCGGTGTGGCTTCGGTGGCCGTACTGCCCGACCGGCACACCCTCGCCGTCGTCGGCCGAACGGCGGAAAGGGCTCGCGTCTGGGATCTCGTCACGGGGGAGAAACGGCCGTCCGTGCCGGCGGGAATGTACGGCGTCGAGGTGGTCGCTTCGGGCCGGATGCCTGACGGAAGTACCGTGGCGGTCTTCGGCGGGACCGAGACGCACGCCTCTGTACGGGACATCTCCGACGGCCAGGAGGTGCAGGCCCTCACCGGCCATCGCGGACGGATCGACGCGATGGCCCTCGCGAACACGCCGGACGGCCGGGCGTTCGTGGTCACCGGCGACGACCAGGGCACGGCACGAAGCTGGCACCTGACGCAGGACGCTCCCGGCGCGTGGGCGGGACACACGGGAGACATCCGAACGGTGGCGACCGCAGTGCTCCCCGGAGGAAGAACACTCGCGCTCTCCGGGGGCGACGACGCCCTCGCGATCCTCTGGGACGCGGCGACCGGAAGCACCCTGCACATTCTGGCGAACCACGGTCTCCCGGTCCATTCCGTGGCCCTCGCTGTGCTGGACGACGGACGAGTGCTGGGCATCACCAGCAGCGCGGAAAGCAGCATCATGATCTGGGACCTCACCCCCGAGGGGCAGCCGCTGGTCCTGCGGGAACCTCTGCACTCCTTCCCGACCGACGACTACGCCTGGTGGCCGGCTCCGACGGTCTGCGCCCTCGCGGACGGCCGGAGCTTCGTCGGCAGCGACTACCTGGGGCCCCTCAGCGTGCTCGACCCCGCCACCGGCGCCCGCACCCACACGGCGATCACCGGGTCGGACGCCGTGGCGGGAGCGACGCTCGTCGACGGGGTGACCGTCGTGGTGACCGCAGCCGCCGACGGCACGGTGACGGTCTCGGACGTGGACTCCGGAGAGCGTCTGCACACGCTGGTGGCGCACGACGGCAAGGTGACCGCGATCGCCGCCACGGAACTGCCCGGCGGCGGGGCCATCGCCGTCACGGCGGGCGGGGACAGCACCGCCGTCGTCTGGGATCTGACAACCGGCGAACGGCTCCACACGCTGGTGGGACATCAGGGGGCTCTGACCGCGGTCGCCACCACGCGACTCCCCGACGACACGCTCGTCGCCGTCACCACCGGCGAGGACCGCACCGCCATCGTCTGGAACCTGGAAACCGGCGCGCAGCAGTACGTACCCCAGCATCTGCCCGCCGAGGGGCACGCGGTCGCCGGCACCCCCGAGGGGTTCATGATCGCCTACGGCGCCGACCTCGCCCACCTGACGTGGAATCCGGCTACGGCCACCGAGCCCGGTGGCCGGTGAACTCCGCGCGACCACCTCTTCGGCAGCGCCTGCCCCTCCACGACCTGTCACGCCGGCCCATGCGAGGGCGGACCTGAGGAGGCCCTCTGCCCGGCCCGCCACCGGGCGAGGTCGTGCCGGGCGGCGAGGGTGCCAGGGTGGTCCGGGCCGTGTACCCGCACCATGTCCTCCAACAGCTCGGCGAACGCGGCCACCGCCCCGGCCGCGCCCCCACCAGCCCCCGCCCGGTCGCGAGACTGTGCCGGGTACTGAGGGTGCCAGGATGATCCGGGCCCAGCACCCGACTCTGGTCGACCAGCAACTCGGTCAGGGCATGAACAGCTCCGGCCACATCCCCCGACTCGCCCAGCCACCGGGCCAGGTCGTGCCGGGCGGTGAGCGTGCCGGCGTGGTCCGGGCCGTGTACCCGCACCATGTCCTCCAACAGCTCGGCGAACGCGGCCACCGCCCCAGCCGCGCCCCCCGCCTTTCCTCTCCAGAACGCGATCTGGGCCCGCGTGTTCAGGACCTTGGGGTGGTCCGGACCATTTACCCGCACCATGTCCTCCAGCAGCCCGGCGAAGGAAGCCACTCCCCCGGCCGCGTCCCCCGCCTCCCCCTGCCAGTTGGCCAGGAGGTACCGGGCGTCCAGCGTGCCCGGGTGGTCCGGGCCGTGCACACGTTCGTGGGCAGCGCGCAATCCTGCCGCGGCGGCGACGGCACCGGTGGTATCGCCGGCCTGTCCCCGCCCGTGGGCGAGTTCCATACCGGCTCTGAGCGTGTCCGGGTGGCCTGGGCCGAGGCGGCGGTGGGCGGCTTCCATGAGGTGTCGGTAGTAGTGGGCGGCCGCGCCGAACTGGTGACTCTGGCCGAGACTTTCCCCGGCGCGGAAGAGCACGGTGTGCGGGGCGGGCCGGTACAGGGCGTCCTCGACGACGCGAGTGACGGCGGTGGTGTTGGCGCGCAGGGCCTGGGCAAGAGCGGTATCGCGTTCGATGGCGGGCCAGGCGGCGTTGAGGGCGTCGGCGGCGGTGCGGGCGCACAGCTCTCGCTGCTCGAGGGTGAGGGTGTCGCGGGTGGCGCGCTGGATGAGCTGGTGGACACGGACCGCCTGGTGAGGGGTGTCAGGGGTGTGGTCGATGAGGCTGAGCCGGTTCAAGGCCCGCAGGGCGCGCACCGCGTCCCGGCGGGCGAGAGGGGTCGGTTCCTCGGTGGGATGCCGGCCGGTGCGGTGCGCGGCGAGGTATCCGCGGGCCACCTCACCGGTCAGCACGCTGTGGGGGATGCCGTTGGCGTCGAGCACGGCGGCCAGGTGGAGCATCGGCCGGGCCGTGCCCGCGGGGCGAAGCCGGTCGGCATGGTCGATGGACAGGGACCAGGCCGCGGCGAGGGCGACGGCCTGCTCGTCGGGGAGGGCGTCGGGAGCGAGATCGGCGAGCGTGGTGGCGCGGTCGGCCAACAGGCCGCGGTAGGCGGCCATGGTCTCGCCGGAGGCGACGAGGTAGGCGGCGGCCTGCGCGAGGGCGAGGGCCAGATGCCCCAGATCAGCGGCCAGGGCGCTGATCTGGTCGGTGGGATCGGCTCGTCCGTGCACGGCCAGGGACCCGGTGAGGTAGGCGACGGCTTCGGCCTCGGTGAACAGGCCGACCTCGACCAGGCCGCGGCCTTCTCCTGTCAGGGCGGCGTCACGGCGGCGGGTGGTGACCAGCGTCCGGCCGGACGGGCTGTCGGGGGGCCACAGGCCGTACAGGTCCTCGGGGTCGGCGACGTCGTCCAGGACGATCAGCCAACGGCACTGCTGCCGGCCGTCCTTGGGCGTCAGCCAGGCCAGGAAGGAGCGGGCCGCCTGTTCCGGATCGTCGGGGTCGGCTCGGCACAGCTCGACGCCGGCCTGCGCGTACCCGGTCACCACGGCCGAGCGGGCGCCGGCTGTGACCCAGACCAGGACATCCAGGCCGCCGGCGTCCCAGGCGGTGCGATCGTAGTCGGCGGCCAGCTGGGTCTTGCCCACCCCGCCCATCCCGGTGAGCACGTGGCCCAGGGTCGCCGTGCCGCTGCCATCGAACGCCGCGCGCAGCCGCTCCGCCTCGGCACGGCGCTGGAAGGACTGCGCCCGGGAGGGGATGACCCCGACCTGGTGCGGCCATGACGCCTGGGGCCGGGGCGCGGCGTGGTAAGCGACCCGGCCGCCGTCGGCCACGTAGCCGACCGCCAGGCTTCCGCCGTGTGCTCGGGCGGTCACCCCTGCCGGTCGGGGCGCCGCCGGGGGCGCGTCGGAGGGGGGTGGGCTTGCGCCGGCCGGTCCGCTCAGCCCTGGGACGGATCCGGCACCGGAGGGGGGACGATCTGTGCGCCTCCATGGATCACACCGGCCGCGATCGAGCCCTGTTCGGCATGGACGTCCACCGTGTTCGCGACCAGCCCGCCGGGTCCGGCGGTCACGCCGGACCGCGGGGCGCACTCCGAGAGCAGGCTGCGCAGTTGCTCGGCCGCCCGCTGCCGCTCGATGCCGTCCAGGCTCTCGAGCAAGGTCTCGATGCGGGTCTGCCAGACGACCTCCTGGCGGCTTCGCGACCGCTCCGCCTCAGCCGGGTCGGTGACCTGCACGGCGGCCGCGGTCTGGTCCAGGCGCTCCAGCTCGGCCTCCGCTCGCTGCGCATCGCCCCGGCCGAACCATCGCGCCACCGCCTGCCGCAATCCGGCCCACGCGTCCGTGCCGGCGGCCTGCACCACCGCTGTACCGCCGGCTGCCGCAAGCAGCACCCACGCCTGTTCCAGCACCCCTGCCCCCTCATCGTGGACCTCCCCGGCACGGTAGCGCCGCCGGGTGCGCGACGCAGCGTCGTTGACGGAACGCACCTCCGTATCGCAGGCACACCCGCACGGTCTCCGGGTCGTTGCGCCGTCTGCCCGGCCGCCGCCCGCTGGGTGTTCGGCACGTCCGCGTCGAGGGTCAGCCCCAGGCGTGGCCATGGTGGTGTCGTCGGGGCAACGACGGGGCCGGGCCACCGGCACCATCTCCTGCCACACCGCGCATCGGTACCGCAGGACGACGGCTGAACTGCTCCAGCGGTGCGCGCCGGAGTTTCATGTTTCCCCTGCGCGGGTGGACACCGTCAGGAAAACTGCCAGTCGGATCGATCGAGCACCGCCTGCGTGCGGTGACGGAGGGGGAACCGTGGCGAAGGTGACGCTGTCCGAGGCGCTGGCAGAGCTCCGCGCGGAGCTGTACGAGGCCGCGGACGCCAGTCCCGACGAGCAGTTCACGTTCGAGGTCGAACAGGCCGAACTGTGCCTTGAGGTCGAGTTCCGCAAGGACGGCAACGGCAAGGTCAACGTGGAGATCGGCGCCTTCGGCACCAAGGGCGCGGTGGAAGCCGGAGGCGGGAGCGGGGTCACACATCGGCAGACCCTGACGCTCACCCTGAACGTCCGCGACGAGGCCCTCGGTGGACGACCCCCTCGCATCCGCCGGAAGGAAGTGCCCGGAGGGAAGCCTGGAGGGGAGCCTGGAGGCGACACCCCGCCCGGTGGCGACGCCTGACAGGCCGACGAGCCAGAAGTCGATACGCAGCGGGGTAGCGAGGGACGACGGTGGACGCTCAACGGACGGCCTACATCAAGCCCGACCAGCCTGTCGGAGGCTCGGGGTCGGGCTACCTCATCGGGCCCAGGCTCGTACTGACCGCTCTTCACGTCGTCCACCATGACGGCGTCCGGGCACCCGGTGCGACCGTCTGGGTCGGACACCCTCGCACCGACGCCGGCCTCCACCAGCGTTCGGCGACGGTCATCTGGCCCGACACCGACGCCGGCCCCGACAGTCCGGGAATCGCGGACGTCGCGCTCCTGCTTCTGGACCAGGACGCCGACGAAGGTCTCACCCCGGCCGTGCGGTGGGGCAGACCCCAGGGCATCTCGCCACTGACCTACGCGGGAATCGGGATTCCGGCGTTCTCCACCCTCGCGGGCGGCGCCGTCCAGTACGAGAACCTCCGCGGGGAACTGGCTCCCCTGACGACAGCGGGCCGACGCTGGGTCCTCGACTGCCGCGTCTGGCCCGCCGCCGCGCAGCAGAAGGATCGTCCCTGGGCGGGCGCCTCCGGCGCCGCCATCTTCTCCGGCGGACACCTGGTCGGCGTCGCCGTCGAGTACGGCACCGGGATGGGAGAGCGACGCCTCACCGCCGAACCCGTGCACCGGCTCCTCGGCGACCCGGGATTCGGTTCCCTGCTGGCCGAGCACGCCTTCCCCGGTACGCGGTCCATCGCCGACGACATCACTGCTCCCGCCAGTGACGCGATCGGAGTGGTGTGGCCGCGGCAGTTCGGCACCGTCCCCGAGCTCGCCACCGCCTATCAACACCGTGATGCTGTCGACCAACTCGCCGCAGCGCTCGCCAACGGCGACACCACCATCCAGGCCAAAGCACCCACCACCGTCCCCGGCGATGCGGCGGCTGTCGTCACGGGACTCGGCGGCGTCGGCAAGACCCAGCTCGCCGTCCACCACATCCAGCAAATCCGCCACGCCAGCGGACTCCCTGTCCCCGCCGGCAGTGTGCTCGTCTCCCCCACAGATGCTGTCCCGGCCGTGGACCTGCTGCTCTGGACCACCGCCAGCGACACCGCCACCATCACGGCCGCCTACGCCCAAGCAGGCCAGGAACTCAGCAAGGCCGGTGCGCCCGTCTCCGCCGGTGAGAACGCCGACCAGGCAGCCCAGGGGTTCCTCACCTGGCTTCAGACGACCAGCCGGCGCTGGCTCGTGGTCCTCGACGACGTTCCCGACGCCGGGGTACTGCGCGGGCTGTGGCCACCGGCGACACCCACCGGACGCACTCTCATCACCACGCGAAACCGGGACGCCTCGCTCATAGAGGGGCGCAGTCAGATCAGCGTCGGGCTCTTCACCCCCGACGAAGCGACCCGATACCTCCGTCAGCGCCTGTCCGGTACCGGTGTCGACCTCGCCGACGCCGAGATCCGGCAGCTGGCCGCCGACTTCGGCCACCTCCCGCTCGCCCTCGCCCAGGCCGCCAGCTACATCCGCGAGAACGCCCTCACTCTCGACGAGTACCGCACCGAACTCGCCGAAGTGCCGCTGGACGAGGCCCTGCCAGGGATCGAAGGTCTCCCCGACCGGCAATCCCACACCGTCACCGCCGCCTGGACCCTGTCCATCGACTACGCCAACACCCTCACACCCCCCGGACTCGCCCGACCACTCCTCCACGTCCTGGCACTCCTCGACCCCAACAACACGCCCCACGGCATCACCGCTGCACCCGCACTCCAGCGGCACCTCCAGCAGACGCGGGACTCCGAGCTGTCGTCTCCGGGCAGACCGGTGACCGAACGGGATGTGAAGCGGGCGCTGCGGGTTCTTCACCGGCTTCATCTGACCGACATCACCGCCGACGACACCCTGCGCACCCATCAGCTCCTCCAGCGCACGCTCTGGGAGTCGCACGCCTTCGGGGAGATCGACCGGCTCGGAACAGTCGCCGCCGACGCGCTCCTTCAAGCCTGGCCCGAACGGGAGAACGCTGCCAGCAGCAACTACCGCGCGGCTACCTCGTCCCTCGCCAGCCACACCGTCCCACGGGACGCCGACGGCGACGGTCTGCACGCTGTCCTCTTCCACTCCGGCGGCACCCTCGGCGAAGCCGGACAAGCCGCCGCCGCGCGCGACCACTTCCATCAACTCCAAACCGTGGCGGATCAGCTCCTCGGCCTCGATCACGCTGACGCCTTGACCACACGCAGCAACGTCGCCCGATGGCGCGGCGAAGCCGGCGATCCCAACGGCGCCGCACGTGCCTACGAGGAACTCCTCAGCGACTGCCTCCGCGTCCTCGGACCCGACCACCCCGACACCCTCACCGCCCGCAACAACCTCGCCGGCTGGCGCGGTGAGGCCGGTGACCCCACCGGAGCCGCGGACGCCTACGCCGAGCTCCTCACCGACCGACTCCGCGTCCTCGGACCCGACCACCCCGACACCCTCACCACCCGCAACAACCTGGCCCAATGGCGTGGCGGAGCCGGCGATCCCAGTGGCGCCGCGGGTGCCTACGCAGAACTCCTCGCCGATCAACTCCGCGTCCTCGGACCCGACCATCCCGACACCCTCGCCACCCGCAACAACCTCGCCCACTGGCGCGGCGAAGCCGGCGATCCCACCCGTGCCGTGGACGACTTCACAGAAGTCCTCACCGATCTACTCCGCGTCCTCGGACCCGACCACCCCAACACCCTCACCACCCGCAACAACCTCGCCCACTGGCGCGGCGAGACCGGCGACCCCACCGGAGCCGCAGACGCCACGGCCGAACTCCTCGCCGACCAACTCCGCGTCCTCGGACCCGACCACCCCAACACCCTTATCACCCGCAACAACCTTGCCCGATGGCGAGGAACGTCCGGAGACGCGACCGGCGCCGTAGACGCCATGGCCGAACTCCTGACCGACCGACTCCGCATCCTCGGGCCCGACCATCCCTACACCCTCGCCACCCGCCACAACCTCGCCCACTGGCGCGGCGAAGCCGGGGACCCCACCCGCGCCGCGGACGACTTCACCGAACTCCTCACCGACCAGCTCCGCGTCCTCGGACCCGACCACCCCTACACCCTGATCACCCGCAGCAGCCTCGCCCACTGGCGGGGCGAAGCCGGTGACCCGGCCGGCGCCGCGAACGCCACCGCCGAACTCCTCACCGACCGCCTCCGGATCCTCGGTCCCGACCATCCCCAAACCTTGTTGGCACGCTTCCAATGGGCGATCTACACCGGGGGGAGCGGCAATCCAGCGGGCGCAGTGGACGCGTTGCGGCTACTCGCCGAGGACGAAGCCCGCGTCTACGGCAGTCAGGAGCATGCTGACGTCCGAAGCACGCTCGTGGCGCTCGAACAATGGCGGGCCGTCCTCGCGGCGAAGACCGGGACATGAAGCACCCGACGGCGGAACCAACGGGCGCTCGGTTGATCGGCCGGGCCATCTCAGAGGTTGCTGGGGTCGAGTTCCACAAGGACGGCAACGGCGGGGTCAGCACGGCGGTCGGTGTGTTGGGCAGCAGGACAGGGGCGTGGAGTGTGGACGGGGCCATGGATCGGCAGACGCTGACACGAGGTCCGTGGCGTAGCTCTCGGCGGATGTCCCCGCTGATCCGCCGGCACGATGCTCCTGGCGATGAGCCTGGGGCCGAGGCCCCGTCAGGTAGGGACGCCTGAGGCACAGACGAACCAGGAAGACCCAGACGAGGCGGAGGACGATGGACGGCACCGAGGGCTGCTTCCATCACGCCTCACCAGTCCATCGGAGGGACCGGGTCCGACTACCTCGTCGGGCGGCGGCTCGTTCTGAGCCGCCCTCCAACGTCGTGCACCATCCTGACGCGGGCCCCCGATCCCCCACAGGGGTCTCGCGGGCGGCGCTGGCACGGGCCGGGCGTGCGGCCGTCAGGGCGCCTCGGTCGACCGAGGGGCTTCGGCGAGGGCGCGCAGGGCGCCCTTGGTGACCTTTCCGCCGGCGTTGCGGGGGAGCTGGGGCAGCGTCACGAGGTCCTTGGGCATCTTGAAGGAGGCGAGCTTCCCGTCGAGGAAGCCGAGCAGCGCGGGAAGCGACAGGCCCGCCTCCGGGGCGACCGCGACGAACGCGACGGGGATCTGGCCCCAGCGCTCGTCGGACCTCCCGACCACCGCCACCTCGCGCACCGAGGGGTGCTCGGCGATGACGTTCTCCAGTTCGGCGCAGTAGATGTTCTCCCCACCGCTGATGATCATGTCCTTCTTGCGGTCGACCACCCAGATGAACCCCTCCGCGTCCTGCCGGACCAGGTCTCCGGAGTGGAACCAGCCGCCGTGGAAGGCGTGTTCGGACTCCTCGGGCTTGTTCCAGTAGCCCTGGGTCACCGTCGGGCCGCGGTAGACGATCTCTCCGACCTCGCCCTTCGGCACGTCGTGCATGGAGTCGTCGACGATGCGGTACTGGACGTTCGGGATCGGCCGGCCGACCGAGCCCAGCTTGCGCAGGGAGTCCTCGCCGCGCAGGACGCAGGTGATGGGCGAGGTCTCCGTCTGGCCGAAGACCGCGACGTTGAGCGCGGCGGGGAAGCTCCGCTCCATGGCTCTCAGGGTCGTGTCGGTGGCCGGTGCCGCGCCCCAGCTGATGACGCGCAGTCTGAGGTCCCGCTTGTCGATGTCGGGCTGGGCGCAGATCAGGTCCCACTGCTGGGGCACGTTGAAGACGATGGTGGCGCCCTCGCGTTCGTAGGCGTCGAGGACGGCCTTCGGGTCGAAGGCGCCGAGCGGGTGGATCACCACCGTGCCGCCGAGGAGGAAGGCGGCGACGATCGAGCCCAGGCCGGCGATGTGGAAGAAGGGAGCCGTCAGGAAGCTGACGTCGGAGTCGTCGGACATGTCCATCGCCCGGATGCAGGTGATGGCCTGCACCTGCATGTTGCGATGGGAGAGCATCACGCCCTTGGGGCGACCGGTGGTGCCCGAGGTGTACATGATCAGCGCCGTGGACTCCTCGCTGACGTCGGGGAGTTCCATCGGCTCGTACGCGGCCAGGAGATCCTCGTACCCGGTCTCCTCGCCGGCTCCTCCCCCGGGCCCGTCCGGCTCGCCGATGACGATCACCGTGGCGACGGAGGCGGCGGCCGGGGTCGCCCGGAACAGCGGGAGGAGGCGGGCGTCGACCACCACGGCGGCCGGGGTGCAGTCGTCCAGGATGTATCCGAGCTCCGGGGGCGCGAGCCGGAAACTGAGCGGGACGGCCATGGCCCCCACGCTGTTCACCGCGAAGACGCTCTCCACGAACCACGGGTGGTTGAGGGTGAGCATGGCCACCCGGTCACCGGCCCGCACGCCCCGGTCGGCGAGCGCGGCGGCGAGTCGGAGGGAACGCTCCGAGAGTTGAGCCCAGGTCGTGGTGGCCCCCGCGTAGCGCAGTGCGGGCTTGTCGGGGCGCATCATGGCGTGCGTGGCCGCCTGCGCCATCCAGTGGTGCCGGAAGGACCATGCGGGAGCCGTACCGGGGGACATGCCACTCCTCGATTCCAGGCGGACAGAGGTGGACCTGCGGCCACTATGCATGAAAAGCAGCGGCCCAGGAAGATTTTTGTTAACCGGAAATCACATCGGGTGACGTGGCCCCAGCAGGTGCCACCGGGAGGAGCGGCGGCGCTTCGCCGCCCGGGGCTCCGTCCACCGGCGAGTTTCCGCGGGCGGCGAACCGGGCGAGCGGCCTTCCCGGAGGTGGCCGCGTCGGCGGGGAGCGCGGGCAGCCTCTCGCGGGGCTGGTCGACCCTCACCTGACAGCCGGTCAGGCAGCCGGGCACGCCGGCCGGCCGGGGCCTTGCCGAAATGCTTCGGCCCCCTCTACGCGTCGGCCTCCGGACCCCGGACGGAGAAGGGGCAGTGGCCGCGTTCACCGGTGCGAGGGGCCTGGGACACCTCTACCCGGGCATCAGGCACCTCCGCCGCGCTCGCGCACTCCTGAGCGGCGGCATCGATCGAGAGGCGGTCCGTGCCGACGAGAGATTCTTCCTTTACTTACGGAGTCTTTCGGAGGGTCAGAGACGTTGCCGGACACGCCGGGGGCAGGAGATACGCTGCGACGGCAAGGTTGTCGCCCGATGTGATTTCTGATTAACATCAAGAGGCGTTCGGTCGTCGGTGAAGACCGCTGCGCGGTCCAAGAACCGCTGCTCTCCCCAGGCATGTCGGCGCACTCCGCGTCCGTGCCTGAGCCCCCACGGACGGGCGGAGCCCGTCACGTCCGCCCGCCTGCCCGTCCCGCGTCCGTCGGCCCATCGAGGAGCCCCATGCGCACGGAGAAGGAACAGACCGAACACCCCCCGACGCCGGGGGCGTCCGGCCACCGCCCCTCTCGGGTGACCGACCGGCCGGTCGAGGAACGGCACGCCGGGGCGCACCGGTACGCGACCGGCACGAAGATCTCCGTCCTGCTCTCCCGCGGCTCCGCGCTCGGCGAACTCGTCGAGGCAGAACTGGACGAGCCGCGCGACGACGAGGTCGTCGTCCGTGTCGAGGCCGTCGGGGTGTGCCACACGGACCTCCTCGCGCGGAAGCGGCTCGGGAGCCGGGCGGCCGTGCTGGGGCACGAAGGGTGCGGCACCGTGGAGCGCCTGGGTCCGCGCGCGGAAGGGCTCGCGGTCGGGGACCGGGTGGTGATCTCCTTCGCCTCCTGCGGGGAGTGCGTCCCGTGCCGGTCCGGCTTCCCGGGGTACTGCGCCCGCTCGGCCGCGCTCAACGGTTCGGGACGCCGGCGGGACGGCTCTCCGACGCTGCGCGTCGGGGGCGACCCCGTGTTCGGCTCCTTCTTCGGCCAGTCGTCCTTCGCGACGGCGGTCCTGGCCTCCGCCCGGTCCTGCGTCCCCGTGGGAGACCTGCCGCCGGAGATCGCCGCTCCCCTGGGCTGCGGCTTCCTGACCGGTGCGGGCGCGGTGCTGAACGTGCTGCGGCCCCGGCCGCTCGAACGGCTGTTGGTCGTCGGCGCCGGCGGCGTGGGGGCCGCCGCGGCGCTCACGGCGCTCTCCGAGGGCGTCGAGGTCGTCGTGGCGGAGCCGGTCGAGGCCCGTGGCGCGCTGCTCACCGCATACGGTGCCACGGCCGTCGCCTCGCTGGACGAGCCGATCCCCCCGGTGACCCACGCCCTGGACACCACGGGACGGCCCGAAGCGATCGCCCGCGCGCTCTCCCTGCTCCGGCCGCGCGGCGCGCTCGCGCTCGTCGGGCTCGGCCCCGCCCGGATCCCTCTCGACGTCCGGTCCCTCACGATGCGCGGGTTGCGGCTGCTCGGCTGCGTCGAGGGCGACGCCGAACCGGCTCTGCTCATACCCGAGCTGATCCGGCGCCACCGCGACGGGCTGCTGCCCCTCGACCGGCTGGTGACCACGTACGCCCTCGACGACATGGAGCGCGCGGTGGCGGACCAGCGGGCGGGGCGGACGCTGAAGCCGGTCCTCCTGCCCGGGGCCCGACGCCCCCGCCCCTTCACCGTTCCCTCCCTCCGTCCCTGAGCCGTCTCTTCCGGATCCTGCCGGGTTCGATCCGAAAGAGACGGCCGAGCCCGGACGCGCTCCGAGCACGACTCCGCACCCGCCCCACCACACGTTCCGAGACAGGGGTCCCCCATGACCGACGTGATCTCCGCCCGCCGCGCGCTCTACGAGGACGAGCACGAACTCCTGCGGGAGACGGCCCGCGCCTTCGCCGACAAGCACGCCGCGCCGCACGCCGAGCGGTGGCGCTCCGCGGGGCGGGTCGACCGCGCCCTCTTCGAGGAGGCCGCCCGCGCGGGCATCCTGGGCTTCAACATCCCCGAGGAGTACGGCGGCGGCGGGGTGACCGACTACCGCTTCAACTCCGTGATCGGCGAGGAGTTCTCCCGTCACCCCGCGTCCGACGGGCTCGCCGGGGTGACGCTCTCCAACGACATCGTGGTGCCCTACTTCACCGACCTGGCCGACGAGGAGCAGAAGGCCCGGTGGCTGCCCGGCATCGCCGCCGGGGAGCTGATCGTCGCCGTGGCGATGACCGAGCCCGGCACCGGCAGCGATCTGGCCGGCATCGCCACCACCGCCGTCCGCGACGGCGACGCGTACGTGCTCAACGGCAGCAAGGTCTTCATCTCCAACGGCCAGAACGCCGACCTCGTCGTCACGGCCGTGCGCACGGGTCCCGACCGGCACGGCGGGATCAGCCTGCTGGTCGTCGAGGCGGACCGGCCCGGCTTCAGCCGGGGGCGCAACCTGGCGAAGGTCGGTCTGCACGCCCAGGACACCAGCGAACTGTTCTTCCAGGACGTGCGGGTGCCCGCGGCCAACCTCCTCGGCGAGGAGGGTTCGGGCTTCGCCGCGCTGATGCGCAACCTCCCCCAGGAGCGGATCTCGATCGCCGCCAACGCGATGGCGTCCATCGAGGGCGTGCTCGAACGGACCCTGGAGTACGTGAAGGAGCGCAGGGCGTTCGGCCGGCCGATCGGCTCCTTCCAGAACACCCGCTTCGAGCTGGCCGAGATGGTCACGACGGCCCGGGTGGGCCGCTCCCACCTGGACGGCCTGCTCGCCCGGCACTCCCGGGGCGAGCTCACCGCGGTGGACGCGGCCGCCGCGAAGTTCTGGGCCACCGAGCAGTACGTGGACATCGTGGGGCGCTGCCTGCAGCTCCACGGCGCCTACGGCTACATGCTGGAGTACCGCATCGCGCACGACTATCTCGACTCGCGCATCACCACGATCTACGGCGGCACCACCGAGATCATGAAAGAGATCGTCGGCCGCGACCTGGGCCTCTAGGTCCTCTTCTCCGCTCCGGGGCGTTCCGTCCCTGTCGAGCACCCGGTGTCCGGGCCCCGTCCGGACACACCCGGCCGGACCCCGTCCGGAGCCTTCCCGTCCCAGGAAAGGGAGCGTCATGTCCGACGCCTACATCTACGACGCCGTGCGGACGCCGCGCGGCAGGAACCGCGGCGGCGCGCTGCACGGCACCAAGCCGGTCGACCTGGTCGTGGGGCTGATCCACGCGATCCAGGAGCGCAATCCGTCGCTCGACCCGGAGCGGATCGACGACATCGTGCTCGGCGTGGTGTCGCCGGTCGGTGAGCAGGGCGGCGACATCGCCCGTACCGCCGCGCTGGTGGCGGGGTTGCCGCACACGGTGGCCGGCGTGCAGGTGAACCGTTTCTGTGCCTCCGGTCTGGAGGCGGTCAACCTCGCCGCGCAGAAGGTGGGCTCCGGGTACGAGAGCCTCGTCCTGGCGGGCGGTGCCGAGTCGATGTCGCGTGTCCCCATCGGCTCGGACGGCGGCGCCTACGCGCAGGACCCCACCACCGCCTACGACGCGTACTTCGTGCCCCAGGGCATCGGCGCCGACCTGATCGCGACCCTGGAGGGCTTCACCCGCGAGGACGTCGACGCCTACGCGGCCCGCTCGCAGGAGCGTGCCGAGACCGCCTGGCGCGAGGGGCGCTTCAGCAGGTCCGTCGTGCCCGTCCGCGACATGAACGGGGTCAGGCTCCTCGACCACGACGAGCACCGTCGGCCCGGCACCACGGTGGAGAGCCTCGCCGCGCTGCCCGCCGCTTTCGCCGGCGTCGGCGCGACGGCCGGTTTCGACGCGGTCGCGCTGCAGAAGTACCACCACCTCGAACGGATCGAGCACGTGCACCACGCGGGCAACAGCTCCGGCATCGTCGACGGCGCCGCGCTCACCCTCGTCGGCAGCAGGGAGATCGGCGAGCGCCTCGGACTCGTCCCGCGCGCCCGGATCGTGGCGACGGCCGTCACCGGCGCCGAGCCCACGATCATGCTCACCGGTCCGACGCCGGCCACCAGGAAGGTCCTCGCCGCAGCGGGCCTGGAGGCCGACGACATCGACCTGTTCGAGCTGAACGAGGCGTTCGCGGCGGTCGTCATGAAGTGGCAGCGCGATCTGAAGGTGCCCGACGAGAGAGTCAACGTGAACGGCGGGGCCATCGCGCTGGGCCACCCGCTGGGCGCCACCGGGGCCATGATCCTCGGCACCGTCCTCGACGAGCTGGAGCGGACGGGCGGCCGCCGCGGACTCGCGACGCTCTGCGTCGGCGCCGGGATGGGCATCGCCACCGTCATCGAACGCCTCTGACCCCGCGCGACGAAAGGGAACCACCGACATGACCGCATCCGCCATCGCCTACGCGCGCGACGCCGACGGCGTCGTCACCCTCGTCCTGGACGACCCCGACTCCTCGGTCAACACCATGAACGACGCCTTCATGGCCGGTCTGGAGGAGTGCGTCCCCCGGCTGGAGGCCGAACGCCACGAGATCACCGGCGTCCTGCTCGTCTCCGCCAAGAAGACCTTCTTCGCGGGCGGCGACCTGAACCGGCTGCGCGCGGGCAGCGCCGACAGGGCGGCGGAGGAGACCGCCTACATCGACCGCATGAAGGACTGGATGCGCCGGCTGGAGAAGCTCGGCCGGCCGGTCGTCGCGGTGCTGAACGGCACGGCCCTGGGCGGCGGCCTGGAGGTCGCCCTCTGCGCCCACCGCCGGATCGCCGTCGACCTGCCCGGCAGCCGCTTCGGCCTGCCCGAGGTCGGCCTCGGTCTGCTGCCCGGTGGCGGCGGCATCACCCGTACGGTGCGGATGTTCGGCCTGCACAAGGCTCTGTCCGACATCATCCTGTCCGCGCGGAAGTTCGACCCCCGGGAGGCGCTGGCCGCCGGTCTCGTCGACGAGCTGGCCCCGGACGCCGAGGCGGCCGAGACCCGGGCGAGGGCCTGGATCGCCGGGCATCCGGACGCGACGCAGCCGTGGGACGTGAAGGGCTTCCGGCTTCCGGGCGGCGAGGTGAGCGGCGCGGAGGTCGCGGGGACCCTGCCGGCGCTGTCGGGGCTGCTGCGCAAGCGGACCCGCGGAGCGCCAGTGCCGGCGCCCCGCGCCGCGCTGGCCGCCGCCGTCGAGGGCGCCCACGTCGACTTCGACACCGCCTCGCTGGTGGAGACCCGGTACCTGGTCCATCTGCTCGGCGGGCAGGTCACCAAGAACATGATCAAGGCGTTCTTCTTCGATCTGCAGCAGATCAACTCCGGTGCCGGCCGCCCGGACGGATGCGCGCGCTTCACCGCGCGGAAGGTCGGCGTCGTCGGCGCGGGCATGATGGGCGCCGGCATCGCCTACGTGAGCGCCAGGGCCGGCATCGACGTCGTCCTCAAGGACGTCACACCCGAGGCCGCGGAACGGGGCAAGGACTACTCCCGGACCCTGGAGGCGAAGGCCCTGGCCTCGGGCCGGACCTCCCGGGAGCGCTCCGACGCGCTGCTGGCACGGATCCGCACCACGGCGGAGGCCGCCGATCTCGCCGGGGTGGACTTCGTCGTCGAGGCCGTCTTCGAGTCGATGCCCGTGAAGCAGCAGGTCTTCCAGGAGGTCCAGGACGTCGTGGAACCCGACGCCGTGCTCGGGTCCAACACCTCCACCCTGCCGATCAGCCTGCTGGCCAAGGGAGTGGCGCGCGAGCGCGACTTCATCGGCATCCACTTCTTCAGTCCGGTCGACAAGATGTCCCTGGTCGAGATCGTCCGGGGCGAGCACACCTCCGACGAGACACTGGCCAAGGTCTTCGACTACGTCCTGCAGATCGGCAAGACCCCGATCGTCGTCAACGACTCCCGGGGCTTCTTCACCTCCCGGGTGATCGGCCGCTTCATCGCCGAGGCCGTCGCCGCCGTCGGCGAGGGCGTCGAACCCGCCAGCGTCGAGCAGGCCGCGCTCCAGGCGGGCTACCCGGCGGGCGCGCTCCAGCTGCTGGACGAGCTGACCCTCTCCCTGACGCAGAAGATCCGCGTCGAGACCCGGGCCGCCGAGGAGGCCGAGGGCAAGGCATGGGTGGCGCATCCCTCCGAGGACGTCGTCGACTGGATGCTGGAGCAGGGCCGCGTCGGACGGCGCGAGCGCGCGGGCTGGTACGACTACGACGCCTCCGGCAGGCGGACCGGCATCTGGCCGGGCGTGCGCGAGCGGTACGGGTCGGGGCGGCTCGTCCTGCCGCTGCGGGACCTCCAGGAGCGCATGCTGTTCGCGGAGGCCCTCGACGCCATCGACTGTCTCGACACGGGCGTGCTGACCAGCGTGGCGGACGCGAACGTGGGCTCGATCCAGGGCATCGGCTTCCCGGCCTGGACCGGCGGCGTCCTGCAGTACGTCAACCAGTACGAGGGCGGCCTGGAGGGCTTCGTCGCCCGGGCGCGCGAGCTGGCCGCGGCCTACGGCGACCGGTTCCTGCCGCCCGCGTCGCTCGTGGAGCGCGCCGAGCGGGGCGAGACCTATGCCTGAGGCCGCCGCCACTCCGCGCCTGCGTACCCGGTTCACGGAACTGCTGGGGATCGAGCACCCCGTCGTACAGGGCGGGATGATGTGGGTGGGGCGGGCCGAACTGGCCGCCGCCGTCTCGGAGGCCGGCGGGCTCGGTATCGTCACGGCCCTCACCCAGCCCACCCCTGCCGATCTGGTGCGGGAGATCGAGAAGACGCGCGCGCTCACCGACAAGCCGTTCGGCGTCAACCTCACGATCCTGCCGGCGATCACGCCGCCGCCCTACGACGCGTACCGGCGGGCGATCGTCGACTCCGGGGTGACGATCGTCGAGATGGCGGGCTCCAGCCCCGAACCGCACATGGAGTTCTTCGCGCACCACGGTGTGCGGGTCCTCCACAAGTGCACGAGCGTCCGGCACGCCGTGAAGGCCGAGCGGCTCGGGGTGGCGGCGGTGTCGATCGACGGGTTCGAGTGCGCGGGCCATCCCGGCGAGGACGACGTGCCGGGCCTGGTGCTGATCCCCGCCGCCGCCGACGCGCTTACCGTCCCCTTCATCGCTTCGGGCGGGTTCACCGACGGGCGCGGTCTGGCGGCAGCGCTGGCCCTGGGCGCGGACGGGGTCAACATGGGTACGCGTTTCCTCTGTTCCGAGGAGGCGCCGGTGGCGGAGGCCGTCAAGCGGAGGATCGTCGAGGCGTCCGAGCTCGACACCCGGCTCATCTTCCGCGAGCTGCGCAACACGGCCCGGGTGGCCCGCAACGCGGTCAGCGAGGAGGTCGTCCGGATCCTGGCGGCCGGCGGGGCGTTCACGGACGTCCGGCCGCTGGTGGCGGGGGCGCGCGGTCGCCGGGTCTTCGAGGACGGCGACCTCGACGCCGGGATCTGGTCCGTCGGCCTCTCCCAGGGGCTGGTACGGGACATCGCCCCGGCCGGGCTGCTCGTGGAGCGGATCGTGCGCGAGGCGCGGGAGGTGATCGAGCGGATGTCGGGGGCGTTCGCAGGCGGCACCGGTCCGGCACCGGCGTTCGCCGGGACGGGCGGGTGACGCCGGTGCGGAGCGTGGCCCGGTTCAAGATCAGAATAAATTGACGATCCATCAAATCTGCTTTCTGTAAACAGAGTTAACGCCATCGAACCCATCCGATGCTCAGTCTCGCCGCCGCGTCGGGAGTCTTGACGCCTCGTGATACGGGTCAATAGTTTCCGTATCATCGACTCTCAGGGGGTGCTCCCCACGGCCCCCGCACGGCCCGCACCGCCCCAGGCACGCCGCCCACGACCCGCGCGGCACCACGTGACGGCCCCACGCGCCGATGTCGCCGTCCCGACACCGCCACACAAGCCCCTTCCCCACGTTCACTCGCACCGCGCGCCGGTGGCGGCGGTGCCGACAGGAGGGACCACCCATGGGCCGCTACAGCCGGCTCCGCCGCATCCGGCGGATGGACCCGCGGCAGGACCACGAGCTGATCTTCCGGTGGATCACCCAGTACGAGTTCCCCCGCGACTACCTCCACGGGACGTCGATCGCCTTCCTCCGCGACTACGGCGTCCCGCGCGTCTCCCGGCTCCTGGACCGCACCCAGGAGTTCGAGCGGGCCGGCCAGAAGCGGTACGACGACACGGTGCTGCTCGCCTACGAGATGGTCCGCGAGGGGATGGACTCGGACCACGGCAGGTCGGCCGCCCGCCACCTGAACCGCATCCACGGGCGCTACCGCATCCCCAACGAGGACTTCCTCTACGTCCTGGCCACCACGGTGGTGGGACCGAAGCGGTGGATCGACCGGTACGGATGGCGACGGCTGTCCCGGCAGGAGACCGAGAGCCTGGCGCTGGTGGGACGGCGGATGGGCGAGATGATGGGCATCACCGGGGTGCCCGACACCTACGCCGCCTTCGAGCGCCTCCACGACGACTACGAGCGCGAGATGTTCGCGTACGACCCCGCCAACCGCAGGGTCGCGGCGGCGACGCTGCGGATCATGGCCTCCTGGTACCCGGCCCCGGTGCGGCGGGTGGCGTCCCGGATCGTGCTCGCCGTCCTGGACGAACCGCTGCTGGAGGCGCTCGGCTTCCGCCCGGAGCCGCCCTGGCTGAGGGCCGTGGTCCACCGCGCCTTCCGCGTCCGGGCCGCGCTGATCCGGCTGCTGCCCGGCCGGCCGGAGTGGCTGCCCCGCAAACCCGTGGCGCGCACCTACCCCTTCGGCTGGACCCTCGACGACCTCGGCCCGCACTGGGCGCACTCCCGCGCGCCCGAACCGCTCGCCGGCGAGGCCCCGCCGCGGCAGGCCCCCGCCCCCTCCCCCGTACCGCCGTCCCCCTCCCGTGCTTCCCGTGCCTCCCGTCAGGAGCCCTGATGACCGACACCGCCGCGGCCGCCGCGGTCTTCGCCGTCCACTCCCCCTCGACCGGTGAGCCGATCGCCGAGCACACGCTGGCCGGTCCGGAGGAGGTCGCCCGCGCCGTGGAGCGGGCCAGGACCGTCCAGACCGGGTGGGCGGCGCTGCCCGCCGCCCGGCGCCGCGACCACCTGCTGCGCTGGAAGCGGGCGCTCGCCACCGAACTGGACGCGGTGGCGGGCGTCATCGCCGAGGAGACCGGCAAGCCCGCCGGGGACGCGGCGCTGGAGGTCGTGCTCACCCTGGAGCACCTGGCCTGGGCCGCCCGCAACGCCGGGCGCGTGCTGCGCCGCCGGAAGGTGGGCACCGGCCTCTTCACCATCCACCAGCGGGCCTCCCTGGTGCACCGGCCGCTGGGCGTGGTCGGAGTGATCGGCCCCTGGAACTATCCCCTCTACACACCCATGGGATCCATCGGCTACGCCCTGGCCGCGGGCAACGCGGTGGTCTTCAAGCCGTCCGAGCTGACCCCGGGCACCGGGGTCCTGCTGGCCCGGCTCTTCGACGGTGCCGTACCCGAGCACGCCGGGCTGCTCACCACCGTCACCGGTCCGGCGTCCACCGGGGACGCCCTGGCCCGGTCGGGGGTGGACAAGCTGGCCTTCACCGGATCGCCGGGGACCGCGCGCAAGGTCATGGAGGTGTGCGCGCGGACGCTGACACCGTTCCTCGCCGAGTGCGGCGGGAAGGACCCGGTGATCGTCACCGCGGACGCGGACCTGGACGCCGCCGCCGACGCGATCGTGTGGGGTGCCCTGAGCAACGCCGGGCAGACCTGCGCGGGGGTGGAGCGCGTCTACGCCGTGCGGGAGATCCACGCGGCGCTGTGCGAGCGGGTCGTGGAGCGGGCGGGGACGCTGCGTCCGGGCTCCGGAGCGGACTCCCCGTACGGTCCGATGACGCTTCCGGCGCAGCTCGCGGTCGTCGAGCGGCACGTGACCGAGGCGGTCGCCCAGGGGGCGCGGACGCTGCTGGGCGGGCCCACGTCGGTGCGCGCGCCGTACGTCTCACCGGTGGTGCTGACCGAAGTGCCGGAGGACTCGGCCGCGATGACGGAGGAGACCTTCGGGCCGGTCGTGGCGATCAATCCGGTGGCCGACGTGGAGGAGGCGGTGGCCAGGGCCAACGCCTCCCGCTACGCCCTGGGGGCCGCGGTGTTCTGCGGCAGCGGGCGGGCCGGTGCGGAGATCGCCGCTCGGCTGAGCGCGGGGGCGGTCTCGGTGAACTCGGTGCTGGGCTTCGCGGCCGTGCCGGCGCTTCCGTTCGGCGGCTCGCGGGAGTCCGGCTTCGGGCGGATCCACGGACAGGAGGGCCTGCGGGCCTTCAGCTCCGTGCAGTCGACGACGGTGCAGCGGTTCGCCCCGCCCCTGTCCCTGACGTCGTTCACGGTCGCGGCCGCGGCCCGGGAAAGGGCGGTGCGGCTGGCCCGGTCCCTGCACCGGCGCCGCTGAGCCCTGGGCCGGCGTGTCCGGCCCCCGCCGGTGGGACAGGCAGGCCGCTCAGGCGTCCAGGAGCGGGGCCAGGTAGCGACGGGCGAAGGCCCGTGCCTGGTCCTCCTCGTCCATCGCGACGCAGCCGGCCGGGTTGAGCAGGAAGGACACGGCGACCCGCACCATCAGTTCGGCCAGCGGGCGGGGGTCCTCGTCGGGGCGGCCCTCGGCCTTCTGAGCGCGACGCAGGTGGACGGTCAGGTAGTCGACGGTCGAGGAGAGCGTGGAGCTGCCCCGCACGGTGAGGTGGGGCAGGACCAGTTCGGGTTCGAGGCGCAGCAGCCCGCCGAAGAGGGGGTGGACGCGGGTGTGGCGCAGGGCGACGACGAAGCCCTCGACGACCCGCTCCTCCATGGTCGGCAGCGGCGCCACCGTCGCGTCCAGCACCTGGTAGAACCGGTCGAGTTCGCGCAGCAGAGTGGCCTCGACGAGCCTGTCCTTGGTCCGGAAGCGCCGGAAGACGGTGACGCGGGAGACCCCGGCGCGCTTGGCCACGTCGTCCACGGAGGAGCGGCGCAGGCCCAGCAGGGTGAACTGCTCCAGGGCGGCGTCGAGGATCCTCAGCGCCGTGCGGTCCTCCGCCTCCGCCCGGACAGGTCCCCCCGGGTGGCCCGTGTCAGTGCTCATGGCGCTCACGATACCGGCGCACCCCCCGCCCTGATCTGGGTGCGGTGGGACCCGACTCCCGTACAGGCACTCGCTCTTCCGCGTCTTCCGCACCACCGCGCACGACCCGCGGGGGCGGGGCCCCGGGCCGGCCACCGGGCGGTCCTGATCGACCGACGCCGACGCCGACGCCGGCACAACGCCGACACGACACCGACACCGACACCGACACCGACACCGACACCGACACCGACGAGAGGACACCCGCATGGACGTACACGAGGCCCGCGCCCGGTTCCGGGAGCTGCAGAGGCTCCGGGAGGAGGACGGACCGGTCGACCCGGCCGTGCTCGACGCGATCTGGGCCGCGCTGGCCGCCGTCCGCCCCGAGGACATACTCGGTGCGTGGAAGGGCGGCGAGTTCCGCACCGGCCATCCCCTGAACGGCACTCTGGCGAAGGCCGGCTGGTACGGCAAGACGTTCGTCTCCCCGCACGACGCGAAACCCCTGATCTGCCGGGACGCCGAGGGGGCGTTCTACTCCGACCGCGCGCTCGGCAAGGGCGAGGCCAGCCTGTGGAGCGTCGAGTTCCGCGGGGAGACGACGGCCACCATGGTCTACGACGGGCAGCCGGTCCTCGACCACTTCAAGCGGGTGGACGGCACCACCCTGATGGGGATCATGAACGCCAAGGGGGTGCCGGCCGAGGGCCCCTTCTTCTACTTCTTCCTCGAACGCGCACCGGAGGCCGAAGAGGACGTGTGAGCCACGCCCTGGACCCCGCGCCCGTCACCGGTCCGCCGCCGGCCTTCAGGGACGGACCGGTGCCGGGGCCGCGGGCGGACGACGGGCGCGGGCGGACGACGGGGCAGGCAGCAGGGGCGCGCGGGCAGGTCACGGGGGGCGCGGCGGAAGGTTCCCTGCCGTCCGGTGGCGTGTGATTCACTGATCGGCATGGTTCCCGCCTCCCCGTCCGCCCGCCCCGTAGCGGCCACCCGGCCGCGCAACCGCAGACAGCTGATCCTCGACGCGGCCGGGCGGGTGTTCAGCGAGCGGGGGTACCACGCCGCCTCCATGGAGGAGGTCGCCGTCGGCGTGGGCATCACCGCGACCGCGCTGTACCGGCACTTCCCGAACAAGTACGCGCTGTTCGCGGAGTGCGCCGACGTCATGGTGGACGGGCTGGTGGAGGCACTCGACGAGGTGGCTCCCGAGGCGCCCCTGGCCGAGGTCCTGGCCGCCGCCGCCCGCATCACCGTCGCCCATCGCGCGTCGGGCGGGGTGTACCGGTGGGAGGCGCGCTACCTCCACCGCGAGGACCGCCGACGGCTCGGGGTGAAGTTCGACCGCCTCGTCGAGCGGGTGGACGCGGCCGTGCAGCACGAGCGCCCCCTGTCCGACGGGCGCCTGCGGGCCACGGCGGCCCTCGGCGCGATCGGGTCCATCACGATGCACCACACCTCGATCGCCCCCCGGCGGGCCGAGGAGCTGCTGGTGGCGTCCGCGCTGCGCGTGGCCGCCACCGACCCGGAGGCCGGCCTGCGCGACGCGCCCGCCGTCGCGCTGCCGGTGCGGCCGGTGCCGCGCACACGCCGCGAGGAGATCCTCGCGGCCTCCGTCCCCCTGTTCGCCCGGGACGGGTTCGCCAACGTCACGAACGGACAGATCGCGGAAGCGGTGGGGCTGACCCCGTCGGCGCTCTACCGTCACTACCCCGGAAAGATCGACATCCTGTCCGCGGCGTGTCTCCAGGCGGCGGAGCTGCTCTCCCAGGGCGTGGAGCGCGGTCTCCACGGGGTGACGGAGCCGCGGGAGGCCCTCGTCGCGCTGGCGGCGACGTACGTCGCCTACAGCTTCGAGTACACCGACCTCAACAGCGTCGCCGAGGCCGAGCTGCCCGGCCTTCCGGACGGGCTGCGGGGCCCCCTGGTCCTCGCACAGCGGCGGCACGTCGGCGTCTGGGAGCAGCAGCTGCGCCTGGTCCGCCCGGAACTGGACTCGCGCCAGGCCAGGGCGCTGGCGCACGCCGCGTTCGGCGTGGTGGTGGAGGCGGGCCGCCATCTGCGGTGGCAGGACGGCCCCGCCGAGCGGGCGGCCGCGACCGGCCTGGCCATGGCGGCGCTGGGTCTGTGAGCGCCCCGGCCGGCGCCGCCGGAAGGACGGACCCGGCGGGCCGGGCTCAGGCCGCGCGGTTCCCCGTGGGGATCGTGATGGGGGTCGTCCTGCCCGAGGAGCCCTTGTTGAGGAAGAGCATGGCCAGGGCCCGCACGAACTGGTCGAGCATGTAGAAGCTGGTCGGCATGATCGGCGACAGCCCCTCGCGGAAGAGGATGAAGGCCGGCCAGGCGGTGCGGACCAGCGCCGCGGCCGCGTAGTCGCGCCGCAGCCCCAGCCAGTCGCCGACCTGGTCGCTGAGGACGTAGCGCACGAACTCGTTCAGGAAGCCGCGGGTGACGCCGAGGTCGATCTGGGCGGTCAGGCCGAGGAGTTCCTCGGCCAGGGCGATGCCCTCGGTCGACGGAGTGAGGATCGGGGTGAGGACCTGCGCCGACTGCCGCTCGGCCTCGGCCCAGGTCCGGGGGATGTGCTCGTCGGGCACGCCGAGCAGATGGATGGCGACCTGCCACGAGTGCAGGAACGCCTCCTGGTCGGCGGCCGGGAAGGGGATCCGCCAGTCACGCAGCTTCCGGTACACGTACGTGCCCAGGCTGTGGAAGGTGACGAGGATGTCGGCGGCGCTGATCGGGATGGTCTCGTCCGCCACCGCCCGCCAGTGCGGCGACTGCGGCAGCAGGTGGCGCACGGCCGAGTGCACCACGCGCGTCTTGTTGGCCGTGACGACGAACTGTCCGGACGGCTCGAAGGCGTTCAGCTCCGCCAGGTCGTAGCCGAAGGTGAACGTCTTGGCCGCGCGGTCCTGCATGTCCGCGCCTCCCGCGGACCAGTAGACGCTCTTGGCCTCGCGGGGAATGACCGTGCTCATGATGCCGCTGCCGAGGCCGTACAGCATGAAGAGATAGGTGTCCCGGCGCCGGTTGAAGTCGGCGGCGCGGGCGAGTTTGGCCGGATCGGCCCAGGAGGGAAGCCTATTGACCCGTCCCAGGTACGCGGCGAACTCGGACGGCAGGCCGGCGGGCAGCGGGTCGTCGTTGTTCACCCAGGACGCCCAGGCGGAGTTGATCCCCGGCACCTTGCCCTGTTCGAGCATCGAGACCATCAGCGGGTCCGCCGCCTCGTCCCAGATCCACTCGGGGCCGGTGCCCGTCGCGGCCGGAGCCGCCGAGCCCGTCGCGGCCCACGCCTGGAGGGGGTTCGCCGCACTCACGAGGCCGAGGGCCACGCCGAGCGACAGCGCCTTTCGCCTGCTGAGGTTGTCCATTGACTTACCTGCTTCCCTGAGGACTCGGATGGTTCAAGATGCCGAGGTGGACTTACCGTTCGAGCAGCGCACGTGCTGCGTACCCCCGTCACACGGATGTGATTTTCGATTAACATAGCGAGGCTCCGGCCCCTCGGCAATGGGCGCGGCACAGGGCTTCCCGCCTCTCCCGCGCCGACCTCGGAGAGCACTCCCGAACCGGGCTCGTCACACCGACGGTCCGCCGAGGCCGGCCGGCACGGTCACGACGCCGCGCCGCTGGGCGGAACTCGCCGCCTCACGCGGCACCGGCAGCCTCCGTCGACGCGCCTCGACCCGTCGAGCATGCGCGGCGGCCTTGCCCGCGGTCTCCACTACTCGGCGCCCTGTCCCCACCACAGCGGCTCATCGCCGTCACCGGGACTGCCGGGCCGGCAGAAGGGACAGACGGCGGCTCGGCCGCCCGGGGTCTCGTTCCAGCAGTCGCCGAGAAGCTCGGAACGGACTCCGGAGACGTACTCGTCATGTTCGCGCGGTTGCTTCTCCATGTGCACACAACGGCCGTTTCCGGCCATGAGCACGGGCATCCGCACGCTGTGTCCGCTCCGCGACACCCCTCGGTGCAAGCCATGAATCAGCCACGACTTCGCAACAGCGCGTTTCGGCCGGACACCGCCCGCGGACGCTGTCCGACGCGACGCTTCCGCCGTGCCCTCTGACTTCTGTGTGCCGAGGTCAGATCTCCGGCATCTCGGAGCGCCGCCTCACCCAGTCGCCGCAGATGTCCCCGCCGTTGTCGGTGCTCCATTCGCGTTCGTCGACGCAGGCGTCGTCGGGCGCGCCGTCCGGGTACACCTTGGTGATCTGCACGATGTACCCGTACTCGTCAGGTATGGGCTCCTTGCAGCCTGTCACCCGGTTCCAGTAGAGCGACAGCCTTTCGCCGTTGCGCTCCGCGAACATGCACTGCCCGGCGAGGTAGTTCCGGTTCAGGCAGAGGTTGGTCTCGCTGCCGTCGTCGTTGTCGTGCCACCAGGTCATGTCGTCCGAGCCGCATTCGTCGACCGTGTCGGCGACGGCGATCACCCGGTAGTACGAGCCGGGGTCCGAGCAGGAGGACACCCGGGGCGTGGTGGAGTTCCACTCACCGGCGCCCGTGTGGTTGCTCAGGCAGTCGTCGACCTCGACGGCTGAGAACGCCTCGTCCTCGGGGCTCGGCGGAGCGGGTGTGGGTTCGGTGGTCTCCCCGGGCCGGTCCGTCGGGTCGTCGAAGGAGGGGGCGGCGGGCTCGCTGGTGGGGGCGGTGGAGGCCGCGGTCGTGGAGCCGGAGGACCCTTCGGTTCCGTCCGTACCCCTGCCGGTTTTCCACGCGACCGCGATGAGTATCGCGAGGGACACGACGAGAGCGACCGATACGAGCACGAGGCCGGCCGACCTCGCGCTCGTATCGGTCTCCGGCGGCTTCCTGTCGTCAGGGAGGTGTTTCGTCGGCTTCGGCGCGGGGAGATCCTCCGTCGCGGCCGTCGCGCTGTGCTTCGCGTACTTCCCAGGGGCCTTGGACCCCCGAGACGCCTTCGATCCCTTGGAGTCCAGGTACCTCGCCGTGTCGTACGCCGACAGCGTGCCGACCAAGGGATCGGGGAGCCATCCGCGGGCGAGATCCGCGGGATCGCGCCCGGCGCGGTCGGCGGCGTACGACATGATGCGGGCGAGGTCGGGGCGGTCGGTGGGGTCCTTGGCCAGGCAGCGGCGGACGAGGCCGCGCAGTGGCTTCGGGCAGGCGTCGAGTTCGGGGGTCTCGTGCAGGATGCGGTAGAAGAGCGCCTCGTTGTTGCCCTCGCCGAAGGCGGCCTGGCCGGTCGCCGCGTACACCGCGAGGTTGCCGAGGGCGAAGACGTCGGCGGGCGGTCCGGCGGAGCGGCCGCGCACCTGTTCCGGTGCCATGTACGCGGGGGTCCCGATCCGTAGCCCGGTGACGGTGGCCGCGGTCGCGCTCGCGGCGTGGGCGATGCCGAAGTCGATGACGCGTGGGCCGTCGTCGGCGAGCAGGATGTTCGCCGGTTTGAGGTCGCGGTGGACCAGCCCGCAGGCGTGCACGGCCATGAGGCCCTCCGCGACGCCGGCGATCAGACGGAAGACGGTGGACTGCGGGAGCGGGCCGTGCTCGGCGACCGCCTGCGAGAGGGAGGGGCCTTGCACATAGGCCGTGGCGAGCCACGGCAGAGGCGCCTCGCTGTCCGCGTCCACCACGGGGGCGGTGTAGAGGCCCTGGACGCTGCGGGCCGCTTTGATCTCCCGTTTGAATCGGCGCCGGAACTCCGGATCGTGGGCATAGTCGGGCCGGACGACCTTCACGGCGAGCGGCCTGCCGCCCGGGGTGAAGGCCAGATACACGCGCCCCATGCCGCCGCCGCCGATACGGGCCCTCAACGCGTATCCACCGACCGTGTCCGGATCGTCGGCGTCGAGCGCGGCGAACCTGCCAGTCATCGCTCCCCCGTACTCTCACGGCCGCCACGGGCGGCCGGGGCCACCCCGTTCAGGACGCGCACATGAGGGGCCGGTTCGGTGAGCCCACGATATTTGATACTAGATGGATTTTCTAGAAGACCCTTCTACTTGATCGTCCGCAGCTCCCTCTCGTCCGGCCTTCCAGGACGAGGAGTACGGGCGGCGCGTCCGGGGGCGGCCATTCCTGCGCCCGCGTGAAGGTCCTTGCCGAAGCGATGAACTGACGGCGCGCCCTTCCGTTCCCTTCAGTGGCGTCGCGTGAGGCGGGTGAAGGTGACTCCGTTGGGGAAGGCCGTGCGATCCGCGACGTCGAAGACGGTGGGGTCGTAGGAACCGTCGAACGCCACCGCCCCGGCCCCGGCGACGACCGGGTACGTCTTGATGAGCAGTTCGTCGATCTCGGGGAGCAGTGCGCCCGCGAGCCGGCCGCCCCCGCAGAGCCAGATGTCCAGGGCGGCGCCCGTCTCGCCCTTGAGTTCGCGGACCAGGGCGAGCGGGTCATCCGGCACGACGGTGACGGCCGGGTCGGTGTCCGGCTCGAGGGTGCTGGACACGACGTACTGCCGCAGGTGCGCGTAGGGACTGGTGATCCCCTGGTCGAGGGCTGGGCGGTACGTGCCGAGGCCCATGACCATGGTGTCGAAACGCCGGTTGGGCGCGTCGGCGACCCCGGCGGCCGCGCGGTACGCGGTCGGGACGGTCTCCGGGTAGAGCGCGTTCATCCAGGCCGAGTAGGCGGCGGCCTGCTGGTCGTCGCCCTGCGGGAAGAAGTCGAACTCACCGCGGGGGCCGGCGATACGGCCGTCGAGCGAGACACCGATGTAGTACACGAGCTTGCGCACCATGATCCCCTTTGCGTAGCACTCCGATCGAAGTGGTTTGAACGTAGTACTACGAGTGAAGTGGTGTCAATGTTCGGGCGGAACGACCAGCGGCGCTCGCCCTGCGTGTTTCAGGGGCGGGTGCCCGTCGGGGGGAAGGCGAGGCCCGTCGGCGTGTTCAGGCCGGTGGCCGGGAGGGTGGTCTGTCCACCGCCCGTCTCCTGGACGCGGATCACCCGGTTGTTGAAGCCGTCGGCGATGTACAGGCCGCCGCAGCCGTCGAGCGCGAGGCCGAGCGGATCGCTGAGACCGGTGGTGGGGACGGTGGTCTGGCCGCCGCCCTCCGCGATCTTCACCACGCGGTTGTTGCCGCTGTCGGCGATGTAGAGGTCCCCCGTGGCGCCGAGCGCCAGGCCGGTCGGCTGCGAGAGGCCGAGGACGGGGATCGTGGACTGGCCGCTCCCGTCGGCGGCCACCTTGACGACGCGGTCGTTGACGAAGTCGGAGACGTACAGGTTCCCGGCGACGTCCAGCGCCAGCCCCCAGGGGTGGAGCAGTCCCGTGGTCGGGACGGTCGTCTGGGTGCCGCTCGCCACGGACACCTTCACGACCCGGTCGTTGAAGCTGTCGGCGACGTAGAGGTTCCCGGCCCGGTCGAGGGCGAGCCCCAAGGGGCGCGACAGACCGTCGGTGGGGACGGTGGACTGGCCACCTCCGTCCGCCGCCCTCACGACCACGCGGTTGTTGCCGGTGTCCGACACGTAGAGGCGGCCCGACGCGTCCCCGGCCATGCCCGTCGGCCGGACGAGGCCCTCGAAGGGCACGGGTGTCTGGTCTCCGTCTCTCGTGGGCACGGCGACAACCCGGTTGTTGCCGTAGTCGGACACGTAAAGGAGTGCGTGCGCGGAGGGCCGGCCGTCCTGCGGCGGGGTCGCGCCTGCCGTCGTCGGGGGCAGCGCGCACAGCGCCGCGAGGCCCATCGCGACAGCGAGCCGACGGGCCCTCCGCCACGCGGCACGCCCTCTCGAGGACACGAGCGTCACCGTTCCGGACCTGGCCGTCGTACGTACCATGATTCCCCATCGGGTCAGAGTGGCCGGCCCACCGCCGTACCTGCGCCGACCATAGGAAGCGGCGCTGGAAGATACGGGAACCACGCCGCCCGTCCTCCCCCGGGCCACTCCAATGTCCGGGACGGACGCGTGACGGCGATCCGCGGCGCCGGGCGCCGGAGGGCGTAGCCGGCCCGGTGGTCACGGACCATGGCGCGGTGCCGGCGCCGGTGCAGACGTCGCCTACGCCTCAAAGGGCATGATCAAGCCGACTTTCCGTCCCCGGCACGGCGCGTGGGCGCCGCCGAAGCGGCTGACATGCTCAGGGGCGTACTGACGTCCGCCTGGCCGAGCCCCGACGCGACCCACGGGCACGGCGCCGTACGGGAATCCGAGCCGGACAGCCGGCCGGTTCCCGCCCCCGGTCCGAGAGCCGAACGGCACCGGACGTGGCGGTGGAGCCCTCCTCCGCCCGATGATGCCGGAGCAGGCTCCCTCTTCGGCACCGTCCGTGGCGACCCCCACGGTCCCCGACCGGCCGGTGCCGACGCGGGCCACGGCAGTTGCCTTTGAGTTGCGGGGGATCGTCGCCCTGTCTGTGACGGAGCAGGGCGCGGGCCGGTAGGTCAGACACCCTCCGTACCATCCAGAGATGATCAACCCGTTCTTCCACACGCCCAGACGCCGCTTCATCACCCTGGCCACGCTGGCTGCCGTCATCGCCTTCGGGTGGTACGCCGTTCAGCCGGTCCATCCACGATGCAAGACCTACGCAGTCGGCTCAGGGTCCCTCACGTCCGCCGGCGCTTCGGCGGAAGAGAGGGAAGCCGTAGCCCGGCAGGCTTACGAGGATGCCCTGGCCGACGGCGCGTGCGGACCATCACGCGCCCGATTCCGAGACTGGATCGGCTGACCTGAGCCCGCAGTCTTGAAGCGCTGCGTCCCTCGGTGCCGTCGTGGGGGCCTCGGGCCGCAGGTCTGTCAGTGCTGGGAGGCAGACTGCTGTGCATGACTTTGGTGACTGCACGGGATTACGCCTGGATACGTTCCTCCCGGATGTTCGGCGACGCGATGGCGGGCGGATACGGCCTGGCCCTTGTCCGCGGCATCGCCCCCACCGACGTGCTGCGTCTGATGGAGGCCGAGCCGAAGGGCACGGGTGAGGGACTGGACGCTCTGGTCGAGGAGCATCTGGAACATCGCTCTGCGACGGACTACTGGGACGACTCCTTCATCGCGGGCGCTTTCGTCGTGCCGGGCACGGAAGGTGACTGGACGCTCGTCTTCGACTTCAACGGGGGCGTGGGGATGTCACGGTTCATGCCGTCCCTGTCGCAGAACGGGCGAGCCGTGTCGCATTCCACCAACGGGGGCGCACCGATCGACCTTTTCGACTGGTTCGAGGACGGTGAGCTGCGGACCGGCTTCGAATGGCCCGCGAACAGATACGGCAGCGCCCCGGACGAGCTGGTACCGATGATGCGTGAGATCGGCTTCGTCCTGACCGAGGACGAGGACGGCACAGGCCCGAGTACCGATACCAAGGCAGCGGTGCTTGCCCTCACCGAGCGTCTGACGGGCGTACGGCTCACAGAGGAACTTCTCCAGAATGCCGAGTACCACCTCGGACATGTTCCGGAGGCGCCCGCCGCGGAGTGGACCAAGATGGTCATCGACGTCACCGGCGCGGACGGGGAACGGTTCTACAAAGAGGTCACCCGCGAGGAGGTGGAGGCCGCCACTGCCCTCGCCCGGGCCCGAGCCGAGGAACCGATCGTGATTCTCGGTCCCTCGTCGCCTACTCCTTAAACGGTGACGGGGCTCGGGTTCCCCTGAGTATCGGTCTTCCGGCCCGGTGGTTGCTCTTCGGCTTCGTGTTCTGGTTGTTCCGGACGATCGGCACGGACGACCAGGGGCCGTTCTCCGCCCGGTACCTGCACGAGGGCGGGAAGACGAAGCTCTACGTCGTCGACGACGCGAGCGGCCACGGCATCGCCCTCGCCTCCGGCCTCACGGCCGAGTGGAAGAAGCTCGGGGGGGCCGTCGTCGGCACCGAGCAGGTGGATCCCGACGAACGCTCCTTCGCGGGCCTCGCCGTCAGGGTGCGGTCCTCGGGCGCCGAGGCCGTCTACTTCGGCGGCTACTACGACACCGCGGCACGGGTGTCCCAGCAGCTCGAGCAGGCGGGAGTGACGATCCCCCTGATGGGCGGCGACGGCCTCTTCGGCCAGCAGTACCTCACGGGGAACCCTCAGGCCGACGGCGACCTCGCGACCCAGCTCGGCGCACCGGCGACGGAGTCGGCGGCGGGACGGGACTTCCTGACCCGGTACGGCGCAGCGGGCTACTCCCAGCCGCCCGGCTGGTACGGCCCCTACGCCTATGACGCGACCTTGGCCCTCATCGAAGCGGTGAAGGCCGTCGCGGAGGCGGAGGACGGCACACTCTCCGCCGGCGTCCGGGCGAAGCTGCCAGGAGCCGTCGAGCAGCCGGCCGTCGACGGCGTCACGGACGGCGTCGCCTTCGACGGCGGGGACATCGCCGACCGCCGACTGACGGTGTACCGGGTGGACGGCGGAAGCCGGCGGGCCGTGACGACCGGACCTTCCACCCCATGACGGGGTGCGCCCTCAGCCGCACCGGCGGCAGCCGCATCGGGGCAGGGGGGCGGCCGGGCCCCTGGGTCACCGACGGAGCGACGGCCCGGTCAGGAGGCCCGGTTGCGGCACTGGTCGACGACGACCCCGAAGAACGCCGGGCTGCCCGCCGGACGGAACTCCCTGAGCACACATCCGAAGACCGTCGGGGACTCGGGATGGCGGCAGTCGGCCTCGCCGAGCAACAGGCCCAGAACCTCCTCGACCCTGGCCGCGGCCAGGAGCACCGCGTCGGTGTCCGCTTCCCGGAAGAGGCGGTGCCAGGATGCGGCGTAGGGGCCGGTGGGGGCGGGCCACACCGAGGAGCCGGGCACCGGTTCCTCGGCCGGGAACCCGGGTGTGATCCAGTAGGCGAGTTCGTCGCGTACCGCGTCGATGCCGAGGTCGGGCCACTCCACGTCGTAGCGCGCCATGCACAGGCGCATCGACTCGGTCAGCGCGGTGATCGCGTGCTCGATGTGCCAGTCCTCGTCCGCGCCCCAGATGACGATGCCGCCGGCCGGGATCCGGCAGTCCGTGAACGGATGCCTGCCCTGGTGGCCCGCGGCGTACCGCTCGGCGTGCGCGTGAAGTCGCTCGTCCACTCCGTTCCTCCTTGTCTCCGGCACACTCGTGCGCTGTTCGATCCACCCTGTCACGACCCCTCCCCCCGTCGGAGCCGGGCCCGGGCGTGTCACCGGACGTAGTTCGGCGCTGTCCGCCCGGCGCCCGGTGCAGGCGCCGGGGCGGAGAGCCACCTCTTCACCTCGGGTTCGGCGCTCCGCCGCGCCGTCCGGGGTCGTGGGGTCAGGGGCGAGCGGCCGTGACCAGCCAGACCGCGCCGCGCAGGCGGACTCCCTCCGGGGTCTCGTACCGCCGGAGCGCCGCGGTCACCTGCTCACGGGCTTGTGCGGTGACCTGTTCGGGGAGGCTGTCGAGGTTGAAGCGGACCGGGCTCATCGCGAAGAAGAAGTCGGCGGCGTCGCCGGCGTCCCGCCCCCAGTGGACAGGCCCCTCGACGGACGTCGTCGTCACGTCGGCGAACCCGGCCGCGGTGAGCACCTCGTGGACGTGGGCGGGGTCGGAGAGCGACATCATGCCTCGCGCGGCCGGGGAGGACTCGCGCATGAGGGCGTTCACCGGCGCGAGCGCCTGAGCGGATTCCCCGTGGGGGTCGGGCATGCGGGGGCAGATGAAGGCGAGCCGGCCGCCGGGGCGCAGAGCGCGGCCGATGTTGGCGAACGCGGCGGCGTGATCGGCGAAGAACATGACTCCGCCCCGGCTGATCACCACGTCGGAACCGCCGGGCGGGAAGGGGTGCACCTGCGCGTCTCCCTGTTCGAAGACCGCGTTGATGACGCCTTCCTCGGTGGAGAGGGCGCGGGCACGTTCCAGCATCGGTGCGGAGATGTCGATGCCGACGACCTGCCCGGACGTGGCCTGGCGGGCCGCGTGGCGGGTGGTCTGACCGGCTCCGCAGCCGATGTCGAGAACGTGGTCGTGCTCCTTGATGGCCGCCGCGGTGAAGAGGGCGTCGTCGAAACCGCCGTTCAGCCTGTCGAAGCGGTCGTGGTGATCGGCCCAGTGGGCCCCCTCGGGGCCGTTCCATGCCTGTGCCTGCTGCTTGTTGGCGATCGGCTGCATCAGCGCCACCAATTTCACTAGAGTTGGCTTCTAGAGTTCAACTCTAGGGATAGAGTGCCATCATGGCTGATGTCAAGGGAACCGGGAAGCGAGCGCTCAAGGCTCAGCAGACGCGGCGGCGCATCCTGGAGGCCGCCCGCGAGCTGTTCGTGGAGCGCGGCTACGGCGCCACGATGCTCCAGGACGTCGCGACCCAGGCCGGGGTGGCCGTGCAGACGATCTACTTCGTGTTCGGGAACAAGCGGAACCTGCTGAAGGAACTCGTCGACCTCGCGATCGCCGGTGATCAGGAGCCCGTGGCCACCATGGACCGGCCCTGGTTCCGCGAGGCGCTGGCCGCCGAGACCTCCGACGCGCACCTGCGGGCGCACGTCCGCGGGACGCGGGAGATCCTCGAACGCGTCGCGCCGATCTTGAAGATGGTCGACACGGCGGCCTTGGCGGATCCCGAGGTCGCCGGAGTCTGGCACCAGGACGAGGACCCCCGATTCGCCGTCCACGCGACCGCCGCGACCGCCCTGATGGCCAAGCCGGGAGCGCGTCCGGGAGTGCCTGCCGAGAAGGCCGCCGACGTGCTGTTCTGCGTACTCAGCCCCGAGCTCTACCTCCTGTTCGTGCGCGACCGCGGCTGGTCACCCGAAGAGTGGGAAGAGTGGGCCCACGACTGCCTGCGCTCACAGCTCTGCTCGGCCTAGATGGGCCATGTCTCTTCGATCAGCGGCCTTCGCTCCGATCACGGCGAACGATCGCCCTCGCCGATGGACCGACGCCGTGGCCAACTGCGCTGTTAACGTGGCCCCTTGAGCGAGGGGATGAAGACAGCAGATGGCATCGACCACTTTTCTCATCGGCGGAGACCTGGGTGTGCGGCGGCTCGGGTTCGGAGCCATGCGCCTGCCGACCGAGCCCGCTTCCGACCGGCAGACGTCCCTTGCGGTTGCCCGGCGGGCTGTCGAGCTGGGTGTCACGCTGATCGACACCGCCCACCTGTACGGCGGGGGCGCCAACGAGGAACTCCTCGCTGAGGCTCTGCACCCCTACCCGGACGAGCTTCTCGTCACCACCAAGGTCGGCGTCGCACGATCGGCCTCTTCAGGCGAATGGGGACTGGACGGCCGGCCGGCCGTCCTGCGCGCTCAGGTCGAACAGGCGCTCCGTCGGCTTCGCGTTGGGCGGATCGAGCTGCTCCAGCTGCACCGCATCGATCCGGAGACACCTCTCGCCGATCAGCTCGGCACACTGCGGGACCTTCAGGCCGAAGGCAAGCTTGGCCGGATCGGACTGTCCGAGGTCACCGTCACCGAGCTGGACCAGGCGCGCGAGATCATCGACGTCGCGAGCGTGCAGAACCGCTACAACCTGCTCGACCGCGAACACGAGCCCGTGCTCGCGGCCTGCGAGGCGGCGGGCATCGCGTTCTTGCCGTGGCGTCCCGTCGCAGCAGGGGCGTCGGGCGCGCGGGCCGAGATCGCCGCCGTGGCGGCCGAGATCGACGCCACGCCCACGCAGGTCGCGCTCGCCTGGCTCCTCGACCGATCGCCGGTCATCCTCCCGATCCCTGGCACCGCCCGGATCGACCACCTGGAGGAGAACCTCGCAGCGGCAGACCTCCACCTCACTCCGGCCCAGCGCGAGCGCCTCGACCGGCTGAGCGAGCAGGCGTAGGCTCTCCCGCTTCTCACGAGCGGAGCCAGTGTCCATGACCAGCTCGAACTGGGGGAACACGAGCTAACTGATCGAAGAGACACGTCCCAGGGGGGTGCGGTGGAGGTTCACCAGGAGGCGCCAGATGTGCTGGGCGATCTGGGGCGCGGTGGCCTCGATGAGTCCGTGCAGCCAGTCGGCGAGGACCCCGGCGAAGGTCGCGGCGACGGCCGAGGCGATCAGGTCGGGTTCCGGGGCACCGGCCAGCGCGCGCTCGGTGCGGCTGCGAGCCCGCAGTTCCTGGTGCAGGACGTGCCCGAGCGGGCCGCTGCCGCCCGGGCCCAGTAGCTCCCGGTAGAGCCCCGCGTGGGGGGCGAACTCCTCGAAGAAGGCCGACAGGGCCGGGGGCGGGGTCGCGGGGTCGGGGACTCCGCGCCAGGCGTGGAGGGCGTCGACGGCTTCGCGGACGATGTCGGCGCAGGCGTCGACGGCGAGCGCCTCCATGTCCGCGTAGTGGAGGTAGAACGTCGCACGGCCGACGCCCGCCCGGCGCACGAGCGCGGCAACGCTGACCTCTGCCAGCGGGCGGTCGGCGCATTCCTCCAGCAGTGCTGCGCGCAGCTTGGCGCGGGTCCGCGCCGTACGGGGGTCCGCCTGCTCCTTGGTCACCGGGCGAGCATAACCGCGGCCAGGGCCAGGGCCCCGGGCAGCGCCTGGGCGAGGAGGATGCGCCGGTTGGCGGTGAGTCCGCCGTAGAGCCCCGCGACGAGTACGCAGCCGAGGAAGAAGACCTGGACGCGGAAGCCGGTCGGCTCGTCCGCGACCAGCCCCCACACGAGCCCGGCGGCCAGGAACCCGTTGTAGAGGCCCTGGTTCGCGGCGAGCGGCGCGGTGGCGCGGGCCATGTCCGCGTCGAACCCGGAGAGGTTGCGGCCCGGCTTCCGCTCCCAGAGGAACATCTCGAGAACGAGGATGTACACGTGCAGCGCCGCCACCAGCGCGACCAGCACGTTTGCCGTCGTTTCCATGGGCACTCCCTACACTGCGCGACAAGACTTCCTGGACGAGTGTCCAGAATACATGGACACTCGTCCAGGAAGTTTCACGGGCGGTGTGGAAGCCCCGTCGACGCGGCGCACGGCCGGCCGCACACGGGAGGCGCTGCGCACGGGCGGTTCACCCCCGCCGCCGCCGGGATGCCGACCCCTCGCCCTGTCGGCGCCGCTCGTCGCGCCGGCGCCGCGCGCGCTCGAACTCGGCGACGTCCCGTATCCAGGGGCCGTGTTCGTCGAGCGCGGCGCAGCCCCCGCGGACGAAGGCGCTCACCAGGGTGCGGTAGTCGCCGAGCCCGTCGACGAGGCCGTATTCGACGAGGTACTCCGGATCCGATCCGCCCCCGCCCGCGCGCAGCGTCGTGATGCGGGCCAGCGAGTCGGCGTAGAAGTGGAGCTGGACCCCTTCGCCCAGCTCCTCGTCCTCGATGGTGAACACCTCGTTGTCCGCGGCGGAGCGGTCGCCGACGAACGCCCAGAACTCCGCGGCGGCGCCGCGGGGGCCGTCCGGCAGCCACTTCTTCTCGGCGCCCTTGTCATCGGTGAACGTCAGGGCGTTGCTCCTCGCGCCCCCTGAGCCCGCGGCCTCCTCGTCGTCCTCCATCGGCGCGTTCCTCGAACGGGCCGCCGCTTCGGAGCACATCAGGAAGCCGACCGTGCGCACCGCGTCGTCGGCGAGTCCGGGGTGCGCGCGGCGCACGGCCGCCTCGACCGCCGCCTCCATCAGGGCCCAGTCGCGCTTGTCGGTGGCGCGGTTTCCCCGTCGTGGATCGCGGCCGATCCGCATCCCGGCACAGGCCCGCTCCGCGGTGGCGACCACCCGCATGACGTCGGGCAGCAGCGCGGGGGCGACGGCGTCGGGGGTCCGCTTCGGCACCGTCGCGCCGTGCAGGTACTGGCCCGTGTACCGCAGGATCGCGGTGTCGAGGGGGCCGAGTACCACTCCGCGCCGGGCGCGTCGGCGGTTCGCGTGGTGCTCCTGGGCACGCCTCGCGTCCGCGGTCTCCGTCGCCCCGCGCATCGCCGCGCACACCTGGCCACGGTCGAGCAGGCCGATGTCGGCCCCGTGGGCGACGAGCCGGCTCCTGTCCCACCGGACGCGCCGGAAGAACGCGTCGACGTCCGCGGGCGCGGCCAGCAGGACCGGGTCCAGGAGCGCGACGGCGGCGTCCTCGTCGAGCTGGCCCCTGGTGCCGGCGTCGTCGCACAGCGGAAGGACCGCGCTCCACAGCAACAGGTGCCTGGCCAGGTCCTCCTGGATCACAGCGCGATGCCCCTCGCCGATCGGGAACGTGAAGGTGCGCGGGTCGTGGTTGGCGTCGGCCCCCGCGCCGAGCATCAGCTTCAGCTCGCCGTCCTCGCGGACCACACTCGGGATCCAGCCGCTCCCCCGCGTGAAAACGATGTCTCTCATGGGTCCAGTCTTCCGGTCCGGCTCCGGACCGCATGCATGAACGTGGCCTGGTCACGGATCACAGTCACGCACGGGGCTGTCGGGGGGCGGGACGCGATCGGCTGCGTCGTCGCACGCGAAAAGTCTGGCGACGCCGGCGATCACCTCCGGGATACTGGTCGCCCATGGATGAGGTCGAAGTCGTCGCCGCCCATGCCGAGCGCGCGACCCTGCGCGTCGGTGACGTGTTCCTGAAGGTGGACGCCGACCAGGCGCGTATCGACATCGAGGTCGAGGTGATGTCCCTCGCGCCGGTCCCGACCCCGGAGGTCCTGTGGCGCAAGCCGCCCGTGCTCGCGATCGCCGCGCTCCCGGGGACGACACTCGGGCGCCTCGGCGGCCCGGTGACCGGGTCGGCGGCGGCGTGGGCCGCGGCGGGCGCCGCCATACGGAAGCTGCACGACGCGCCGCTGCCGCCCCGGCCCGGGCGGGCCGGCCGGACCATCGACGCACTGGCGGCGGAACTCGACGCCGAGTGCGAGTCGCTCGTGGCGAACGGCCTCCTGCCCGCCGGCCTGGTCACCCGTAACCGCCGGGTCGCCCAGGCCGCGCTCCGGCCGTGGACACCTGCGTTCACGCACGGCGACCTGCAGATCGCGCACGTCTTCGTCGGCGGCGACGAGGTGACGGGCATCATCGACTGGTCCGAGGCGGGCCAGGGCGACGCTCTGTACGACCTGGCCACCTTCACGCTCGGACACGAGGAGCGCCTCGACGTCCTCGCCGGCTACGGCACCGATGTCGACCTCGACGTGATCCGCGCGTGGTGGTCGCTGCGAAGCCTGCTCGCGGTTCGCTGGCTGGTCGAGCACGGCTTCGACCCGTTCGCGCCAGGCTGCGAGGTCGACGTGCTCAGATCCCGGATGTGAGGCTGCGCGGGTACGACTGCTGCGTATCGTTCTGAGGGGACTGGAACCGGCGGACCTTTTCCCGGAGGAGATCGTGGTCACCGCTGCGGTCGGTGGCGTACAGGTGCTCGGGGCGACGCAGTGGCCGGCCGCTCTCGCGCGCGGATGCGGCTGGAGTCGACCACGGCGCGGGAGCAGTGCAGGTGGGCCTGTGGCTCCGAGAACGATCCGGTGGCTCTGCTTCTGGAGACGGGGCCTTGCTCATCCAGACGGGGCCTTGCCCATCTGCTCAACACCCGCAGCATGACGGTGTGTTGCTTGTCAGTGGCACGGCGTAGCTTGGTGGGATGGCACACAGTGTGTTCCACCGCGAGCTCGGCCGGTTGAACCTGTCCGAGCTGGATCTCACCGTTTCCGAGGACTTGAGGCTCTGGCGGTCCGTCTACCGCAGGACGGTCAAGGGCGATCTGGAGTGTGGGGAGTGCCGGGAGGCCGACCCCGGCTGCCCGCAGTACATGTTCCTGAGGCTGTGGAAGGGCCGCCCCGTCGCCGTGCACTACTCCCAGGGCCGCCGTCACGCCACAGCACCGGAGAGCCCGCGGCACAAGGCGCTCAAGGAACGCATCGCCGCGGCTGCCGAAAGGGCGGGCTTCACCGCCGAGCTGGAGACCCGCGGGCCGGACGGGCGCCGACGGACCGATGTCCTGGTGCACGGCGAGGGCGACATCGAGCTCGGCTGCGAGGTGCAGCTGTCCTGTACGACATCCCACTCGGTGGCCAGGCGGAGCGATCTCGCCCGCGCCGACGGCCTCAGACCGTTGTGGACCACCGAGGACCCGAGCTCGCCGCTCATCGAGCGGACGCCGTGGGCACGTATCGACCGGATGCCTCTGGAGGCGTACTCCAGTGGCAACGCGCTCCTGGTCCGCGGAGGTGTGAGGGAGCTGAAGCTGGCCCGCTGCGACGCACGCGGCCCAGTGCCGTGTCCCGACCGCGGGCACGGGCGCTGCAACCACTGGCACGGCACGTGGGCACCTGCTCTCGGCATGCATCTGGACCGGCTGATCGGTGTCACCGCAGCCGGCGAGTACGTGCCGCTGTACCTTCCCGTCCAGCGCGGGCGCCGGTCACGTGCCGCGCACATGCGGGTGTCCGCCGACGACCACGGACGGTATCTCGACGCCACCACCGACACGTTGGCGCAGCCCGAACCGGGGCACGCGGACGACAGCGATCCCGCTGCCCCCGAACGACTTCCCTTCGACGGGTCCTGCTCCTACCAGGCCCGGCGGGGAGAGGACCGGCGGCGTGACATCGTCCGCGACACCGACGCCCTGATGCCGGCGGGCATCGCCTTGTCCGACCCGCGTCCTGGGTTCCACCCTGCGCGCGAGCGCACCTGCCGTCCGGGACCGACGGCCGGTGCACCGGCCGGGGGCTCTACACCGGCCGGAGTCTCCCCGACACCCGCCTCGATTCCTCTGCAGCCGGGGCCTCGTGACCGGGACGTGTCCCGGCAGCCGATCGTCGGCGACGGCTCTCCCGACTGCCCCGCCGACCTGGTCGGCCCGTGCGCGGTCTGCCGGATGCCCACCCACCGCTACGGCATCGGGGGAAGCCCCCTGTGTCCCTTGTGCCGTCTCGATCGCAGCCTCTCGGCCTAGGTTCCGGGAAGCACCGGTCGGGGCGGCGGTCGAGCGGCGTCCTGCCGCAGAGGCGTACCGCGGCTCCGGTCCGGGTTCTGATGTCGCGCGGGTCGCAGCCGTACCTCCGCAGCCACACCTCAAGGATCACGGTGAGGCTGCGGTCTCGGCCGGCGTCGCGAGGGCGCCAGGGGAAATCGGTCAGAGACCGGCGACGTCCCTGGCCTTCTTCAGCGCGGAGTCGAGCGCGTCCACCACGGCGTTGCGCTGCCTCGCGCGTGCCGCCTGGTCCGCCGGCACCAACCGCGCGGCAGCCTGCACGGCGTAGGCGTCCGGGTCACCGAAGGCAGTCCGCGGGTGCTCTCCCGTCTCTGCGCAGTGGGCCGTGACGTCCTTGACCGCCCGGAGCACGACGGCCCGGTCCACGCCCGGCTGCATGGCCAGCCGCACCTGGAAGCGCGCCATCCACTGTTCGCGGTCCTTCTCCCCCGCCGCGTCCGTCCTGTGGACCTTCTTCGTCACGTGCTCTCCTGGGTGATCGGCAGCCGTCCGGCACAGACAGGGACGCCAGGGCACCGAAGCGGGTTGCGGCAGCGGGTCGGCGTTCAGGAAGGCCGCGACTGAGCGGCTGTCGGAGGAGGCGGGGCGGCCCGAGAACAGCGCGCTCCTGCACCCGGAATCGACGGCGAGGCGGGACGGGGCTTCTATGCTCGGCCCGTGACGCTCTACTACGACCCCGTGGCGAGCCTCGGCAAAGACCTCGAGGCGTTCCAAGGCATCTGGGAGGACCGGCTCTGGCTCAATGTCCCTGGGCCTTTCTACGGCGGCGACACCGACACGTGCCGCACAGGCCGGCTCTCCGCGCCCCGACACGTCCTCTACGGCGGGGAGTACCTGACGGAGTACGTCTACCGCCAGCCCAAGACGCCGGATGAGACGGCACGGCTGGTCGAAGCAGCCGACTGCGACCCCTTTCTCGGGTACGGCTGCGACGGCGACGCACGGTGGACTCCGGAGGCGGTGCGGGAGTGGTGGCGTGATCGCGGCCGGATCACGGAGTACCTGTCCGCCCACGACTGGGCGGACGTCGACTGGGCGGAGCAAGGTCTGGCCGCCGCGGTTCAGGACTACAGGTCCTACCTCGCGGGATGCCTGGCGGCGGACCTGCGAACGTACCTCTACTGGCTGACGGAGGGACGGTCTCCCGCACCCGGCGAACGACTGCCGGACCTGTAGCGCGCTGGGCGTTCTTCCGCCGCGTCCGGGCAGGCCCGCTGGCGGTACGGGAACCGATTCGGTCTCCACCGAGTCATGACGTGCATGGCGCAAGGGGGAAGCACGATGGGCGACGAGCCGACCTGGGGCGATCTCCTCCTGGGATTCGCTCTCATGATCGGTGTCCCGGTGATCATCATCGGAGGGATGATCTACGCGCTCGTCGGAGTGATCCTGTGGGTGACAGCACCGGACCGTCGGTGGAGACACTGAGGCGACGGCGCCGACCAGCACCCGCGCGGCTTCTCGCCGTTGTTCCGGTTCACGAGCAGCCTTCGGTCGAACCTGGCCACCGCAGCCACACCCGGCCTGCGCAGCTCTTGGTCCTGCCGAGCCGGAGCCAAGGGGTTTGCGACCGCACGCACACCCACCCGGACGCGGGCATGGCTCGTCAGCCGTCGAAAGTCCGGTCGCCTGGAGCGACTTCGGGGAGGCGTGGGCTAGTGAGGTCGGATCACACACTTCATTCGCAAAGTGAAGGCAATGCTCATCCGGCACAACACCCCTGTCTGTGAAGTCCCCCGGCAGCGCGACCATCGCCCCGGGCCGACGAACCCCACGAACACCGCACGACGACGGCCGAGGTTCTTTCCCCGTGCTTCCTCTACGACACCGTCCAGGGTCGCCCGAGGCCGCCCGGGCATCGCAGGGTCACCGGGGACCCCGTATTCAATTACTAGACAGTAGGCTCCGTTTCCATCTCGTTAAATGTTTACTTCTTGACGATCAAATGTCGGCCGAGTTCACTTCGTGACACCTCGGCCGCACCGTCGCGGCCTCGTCAGGGAGGCACCCCGCATGAACGCAATGTCCCGTCGCGTCGTCATAGGCACGGCCGCGCTCTCCATGGCCCTCGCCGTCTCGGCGTGCGGCGAGGCCGGCGGCGACGGCAGCGGTGACAAGGGCAGCTCGACCAAGATCGGTCTGCTCCTGCCGGAGAACAAGACCGCGCGGTACGAGGCGCTCGACAAGCCGCAGTTCGAGAAGGCCGTCAGGCGGCGCTGTCTCGACTGCGAGGTCGTGTACAACAACGCCGTCTCCGACGTCGCGAAGCAGAAGCAGCAGTTCGACCAGCTCATCGCCGACGGCGTGAAGGTCATCGCGCTCTGTCCCGTGGACTCCGCCAAGGCCGCCGGCTGGGTCAAGGAGGCGCAGGGCAAGGGCGTCAAGGTCGTCGCGTACGACCGCGCCATCGAGGGCGCGGACGTCTACGTCAGCCACGACAACTACATGGTCGGCGAGCTCCAGGGCGAAGCCTTGATCTCCGCCCTCGGCGCCAAGGCCGCCACCGCCCAGATCGTCATGATCAACGGCGACGAGAAGGACCCGAACGCGGCCCTGTTCAAGGAGGGCGCCCGTATCGCCCTGGAGGGAACGGTCGGCAAGATCGCCTACGAGGCGTCCGGCGAGTGGGACCCGAAGGTCGCGGGCGAGAAGATGGCCGCCGCCGTCTCCTCCGTCGGCAAGGACAAGATCGGCGCCGTCTACTCCGCCAACGACGGCATGGCGGGCGGCATCATCACCTCGCTGGAGAACGCCGGCATCAAGGGCATCCCGGTCGGCGGCCAGGACGCCGAACTGGCGGGCATCCAGCGGATCGTCGCCGGCACCCAGACCTTCACCATCTACAAGTCCCCGCTCGACCTCGCTCCCAAGGCCGCGGAGTTCGCCGTCGATCTGCTGATGGGCGTGCCGATCCGTGCTCAGACGGAGACCGACGGGGTTCCGTCGAACCTCCTCGACCCGGTGGTCGTCGACAGGACCAACATCCAGACCACGGTCGTCCAGGACGGCATCTACAAGGCCGCCGAGATCTGCACGGACGAGCTCGCCGCCCAGTGCGCCGACCTCGGCATCGAGTAGCCCCCTCCCCCGCCGGCCCGCACGGCGCGAGTCCCCAGCCAGCGGCTCGTCCGGTAGGGGTTCCGTCCGTGCCCCTGCCCCTCCCCGCTGAGTGCGTCGGGTTCAGGCACGGACTCCCCTCCGCAACGTCGTGGCGGGTCCGTGTGATCGGATACGACCATGACGCGGACCTTGTACCTGTTCAGCAGCGCGGCGCCCCCGGTCTTCGATATCGCCCGGGTCATCGAAGAGGCACAGGCCGACGGCTGGGACGTGTGCCTGGGGCTCACCCCGACCGCGGCCCGCTGGCTTCACGAGTCCCTGGACGGACTCGCGGCGCTCACGGGCCGGCCGGTCAGGTGGGACTACCGCCTCCCGGGGGAGCCGGACATGTGGCCGGAGCCGGACGCCGTCCTCGTCGCACCGGCGACCTTCAACACCGTGAACGCCTGGGCGCTCGGCATCACCGGCACATGGCTCGTAGGGGTGGTCGCGGAAGGCATCGGCAAGGGCATCCCGATCGCGATGATGCCGTGCGTCAACAGCGCCTCCACCGCACACCCGCAATGGGAGCGGTCGATCGAGACGCTGCGTTCCGCCGGCGTCCGGCTGGTCTACGGCGAGGGAGGCTTCGTGCCGCACGAGCCTGGTCAGGGCGCCCCGTACGCCTACCCCTGGCCTGCCGCGCTGCAGGCCGTCTCCGACCTCCTGTGAGACAGGTGGGGCCGGTGGGGCCGGTTCCCTCCTCGAACCGCGCGGCCCGGGGGGCAGGCGCGAGCGACCATCCACTCGCCGCGTACGTGGGTGAGCTTCCGTCAGGAGCACCGGGGGCAGCACCGATCGATGCGCGTGGACTCGCCGCCGCCGCCGCCGTCGCCGTCGTCGGCCGGGCGCGGACTAGAAGGGCGGCTCCAGGGAGTAGCCGCCCGCGTGGGCGGGAGCAGTCAGGGCCCTCGCTTCAGCGGCGCGCTGTCTGGCGGCACGCTGCTCGGCCGCGGTGGGGTGTACGGCGAGGGCCTGGTCCGCCCTTCCTTGCCGGACGAGGACCTCGAAGAGGGCCTCACGTGCCTCGACCGTACTGAGGGCTTCCAGCTCGGTGGCGGCGGCGGTGAGGTGGCCGGCGGTGACGAGGAGTTCGGCTCTGGCGACCCGGGGATCGCGCCACGGGTCCGGGTGGACCTCGACCACGGCGATCGCTTCCTCGATACGCCCGAGACCGGCCAGGGCGAACGCCCGCCAGCCGTGCTGGAACTCCTCGTGCCCGTGGTGAGGCACGGTCAGGGGATGGTCCAGGAGGTGAAGCAGATCCTCGGGCCGGTCGACCAGGGAGACGAGCGGGGCCAGGAGGTTGGAGCAGTCGTACCAGCTGAAGCCGGGTTCGGCCACGGTGATCGCTTCGTCCAGACGCCCGTCCTGGAGCAGGGCCGCGGAGAGCCAGGCCCGGTACTTGGGCCGGTCGTCGGCAGCGATGGCCTCACGCATCATCGACTCGGCCTCCCCGGCCCGGCCCCGGGCGCGCAGGGCGTCGGCGAGGATGTCCAGGAGCGTGTGCGCGTGCTGTCCCGTGGCCAGCTCGCGCAGGTCGTCGAGCCGGTCCTGGCGTGCCAGGAGTCCGGCATAGGCGGTGAGGGTGTTCTGGGTGCGGTACCGCCGGGCGGCAATGTCCGCACCGAGCGTGCGGATCGCCTCGTCGGCGCGGCCCATGCGTTCCAGCACCTGGGCGTGAAGCACCAGAGCGGTCTCGCCGCCGAACTCCGGGCGGGCCTTCTGGCATGCCTGACGCGCGTCCTCCGCGTGCTGGGCCATCAGCTCCCGTACCCGCTCGTCACACCCCTGTCCGCCGGTGACCTCCACGAGCACCGACCGGATCCACCCGTCCTCGAGATGCGGAACGAGCAGATCGATGGCCTCGTCGGTGCGTCCCGCCCGGACGAGCAGCTCGGCGAAGCGACGGCACGCGTCCGGCGCGGTGCGGCCTTCCTCGTCCGGCCGGACGAGGTCCAGTGCCTCGTCCGGGCGGCCCGCGGACAGCAGGACTTCGGCCTTCGCCTCGACACCCGGCCGCCACCCGGCCGCGGCATACGGCTCGAGCACGTCCAGTGCCCGGTCGAAGCTCCCCGATCGGCACAGCGCCCGCGCCGCGCCCTGCGCGCAGAACCACTCCTCGCGCTCCTGCGCGGCCAGGATCACCAGGTCCAGGTGGCCGTGCTCCAGCAGAAGATCCACTTTCCGGGGATGCAGACCGCCATGGTTGCCGGCCTGCCATGAGAGATCATCCGTGTTCACGGACGGAAGCGTAGAGGGACCCACCGACATTCCGGCTGGGAGGGCCAGGGGGCACCGGCGCTGCTCAGACCGATGCCCAGACGGCCAGGGAGACCAGCACGAGCCCCGAGCACGCCGCGACGAGGGAGTACTTGACCAGGATCAGCTTGCGCCAGGCGATGTGGGACATCGTGACCAGCTGACCGCTCAGGACCTCCAGGACGTCCGTCTCCCTCAGCATCGTGGCGACCTGATCCGACGGCATCGAGCGCAGCGTCCCGAAGTAGATGAAGTTCTCGGTCGCGGCCGGATCCCCGGGCGCCTTCCAGCTGCGCGGCAGCAGTGCGGCCGCCGCCAGGAGGACGGACAGCAGGACGAGCACCATTCCTGAGGCCATGAGCGCGGCGCTGAGGGCGGTCCCGTCCGGCCCCGTGCCGCGGCCCGACGAGACCAGCGCCATGCCCCCCGCCAGGACGGCGAGTTCCACGCTCAGTGCCGTCGATGCCTTCGTGTCCGCCCTGCCGGTCCACTCCGCCAGCGAGGCGTGGATGCGCCAGGCGGTCGTGATCGCCGGCGGCTCGACGCCTTCCTGACCCGGAGACGGGAGCGCGCTGGGGGTGGAGGTATCGGTCATGAAGCATCTCCTCGATTCAAGAAACGTTCCGGCAAGGACGACGCGGGCCCGGCGTCCGGCCGCGCGCCTCCGCGATTCCGATGGTGGGGGCGGAAGGGCCCTGGGCTGTAGGTCAAATGCCACTCAACTCGGCGGCTCTGCCTCTACAGTTGGCCGCCCGGGCTTCCGTCCGGCCGTGCTTCCGCCGGCCGGGTTCGGCCGGTGACAGGAGGGGGCCTGTGCGGAACGAGGCACGTCGGTTACCAGGTTCCGGGGCTTCCCCCGCGGCCGGGCCGCATACGTTCGACCCCGGCCAGCTGGCCCTTCTGAGGAACGCGGGCGCTACGGAGAAATGGCGGCGCGGCGCGGTGCTCCTGCATCAGGGAGAGACGGCCGACCGCGCCATCCTGCTGATCGACGGCATGGTGAAGGTCGTCTCCGAGTCCGTGGGCGGGTACACCAGCCTGCTGGCCTTCCGGGGGCCCGGGGAGCTGGTGGGTGAGCTGGCCTGCATCGACGGTGGCGTCCGCTCCGCCTCCGTCATCGCACTCCAGGACGGGCACGGAACGGCCGTGGCGGGCAGCCGGTTCACGGCTCTGCTCCGCGCCCACGGCGACCTCGGGCTCGCGGTGCTCCGGAGCATCAGCACCCGGCTGCGCCACGCGGACGACCAGCGCGAGGCGCTGGGCGCGCTGCCCGCCGCCGCCCGGGTCGCGCGGCTGCTGGTGGAGCTCGCCGAGCGGTACGGCACCGCCGTGCCGTCCTGGGCTCCGTCGGCCCGGTCGGTGCGCATCACCCAGCAGGAACTCGCGGGCGCGGTCGGCACGTCCCGGGAATCCGTGGTCCGCACCCTTCGTGAGCTGCAGTCCGTCGAACTGGTCGCCACCCGCAGGGGCGCCATCGTGGTGCTCGACCCCGCCGGGCTCGCGACATGGCAGCCGGAACGGACCTGAGCCGGCCAGGGCCGTCCCGCCTTCTGCGTCATTTGAGGCGGAAGGGGCGGCGGTACGTGGGCTTATCTGAGAGCGGCGGCCGCCGGAGCCCCGCGGGGGAAGGATCCGGCGGTCGCCATCCACCGCAGAACGAGGAAGGTACGTCCAGTCATGGGCATCAAGCCGCGTTACTACCTGATCGTGGTGCTCGACATCGAACAGTTCGGCCGCAGGACGGACCCGCTCCAGCAGTGGCTCAGGGAGCGGCTGCACGCGATCACCGACGAGGCGTTGCGGGAGGCCGGCATCGGCCCCGCCGACATGGAGGCCGTCAGCGACCGGGGGGACGGCAGCTTCCTGCTGATCAGGCCCACCGTCTCCAAGTTGGACCTGACCACGCGCTTCGTCGACGCCCTCCAGGCCGGTCTCCGCGGCCACGCCCAGCGGAGCAACGAGGACTCAGCCCTGCGGGTCCGGGTCGCGCTCCACGCCGGTGACGTGGCGCGGGACGACCGCGGCTGGGTGGGCGAGGCGCTCAACACGGCGTGCCGTCTGGTGGACCTCGACGCACTGCGCGCCGCGCTCGGCGCCGCCGACCGCTCCGGCCTGGCGCTCGCGGTCTCCGCGGACTGGCACACCGCCGTCGTCCGCCACGACTTCCCCGAGCTTCCCGCGGCCGGATTCCGTGAAGTGCCCTTCGAGGCCAAGGAGATCCACTCGCACGCCTGGCTGCACGTCCCCGGCTACGACGAGCCGCCCGGCGTCGGCTCCTCCCCCGCTCCCGGGAAGCCGGCGGAGTCCGCGCGGGCCGCCACCGGGCAGGGCCCGGCGTCCGGCAACCACGGACCCTTCGCCGGTGCCGTGTTCCACAACCCGCAGCGCGTGTACGGCGGCGACCACTACGAGGGCGTCGACCCCGCCCAGGTCCGGCCCCGCGACGGCGGGCAGGGGGCCGGCGCATGAGCGAGGAGGCCCCGCGGGGAAACCAGCAGAACGGTCCCGGGGCGAACGGGCCCGTACCCGGGGAGGAGGCCGTCGTCCCCGTCCCGTCCGGTCCGGGGGACCACCCCGGGCACCAGGAGCTCGGTGTCGACGACATCCTCCGGTCCCTGTCGGCGCGTACGGCCCAGCCCGGAGCCACGGACGAACGGCTCGACGCGGAACGCGACGCCCGCTCCTCCCTCTCCCGTTTCGCGCAGTCGCGGATACGCAGCGAGCGGGTCTACGGCGGCGACCACATCGAGGTCGTGCTCGGCCAGGGCTCCCGCTCCGTCCGCGCCTACCAGCTGCCCGCCCAGGACATCGACCTCGCGTCGTCGGCCTTCTTGCCCCCGGCGAACTACCCCTCGGTCCTGCGGGCGGCCGAGTCCCTGCGCGTGATTCTGGTCAGCGGCGCACCGGGCCACGGCAAGTACGCGGTGGCCCAGCGGCTGCTGCTGGACCTCGGGCACAGCACGCTCCAGTGCCTGGAGCCGGGCGCGGACCTGACCCGGCTCGACGAGGCGTCGCTGCGCACCGGGCATGGCTACCTGCTCCAGGACCGCGCTCCCGGCGACCCGGCCGGCGCCCTGTCGGCTTTCGAACTCCAGCGCCTGAACACCGTGATGCGCGCCAGACGCTGCCGGCTGGTCGTGACCCTGAGCGAGGGCCTCGGCCCCGGGGACCCGGAACTCGACAGGCAGACGCTCTCCGTGGAAGGTCCTCCCGCGCCACGGCACGTCTTCGAACAGCACCTCCGCTGGTGGCTGGGGCCCCGCCGGAAGGGACGTGCGGACGAACTCCTCGGTGCTCCGGAGACCGCGGGACTCCACACCGAACCGAACGGCGCGGACGCTCCGCTCGGCCGGGTCGCCGAGAACGCCCGGCTGCTCTCCCGGTCGTCCGGGGCCCCGGCCGATGCGGTGCGCGAGGTCGGGCAGCAGGCGTCACTGCGCGACACGCACGCTTTCGTGAAGTGGTTCAACGGCCTCAGCGACCTCCAGACGCAGTGCCTGGCCCTCGCCACGGCGGTCTTCGGAGGCGAGGCGTACGAGACGGTCGCCGCCCTGGCCGGATCCCTCGGCCGGCGGCTCCAGCCCCCGCCCACCGCCGCGAACCTGGGGCGGCGGCGCGACGAGGCATTCACCGCCACCCGCGCGGCACGGCTCGGCCAGGTGAACGCCACGCTCGTGAGCGAGAGCGTCGCCTCGCGGCACGGCGGGGCGCCCGCCCAGGTCGTGCGCTTTCACGATCCCCTGATGGCGAGCCGTGTGCTGCGGACCGTCTGGGAGGAGTACGACGACCTGCGGCACGAACTGCCCGCCTGGCTCAAGAGCTGCGCCGGCCACGAACTGGCCACCGTCCGGACCCGGGCGGCCGTCGCGGTCGGGTTCCTCGCCGGGCTCTCCTTCGACAGCCTCCGTACGGGTGTCCTCCAGCCCTGGGCCGGAAGCGCGGCGCCGCTCCAGCGCGAGGCGGCGGCGACGGCTCTGGCCATGGCGGCGGAGAACCCCGAACTGGCGCAGCCGGTCAGCGACCTGGTGCATGCCTGGTCCGACGGCGACGCCCCCTTCCAGGCCACCTCGGCCCGCACCTGGAGAGTGCTGCGCAGACCCGGGGGCCTGCACGACGACGAAGCCGTCGCGCTGCTGCACACGCTCGCCGACACGGACCGGGCCGAGGTCATGGAGGCCGTCTGTCTCGGCGTGACGGACTCCCTGGCCGGCTCGGACCGCACCGAGACCCGGGATGTCCTGGCCCTTCTCCGGCAGTGGGTCTCCGCCCGTGACCCACGGCGGCGGTCCGTCGGCTGGCTGGCCTTCCTCTTCTCCGCGGCCGACCTGCTGGAGGACGCGCCGGCCGGGGCCGGGACCGGCACCCGCCGCCGGTGGCCCCGTCTCCTGGCGCTGGCGGCGCACGATCCCGTGCGCCAGCGGGACGTCGCACACCTCTGGGACGCCGTCCTCCAGTCTCCGGAGTCCTACACCACGGCCTGCCAGGTACTCACCGAATGGGCGCGCGCGGTGGACGCGGACCCGTCCGGCCGCCGCGCGCTGACCCGCCTGCTGCAGGCCGCGACCCCGACCCCCCGCGGCCGGCACATCCTGCTGCGCCACGTCTCCACCTGGCGCGACGCGGACAGCCGTGCCACCCGCACCGCGGCACACCTCCTGAGCCACTTCGACAGCGAAGGCACCGCATCATGAACGCATCGGATCCCGACCAGTTGGTCACCGGCCCCCTGCCCGCCGGCCCGGTGAAGCGGGGTGAGACGCCGCCGCCCGGGACGGCCCTGGTGTTCTCACTCAACACCGGCGAAGCCGTGACCGTGGACCGGAAGCCCTCCTTCCTGGAGGCGACACGCTTCCACAACCGGTACGAGGTGGACATCACCGACCACCACGCGGGCTGGTCCGGCCCGCTCCCCAGCCGGACCACGGGGTTCGCCTTCCGTGCCGAGATCAGCACCACGTGGCGGATCACCTCCCCCGAGGTGGTGGTCAAGCGCGGCGTCACCACGCTGACGACGGCCGAAGCGCTGGTGCACGGAGCACTGAACGAGCAGCTCCGCCCGCACACCCGCTCCTTCGACATCGAGGACGTCGGTCGTGCGGAGGACTCCGTCAACCGCTTCCTCCGCAGTCGTCAGCGCGTCCTCGACGCGGGCCTGACGATCCTCGACTGCGTGGTCCGGCTGAGCCTGGACGAGACCGCCGAGAGCTATCTGCGCAACCAGCGCGACCTGGCGTGGCAGAAGCAGCAGGCGCGGCTCGCCCACGGGGTGACCCTGGCCCAGGCCGAGGGGGCGGAGGAGCTGACCTCGCTCGCCGAGGAGCACGAGGCGCGGCGGGTGCGGGAGCGGACGGCTGCCCTGCAGGCGGCACAGCGGGGTGAGGGCGGGCTGCTGGTGCACCTGATCGCCCAGGACCCCAGCCAGCTCCGCAGCATTCTCCAGGAGATCGCCGGACGGCAGGACATGACGCTGGAGCGGAAGCAGGCGCTGCTCCGCGACTTCAAGGACGAACTGCACCCCGCCGAGCGCGCGGAGTGGGTCCAGCGGTTCATGGGCGAGCCCCTCCCCTACGCGGGCCCGGCGCTGGAGGGCGCGTCCCCCCACCCCGGTTCCCGGGCCCCCATCCCCCCGCCGCCACGGCACCGTGACGACCGGCCTTCCCGGCCGGAGCCCGTCACGGGGGCCGGCGGTCCCACGGCGGAGGAGCAGCCGGGGAACGGGGTCGTCGGCTGGAAGCCGGTCGGCCGCAACCGTACGCGCGCGGACGGTGCGGGGCGCCAGGAGCGGGAGGACGAGAGGGGATGAGGCGGAAGCGTATCGACTACGACGCCGGCCCCGAGTACGAGTCCGGTTCCGGCCACGATCGCGGTTCCGGTCCGGGCCGGCGTGCGGCCGGCCCGCCCGGCCACGAGCCGGCTTCCGGGAGCGACCGTCTCTCTCCCCACGACCCCGGCACCGGTCTCTCCTCGTACCACCGCCCCGGTCCGGCCGACCCCGACCACGGCGGCCGTACGGGCCACGGCCCCTCGGTGCGCGGACAGGACCCCGCGTACGGAACTCCCCGGCCCCCCGACGGTGGCGGGTCCGCCTCCGGTGTCCCGGCGCCGGGGCGCGGGACACGGCGAGGTCTCCGGCGGAGACGGTGGTTCACCGCCGACCGGCCGGTCCCGTCGGCGCACCGCGCCACGGCTCCGCCGCAGCACGGCGGCGAGGCCCGGGCACCACGCTGGCGTCCCGCCGGGATCGCCGGCTGGGGGACCGTGCTCGTTCTGACACTTACGGGAGCTCTGATGGCAGGAAAGGTCGGCGCGGGGCTGGGACTGGCCGCGGGCGCCGTCGCCGGTTACGTCGTACGCGAGGCGGTGAAGGCTCTCGCCTCCCGGAACGAGGACGAGCAGGCCGTCGCGCGCCCCGCCTCCGAAGGGGGGTCCCCGGCCGGTCCCGCCACCACCTGGCCGCCGCCCCCCGCCCGGCCGCCGCACGCCACCGGTGTCTCGGGCGCGGTACCCCCTGCCGTCGTCCCGCCCGGGGCGACCGGCGTGCGGAGCGGAGCCGGCCGGGCGCAGGCCCCTCCCGGACCCGCCGGACGGAGTCTCGTCCCGCCGAAGGCCGTCCCCGCGTGTCCTCCTCCCCCGGTGATCTATCAGGCGTCCCAGCTCACCGCGCTGCCCTGGCGGCTGCCCACCCACCCGGCGCCACCCGGGATGGCCGCCGACGCCGCGCGGCTGGGCGACCTCGAGGTTCGTGCGGCCTCCCTGGTGGGGACCGGGCACCGGGTCGACGCAGAGCACGCGGTCCCCCGGCAGGACGCCTACCGTCTGGGCCGGGACGCCGCCTCACAGCACCTCGTCGTCGCCGTCGCGGACGGCATGTCGGACAGCGTCCACTCCGACACGGCCGCGGCGGTGGCCGCCCTCGCCCTGGTCAACGCGCTCCGCGCACAGCTGGACGAGGGAGTGCCCCTGCGCGGCCTCGACCACGCGTCCGCCTTCCTGGAGGCGGCCCGCCAGGTCCACACCGTCGCCCGGCAGCGCCAGTGGCCGGACGACAGCGTGCGTACGGTGGCGGCCGTGGCCGTCGTCCCCACGGCCCCCTCGCCGGGTGGCGGCCGCGACGTGTGGATCGCCGGACTGGGCGACACCACCGCGTGGGTACGCCGCCCCCGGTCCTGGTCGCGGGAACTGGGCGAGAAACAACAGGGCTTCGACGCCGGACGGCTGCATGCCTATCTGCCGCACACGCCCGAGGCGGCCCAGGGCCGCCATGTCCGGCTGCAACCCGGCGAGGCCCTCGCCCTCACGACCGACGGCGTGGGGGACGCGCTCACCGAACTCCCCGCGGCCCAGGAGCTGTTCCACCGTCAATGGGCCGCTCCGGTCCAGCCGATCGACCTGCTTCTTCACATCGCCTACGACTCCCACCAGCGCAACGACGACCGGACCGCGGTCGTGGTGTGGCCCCCGTCCCCCGAAGGAGGACAACGATGAGCACGTGGTCGGACAGCCCCTTCGGCGCCGTCACCGAGGTCTCCTCGATCAGGCTGGCCGGTGAACACCTCGGCGAGGGCGGCCAGTCCCGCACGGTGGATCGTCTCGCGAGCCATCCGGGGTGGGTCGCGAAGTTCTACCGAGACCCGCCCGGCTCCCCGGACGTGGCGACGCTGGACCGGCTCGTGGAGCTTCCGGTCGCCTTGTCCGCGCGGGAACGGGAGACGCTCGACCGCAGCACGGCATGGCCGGTGTCCCGGCTCACGGACGGGGGCCGGACCGTCGGTGTGATCATGGCGCAGGCGCCCTCCGGCTTCTACGTGCCCTTCAACCTCCGTGGAGGACGGAGCAGCGCACCACGGGAGCTCCAGCTGGACCACCTGGTCAACGACTCCGCCTACCTCACCGGCCTGGGGGTGCGTCCGCCCAGCCGGCAGCGACGGCACGAGATCGCGTGCGCGTTCCTGGAGGTGGGCGCCGTCCTGGAGCGTCATGACGTCGTCTACGGGGACTGGTCCTACCGCAACGCCCTGTGGAACCACGGGACCGGCTCGGTGTTCCTGCTCGACATGGACTCGTGCGGGATCGGCGCGCGGCCGTGGATCGCGTCGCCCGAGTGGACCGACCCCGCCTTTCCGGAGGGCTCCCGGCTGACCGCCGCGACCGACCGGTTCCGGATGGCGCTGCTCTGCCTGCGCTGCCTGACCGGCACCCGCGGCGAACCGCTGGACAGCCTGGACGTGCTCGAGCGCGACTGGCCGGCGGGAGACGGTCTTCCCCGCCTGCTCCGCCAGGCGCTCACCACCGCCGACCTCTCACGGCGCCCCCGGACGGCCGAGCTGCTCGACGCCCTGAGGCACCCCGGCCCGGCCCGGCCGACCGCGCACACGGGACCCGGCAGCAACGTCGTCCGTTTCCGTCCCGTCGGCCGTACGAGACAGAGACCCGCGGAGCCGGCGGCCCACGGGCGCGGTCCCGCACCCGCGGGGGCACGCGCGGCGCAGCGACGCGCGGCGCAGCGGGGAGCCGCGCAGCGAGGCACCACGCGGCGAGGCACGGCGGCGAAGAAGCGATCCCCCCGGAGACTCCTCCCCCTGGTGCTGTTCCCGCTGGCCGCCGTACTCGTCCTCGGCGTCCTCGCCTTCCTGGGCTTCCTGGCCTTCCCCACGTGACGCCTGGAACCAGGCCCCCATGCCCGACACTTCCGAATCCCGAAGAGGATGACCATGAGTTACGCACCTTCGTCCGGCCTCCCCATGTACGTGGTGCTGGACACCTCGGGCTCCATGGAGAAGGAGGAGCGCCTGCTCAACCAGACCCTGGAGACCATCTACGACACGATCGACACGACGCCCCAGATCAAGGAGTTCGTCCACCTCTCGGTCCTGTCGTTCAACAGCCAGCCGCACGTCGTCACGCAGATGACCGACTTCGACAGCGTGAAACAGCTCCCGGAGGTCAACTGCTCGGGCCGCACCAACTTCGGTCCGATGTTCCGGCTGGTCCGCACCTGCATCGAGACCGATGTGCCGGCCCTGGTCGACCGGGGCGTCCGGGTCCTCCGCCCGGTCGTCTTCATCCTCACGGACGGCATCCCGACCGACGCCGAGGACCTCCCGGGGGACCCGTGGGAGAGCCACCTGGACGACCTCCTGGACTCCCGGTGGAAGACCCACCCCCACATCATCGCCTACGGATTCGGCAACGCCCAGGAACACGTGATCAAGCGCATCGCCACAGCCGCCGCCTTCGTGGCGGAGAACACCGGCGACAACTCCTCGGCACTGCGCGCCGCCCTCAACGGATTCCTCAACTCCATGGTGGCCTCGGCCGCCAAGCGCACCCTCGAAGTCCCGGAGCAGGTCCGCGGCTACCGCTCGATCCCCCTGGACTACATCGACTGACGGCGAGGACGGCCATGGCACCGCTCGGGGGTCCGCCTCTCGACCGGTCGTGTGGCGGGATGAGGACCGCCTGGGTGCCCCGGCGGCGGGATGCCCGCCGAGGCGGCGGTCCCGCTGCCCGCCGGCCGCTGGAGGGTCCGCGCCACGCACACCCAGGTCGACGAGGAGAACCAGGTCGGCCTCGTTCAGCTCCTGCCCGCCGATTCCTGGAGAGGGGAGGGAGGCATCGGCCGGGATGGACGAAGAGGTGATCACACGGTCAGTGTGCCCTCACCCGCTGGCAACGCCAGACGGGTGCGCCGGCACGGGGGGGGGCCTTACTCGTCGTCGACGTGGCGAAGGACCGCATCCTCCGGTATCCACGGGAACCTGATCCCCGGAAACCTTGCCTGCCAGGTGCCGTACGGGTCGAAGGCGAGCACCGCCTCGATGAACGGCTGGGGCGGCAGGTAGCGGTGGTCGAGGACGTAGTGGCCGACGAGGCTCGGAGCGGCGAAGACGGTGCCGGGGCTGCCGGGGACGCGGATCTCACCGGTTCCGGCGCTCGCGCGGAGGTCTCCCGGGCGGGGTGTCTGCCAGAAGTGGGAGTCGGGGAGGGGCGTGGGGCAAAGATCGCACTCGTGCAGGCCCAGCATGTCATTGACCTGCTGGGCGTCGATGACGGCCAGAAGCCTGCGGCCGAAGTTCCGGGGAGCTCGGCCGCTCGGCCATGAGCGGCCGGCTTCCAGCCAGCCTATGTTGAGTCGGTCGTAGGCCGGCTCGAAGCTCGCGAAACGCATGCCGTCGGTGACGTCGAAGAACGTATCGCCTTGGTCCCGGTAGGCGTAGGGGCTGAGGTCCTCGTAGAACATGTGCACATCATCGCGCCAGTGCGACGTTGTCGATCTCCGCTGCCGTGCAAGGAACCGGCGGAGCGGCGCCCCCGGCCGTGGGCATCACCGACGGAGCAATGCCTGGGCACGGCTCGCGCGACTGCCCCAATCGGCTGAAGGCCCAAGCCACGCGGGCGGACACCGGGGGAACGGACGGTCCGGCGCCCTAGCGTGAGGAGCGTTCCGAACCCCCACACACACAAAGGTGGCCACCATGCGCTCCCTGCTCCCCGTCCTCGCCGCAGGCGCCCTCGTCCTCGGCAGCGCCGGATTCGCGAACGCCGACGTGAACGTGGAATACGAGCCCGAGATCTCCTACACCGTCGTGTTCGGTGACTGGGGCCAGTTCGCCGCCGACGACGTGTTCAACGCCGGCCACGACAACACCGTCGGTTCCAACAACTGACGGCAGGACTCCACCGTCCGTCAGCGCCCGGCCCTCGGCGCCGACCCGGAGTTCGACCGCCGGTGCTGACGCGGTGGTGACCGCCCTCCCGACCTCATGGCCGGCGCACGGGCAGCCGCCGGCAGCCGCCTTCCCCATCTGATGGGCCGACCGTGCGGCGGCCGTGTCGGAGGCCGGGGCTAAGGTGCGCTGTCGTGGACGCTGCTGATCTCGACTACAAGGCCCGGACATCGACGGGCCACATTCCTCCGCCGCTGGTGGCGCGGCTCCTCGAACTCGGTCATGAGCGGGAAGTGGAGTTCCAGGCCGGCCGCGGGGAATGGTTCTGCGCTCTGGAGTGGGCACGGCTGCTCGGGCAACAGGGCCGGCGCACCGAGGCGTTGGAGGTACTCGCTCCGTACCTCGCCACGCGAGGGTGGCCGGCGGCCCGCGCCCAGGCGGAGCTGCTGGAGGGCTGGGGCCGGGCCGAGGAGGCGATCACGTTGTCCCGCCCGTACGCGGAGACGGGTGACCGGCCGGCGCTGGACTTCTTCGCGCGCCTGCTGGCCCGCCGAGGCCGCGGCGGCGAGGCGTTCGCGCTGCTGCGTGACGGTGTCGAGGACTGGTTCCTCGCCGAGTGCCTCGTCGATGTCGCCGGACCAGCGGGCAGGGACGAGGAAGCGGCGGCCCTGCTGGTGGCCCGGATGGAAGGGGCGGCCCCCGCTTGCGACGACCCCGGCTGCGACAGACTCCGGATGGAACCGTTCAACGCGGTCGGCCTGCTCGCCACGATCAGGGAACGCCAGGGCCGGATCGATGAGGCGATCGCCCTGCTGCACACCCGCGAGACCACCTCGGTCAACGGCGAGGACCAGCTGGCCGACCTGCTGACCCGGCACGATCGGATCACGGAACTCCGTGCGTACGCGGCGTCCGAGCACCACGGGCACGCCGTCCAGCGCCTTGCGGAGGTGCTGGAGGAACGTGACGACGTGGAAGGCGCGATCGCCGCCTACCGCACGTACGGAGCCGCGTCGGGCGGTATGTGGCACGTGGCTGTACCCCTGTCCGAGCTCCTGGTCCGGCACGGAAGGGGCGACGAGGCGATCGAGGTGATGCGCGCGCTCGCCGAACGGCCCGGCGGCGCGGAGGACTGGATCGTCGACACGCTGTGCACCCTGTACGCCGACCTCGGCCGGCCCCGGGACGGCCTGGCCCACCTCGATGCCCTCAGGGCTCGCCGCGGCGGCGAGGAGGAGTGGGACTTCTTCCGGATGCGGCTTCCGCTGATGGCCGGCTGCGGCCTTCTCGATGAAGCGATCGAGCAGGCGCGGGCGCACCCCGAGGGCGACACCTGGTACGCGGCCGGCGTCCTCTCCGACGTGCTCGCCGAAGCGGGTCGGACCGAGGAGGCCGCCGCGGTCCTCGAACGGCACCCGGCCTTCAACCGCTCCTCCCGTGCCGAGCGCCTCATCGACCTCGGCCGCGTCGAGGACGCCGTACGAGTCCTCCAGCAGCCGGTGCCCGGACCGGTCATGCCGGCCCGGGAGGGCGCCATTTCCGCCGAACCACCGTTCTGACGGCCCGCCGGTACGTGCGAGGCGGCGTGCCTCGCCTCTCCCCGTTCTCTCCCGCCGCCGGTCCCCGTGGCGGGGGTAACGGGACGTCGCCGGGGCTCAGCGGGCGGCGAGCGCCCGGATCTCGTCGGCGATCAGCCGGGGGTCCTCCTCGGCCATGAAGTGACCGCAGGACACCGTGCGGTGCTCCAGATCGTCGGTCCAGGAGCTCCACAGGCTCTGGGCGTGGTAGCCGAGCGCGGCACCCCAGTCCTGCTGGAGGACGGTCACCGGCATGGCCAGCCGGTTGCCGGCCTCCTTGTCGGCGGTGTCGTGGTCCACGTCCACTCCGGCCGACGCGCGGTAGTCGGCCACGATGGAGGGGACGGCCGCGGCGGACGCGGCGAGATAGTGGGCGCGGACCTCGGCGGGGATCGCGTCCGGCCGCTTCGTCCAGGCGTCGAGGAAGTGGGCGAAGAAGGTGTCCGCGGACGACTGGATCATCGTCTCGGGCAGGCCGGGGGCCTGTGCCATCAGGTAGAGGTGGAAGCCGATCGCCCCGGAGACGCCGTGCAGGGCGTCCCACATGTCGAGGGTCGGCAGAACGTCGAGGAAGAGGGCGCCGGTGACGGTGTCCGGGTGGTCCATGGCGGCGCGGAAGGCGACCAGGGCACCGCGGTCGTGGCCGACCAGGGTGAAGCGGTCGTGCCCCAGTGCGGCCGCGAGGCGTACGACGTCCCGGGCCATGGTCCGCTTGGAGTAGACGTCGGGGCCGGTCTCGGCGGGCTTGTCGCTCGCGCCGTAGCCGCGCAGGTCGGGGCAGATGACGGTGTGGTCGGCGGCGAGGCCGGCCGCGACGTGCCGCCACATCAGATGGGTCTGCGGGAAGCCGTGCAGCAGGACGACCGGGCTGCCCGCTCCTCCGACGGCGGCGTGCAGGGTGACGCCGGCGTCGACGCGCACACGGTGCTCGGTGAAGCCGGGGAGGGAAGGGGTTGTCACAGCGACTCCTGTGGTTCGTGGCAGAGTGGACGCTCCGGGCCGCCGGCCTCGGCGGTCCCGTCGTCCGGGGGCGTCACCCAGATTGCGGGCCCCGGATCAGCGATCGATGAGTGAGCACGCGGCACCCGCCCAGGACGCCGCCGCCCGCGAAAGGACCCTGCGGTGGGCGTCATGTTCGGACTGCTCGGGCCGGTGGCCGCATGGGATGCCGACGGTTCGCCCCTCAGCCTCGGCGCGCCCCGCCACCGGGAGGTGCTCGGGCGGCTGCTGATCGCCCGGGGCCGGGTGGTTCCTGTGAGCCGGCTCGTCGCGGACCTGTGGGAGGACGAACCTCCGGCGGCGGCCGTCGGCGCGGTCCGCACGTTCGTGGCCGCGCTGCGCCGCGCGCTGGAGCCCGGCCGTCCCCCGCGCCGGCCGTCCCGCCTGCTGGTCACCGACGGGCCCGGCTACGCGCTGCGCGCCGGCCGCGAGGCGGTGGACGCGTGGTGCTTCGAGGACACCATCGCGCGGGCGGCCGAGGCAGCGCCGCACGCCGCCGTGGCCCTGTGGGACGAGGCCCTCGACAGCTGGCGCGGGCCCGTGCTGGCGGACTTTCCCACCGCCTCGTGGGCTGCCGCCGACCGGGCCCGGCTGCAGGCGCTCCGCCTCGACGCGGTCGAGCGGCGTGCCGACGCCCTGCTGGCGACCGGTGCCGCCCGCGACGCGGTCGCCGATCTGCGGGCCCACGTCACGGCTCATCCGGGCCGGGAGGACGGCTGGGCGCTCCTGGCCACGGCACTCGACCGTGCCGGGCGGCGCGGCGAGGCGCTGGAGGCGCTGGCGCAGGCCCGTGACGCGCTCGTCGACGCCGGCGGGCCGCCCCGCCGCGGGGGGCCTCTGGCACGCGCGGAGGCCGCCCTTCGCAGCGTTGCGGCGGACACCGCGGCCGATCCGGCAGGGATGGCCGACAGCGTCTGGGGCCGGGCGACGGCCTCGTACGACCGCTCCGTGCCCGCCCGCTCGCGGGCCCGTCTGCACGCCACCGCCGGCCTGCTGCGCGACCTCGCGGTGACCGGTCCCGACGGCCTGGAGTCGGCACACCGCCACCGGCGGGACCTGGTCACGGCTGCCGAAGCGACCGGCGATCCGGAGCTGGCCGCCCGGATCATCGGTTCCTACGACGTCCCGGCCGCATGGACCCGCGCCGACGATCCCGCCGACGCCGGTGAGCTGTCCCGGGCGGCCGCCCGCGCAGCCGCCCGGCTCGGCCCTGGTGGCCCGGCCGCTCTGCGCGCCCGGCTGCTGTCGGTCGTCGCCGTCGAATCCCGGGGAGACGCCGCCGCCGACGCACCGATTCCCCCGGCGGCCGTCGCGCCCGTCACCGAGCCGTGGCGACTGCGCGCCGCACGCGCCGCCGAGGAAGCTGTCCGGATCTCCCGGCGCCTGGGCGACCCCTCGGTCCTGGCGTTCGCCCTCAACGGTTCCTTCATGCAGTCGTTCGCGGCCTGCGGGTCGGCCGCCCAGCGGGACGCGATCGGAAGGGAGCTGACGCGGCTCGCCGTCGACCACCAGATTCCCGGGCACGAGGTGCTGGGCCGGATCGTCCGCCTCCAAGCCCTCTCCGGTCTCGGCGCCTTCACGGAGGCGGACGCCGAGGCCGAGGAGATCGATCGACTCGCGCGCCGCGCCGAACGGCCGCTCGCCGCGGTCTTCACCGCTTGGTACGGAGCCTTGCGCATCAGCGAGACCGACGGCTGGGCCGCCGCCCGCCGCCCGTACGCGCACGTTCTGACGGAGACCGCCGGATGCGGCATGCCCGGCCTCGTCCGGGGAGCCGCCGCCCTCGTCGCCCTGGTCCCGGTCATGCGCGGGGACGCCCTGCCCGATCCGGACGACTTCGCCGATCTCGATCCCGGCCCCTACCGGCCATGGCTCGATCCCCTGCTGCTGGCCGCGTCAGGCGCCACCGACGCCGCACGCCAGGCCATCGCGACGGTCCCCCGCCCCCCGCACGACCTCCTCCAGGAGGCCCTGTGGTGCGTCCTGGCCCGAACCGCCGCAGCCGTAGGGCACGTTCCGGTCCTGCGCCGCGCGCGGCAGGAACTCGCGGCCGCCGAAGCCGAGCTCGCCGGGGCGGGCAGCGGCCTGATCTCCTACGGCCCGGTCACCCGCCACCTGGCCGCAGCCGACGCGGCGCTCGCCGTGCACACCCGCCCTTCCGCCCACTAGGTCCGACGCCGGGGTGCGGCTGAGCGCTCGGGTGGGCGGGGCGAGCCTCCTCACCCGGAGGCCATGGCCGGGAGCGGCTGCCAATGGGCGGGGACGCCGCGCATGAGCAGCGCGCAGTCCAGGGTCGCGCTCCCCGAGGGGAAGCGGTCCGGGTCCTCGAAGAAGGACGAGGCGGCGGAGTGGACTTGGGCGGCTTCGACCTGCCAGGCGTCGGTCCGCAGTTCCATGCCGTCCAGGTGATGGCCGGAGCCGGTGGCCGAGAAGCCCTTCGCCCCGCGCTGGAAGAAGCGGGAGGCTTCGGCGAGATCGGCGAAGAGCTCGCTGCCCCGCAGCTCGTCGGACGGCTCGACGGTGACATCCACTCGGGTGTCGCCGTCCCGTGTTTCCAGTGCGACGCGCATCTGGCCGGGCGTCTCGCGCACCTCGAAGTCGGCCCGGCCGTGTTCGCCGGGGAAGAGGCGGCCTCCGGCCCAGGCGTTGATCCGCGAGGCGGTGTCGCGTCGCGGAATGTAGACGCCGGTCTCGACGCCGTCCGGTCCGTCCCACTCGACGGCGATGCGATGGGCCGCGTTCTCACTCCGCAGACCGAACGCCTCGGGTGCCCAGGACGGCCGGACCCTTCCCACCCGCAGCAGGCAGATGCCCGCGACCGCGTAGCCGTGCACCAGTTGCGGGCGCAGTGCCCCGGGGAGCAGGCGTGCGGCGGCGTCCGGGGCGACTCGATAGTTCACCAGCAGCCGTCGTTCGATGACGCTGGACAGTCGCGGCTGCCTCATGATCCCTCACCCTGTTCCTTGGCACGCCATTTGGTGTGGCGCAGGACGATCTGCTCGGGGCAGACGGCGCTGAGGAACCGGCCGATGCAGGTGGCCAGGCGGTCCTCGGCCAGCGCGTAGATGATCCGGTTGCCCTCCCGTCGCTCGGTGACCAGTCCGGCTCCCTTCAGCACGCCGAGGTGCCGGGAGATGGAGGGCGCGCTGATCGCGAACCTGGCCGCGATCTCGCCGGCGGCGAGCTCACCGGCTCTGAGGTCCTCGAGGATCTGGCGCCTCGTCGGATCGGCGAGGGCACGGAAGGCTCCCGCCTCGTCCTGAGCTTCTGTCATGCGCCATATTTAGCATCTTGGCTAAAGACCTAACAAGGGGATTCAGATGCCTCCGCCGGCAGTGGGGACGGTCCGCTGCGGCTCAGCCTCCTCACCAGATCGTTCGCGCTCCGGAGGTTCCCGTTCGATCCCCTCCGCCCTTCCGCCGGCACCTCGGCCGACCGGACCGGAGCGCGGGCGGTGCCGGTGGGCACGGAACGTCGGGCGGACGCGGTTCTCCTGCCCGCCCCCTACCCCCGCGCACGGGCCGCCACGGGGGACGACGGGGCCTGGTGACCGCCGCTCGCGAGCATGCGGACGTCTCCGCGCTCGCTGATCTCCGCGCGCACGATGCCCGTGTCGTCCTCGTAGACCGGGCAGCCACCCGGCCCGGCACGCTCCGTGCGGCGGACCACGACCACGTCGTCAGCCACCGCCGACTCCTGGAAGACGAGCTCGTAGCTCTCGGGATATTCCATCGACGCCACCATCCTCTTCCATCGTGACCCGCGCGTCGGCCGCGCGCCTCTTGGCCGAGGTGAGCGGGTCAGATGCCGAATTCCGCCGCCGACAGGCCGAGCGCGGCGCACGCCTCGCGGATGATCTGCTCCTCGGAAGGCTCGATGAAGCCGTCCGCGCCCGCGACCACGATGCCGATCTGGACGACGGCCCGCGCCTCGGCGGGCTTCTTCGCCACCTTGGCGACCTCCTGGAGCACCGCCGCCTTGCCGATGACGAAACCGGCCGAAAGCTGGTCGACGTGCTTGTTGAAACGCTGGCGGAGCTGGTCGGCGGGGAAGTTCTGCAGGACGTCGTTGGTGAGGATGAGCGACTCGACGTGCTGGCGCTCGGACGGGTCGACCCGTCCGTCGGCGGCGGCCACCAACGCGCACATGGCCATGCTGGCGTCCCGGAAACCGCCGCTCTTCAGCTCCGTCTTCAAGGACGTGAGCTGCAGCTTCAGCGCGCTCACGAGCTCGGCCCTCGAACCGCCGCCGGACCGAGCGCCGGACGGCCCGTGGCCTCCGGCTCCGCCGCGCGCCCCTTGGGCCTGCTGGAGACCTCTGGTCGCCTGGTCCTTGATCCGATCCCACATCGCCACTCGTGCCACCTCGGCTTCTGCCATGTCGTCCGTCGTCGGACACGCGTCGTCGCGCACCACCCTGCCAACGCCTTCCCCATGTCATGAAGTTCCGCCGCGCCCGAGCACCGGAAGAACCCGCTCGCCGGCGGCCCGCGTCAGCGGAGCGACAGCCCTCGGGCGGCTCGCCCTTCCTGCCGCTCCGTCCGCGGGTGAGGTGGTTCGAACCGCGGAGTCGGGGCACGCGACGGTGCAGACGGAGGGGAGTGAGCTGACATGACCGTAGCCGGTTCGCCGTGGGCCGCCGCGAGGCGGGCGGCTCGGGGGGATGTCGTACGCGGGGGTGCCCGGGCGGGCTTCGCGGCACGCGGTGTGCTGTATCTGCTGGTGGGGGTCCTGGCCGTACGCATCGGCCTGACGGGGACGAAGGAGCAGGCCGACCGGGGCGGGGCTCTCGCCGAGGTCGCCGCGACGCCGTTCGGGGCCGTCCTGCTGTGGTCGCTGGGCGTCGGGCTGGCCGGGATGGCGGTGTGGCGGCTCTCCGAGGCGCTGTTCGGTGCGGCGGGGCCCGGGGGCGGCGGAGCGGGCAAGCGCGTCCTGTCCGGCGGGCGGTCCGTGTTCTACGGCGTGTCGTCGTTCCTCGTGCTGGCCTTCGCGGCCGGTGACCGGGGCAGCGGGGCCGGCTCCACCGACCGCCAGAGCCAGGACGTCACCGGACGTCTGCTCGGTCTGCCCGGAGGCCAGTGGTGGGTGGGTGCCGTGGCCGCGGGCTTCCTGGGCGCGGGAGTGTGGATCGCGGGCCGGGCCGCGCTGCGCACGTACCGCGAGCACCTCGCGTGGGACGGGATGTCCGGGCGCCGGCGACGGTTCATGGACGTGACGGGCATCGCCGGAGGCGTGGGACGCGGGCTCGTCTTCGGCGCGATCGGCCTTTTCGGCCTCAAAGCGGCGGCCGCCTTCGATCCGAAGGAGTCCAAGGGCATGGACGACGCCATCCGCTCCTTCGCCCAGACACCCGCGGGACCCTGGCTGCTGGTCGCCGTGGCCGTCTGCCTCGTCCTCTTCGGCCTGTTCTCCTTCGGCCAGGCCGCATGGAGGGACGTCTGACAGCGTTCCCTCTGCGGACGGGCCCGGCGCCCCGCCTGCGGACGGGAACGTCGTCCATGTGCGTGGTGCCCTGCGGAGCCGGTGAGGGTCGCCCGGCTCCGCCGAGGGCGCTGGACCCATGCCGACGTCCGCCATGGAACCCGTACTCCTCCGGTCGCGTCCGATGACTGTCGCTGTCCCGTCATGTGGGGGAACCATGAGGATCCGCACCGCCGTCGTCCTGCTCGCTCTGCTCACGGGGGTCACCGCGTGCGGCGACTCCGCGGCGAAGAGGCGCGAGACCTGCCGGCTGGCCATCGACGGGACCTCGACGAAGACCGAAAGGCCCCGGGCCTGCCAGGACCTCGGCGACCAGGACTACGAGACTCTGCGGAGAGAGTGGGTGAGGAAGAACGGAGGCGTGATCGGGCCCGGAGGTCCCGCCGCGAACAGGTGAGGCCCGCGCTGACGGTGCCGTTCGAGGGTGTGGCCGCCCGCATGCCGGCGATCCCGCGCAGGGCCCGCCGGAGCCCGTCGCAGCGGCGGTACGCTCGCGCGGAGCTACCAGGCCCGTCCCTCCGGCAGGTCCCCCAGGCCGGGCGCGGACAGGTGCAGCACCTCGTAGCGCTGGGTCGCCTCCTCGTCCGGTGCGGAGGAGTCCGCCCACACCACGAACCGCAGCAGCTGCCAGTGGTGGGGGTCGACGGCCAGCACGGCGGTGTGAACGCCCTCCTGGCCGCGAAGCCGCCGCAGCTGTTCGGCCTCCCGCTCGATCAGCGCGGTCAGACTCATTCCCGTGGCATCCGGTTCCGTGTCGGAAGGCAGCGCGGTGAGACGGCGCGAGGCCGCCTTGGGAGGCGCGGTGCGAGCGGGGCCGGCGTGGCAGGCGACGCCGACCCAGTGCCGGGCGACAGGGCGGCCGAAGTCGCGGACGATGTTCTGGAATCCTCCGCCACCGACGAGGAAGCGGGCCATCGCGCCGGTGTCGTTCCACAGGTAGAACGGGGCGTACTGGTTGACGGGTGAGCCGTCGACTCCGCGTTCCCGGATGGCGTACGCCTTCAGTCCCAGCCCGGCCCGGTCGTCGAGGACGTGGCCGCCCTCGGCGACCCGCTGCCGGATGATCTTCATGTCGTAGTCGGCGGGCAGGGTGATCTCGTACTGCTTGGCATACACGGGTGAATCCGCCTTTCGTCGTGTGGTGATCAGCGGGCAAGCAGGCCGGTGAGGTGAAGCGTCACGGCTGCCACGTCTCCTCGTGGGCGGCGGAGGCGTGTGCGGCCAGGAGGCCCAGCACCCCTGCGATCGCCTGGTCGAACGGCTGGACGGAGTGGGCGGCGCGGGCCAGGACATAGCCGCCCTGCAGGGTCGCGACGACGGTCGCGGCGGTCGCCCGCGGGTCCAGCGCGGCGTCCAGCTCGCCGCGCTCGCGCCCCTCGGCCATCAGCCCGGCAAGGCGCGTACGCAGCCAGGCGAGGGTTTCGTCGACGGGGGCGCGCAGCGCGGGGTCGGCCATGACGTCCGGGTCCTGGGTGAGGCGCCCGATCGGGCAGCCCCTGAGGACGTCCCGCTCCCGGTGCAGGTACGCGGCGATGCGCTCCAACACGGTCCCCGGTGCGGAGAACTGTTCCTCGGCCTTGGCGCGCATCTCCTCGGCGGTGCGCCGAATCGCGGCGAGCGCCAGATCCGGCTTTCCCGCGAAGTGGTGGTACATGCTGCCTTGTCCGGCACCCGCCCGCTGCTGGATCGCCTTGGGGCTGGTGCCGGTGTAACCGCGTTCCCACAGCAGTTCGCGCGTGCTCTCGATGAGACGTTCCGCGGCATCCATGCGGGCAGTGTACATACTAGTTGGTACAGAAGTACGGGATGCCTGCCAGGGCAGCCGCGGCCTCCCCATCATGTCCCGGAACTACTGAACTTGAATCCGTGATGTCGGCTGTCCTCGGGTCATGACCGGAGACCTGGGTGGATGAGTGAGCCCTACCAGGCCGGGCGTGGATCCTGGCGCTCGGTGGAGAAGCCGGGCGGAACGGTCGTTTCCGTTCGCCACAGCAGGCCCGGCTCGGGTGGGTACTCCTCAGTGGTCGGCGCTGGAGGGTGTAGACGCCTATGGCCAGGAAGTGGCACCTCGGTCAGCACGCCGTCCTGGATCATCCACAGCCCGAAGCAGTCGTCTTCCTCGTCATGGATGAGTACCTGCACGCTCGCCGGGTTCGGCCACGCCAGGGACTCCAGGTGTCGAAACAGGCCGGATCGCGAACGGTTGAACTCCTTCACCCACCCGTCGACCTGGTAGAGCCGCTCGAAGCAGCCTCCCCAGTCGCGCGAGTCGTCCGGCCGTGTCAGGGGTTCCATCACCTCGTCCGCGAACGGTGCCAGCACGATGACCTCAGCGAGTCTGCTCATGCCGAAGTATCTGCGCACTCGATGGGCCTGCGGCAATCGAATTCCAAGGTGACCCGCCACCCTGCGCGTACCTCACACCCCAGAGCTACCGGTGCCGAGACCCAACTGTCAGGCGAACAGCTCCGACATCACCCGATCACGTTCAGTAGCGTGCCGCCAGAGGTCTTCATCCTGGCGGAGCCGTGCTCGACGGCGGCCCGGACCCGCTCGCACCCCGTCCTCGGCGAAGCGCCTTTGCCATCAGACGTTCCCTGGTCACCCCGTCGGACAACAGGTCTCCGGGTTCTCCCGTGTCGACGAACCCGTTGCGCTCGTACACCGCGACGGCGGGTTCGTTGTCCGGCAGGGCCGCGAGTCTCAGCGTCGTGGCACCCCTCTGCCGGGCCCACCCCTCGACTGCGCGATCAACTGGTCCGCGACGTTGCGGCCTCGCGCCTGGGGGCTGACCCACACCGATCTGAGCTCGCACGTGCCGCCCTCCGCGGGAAGGCCGACGGCCATCCCCACGGTTCGGCCGTCCAGCAGCGCGGCGACGCTGTAGGTGCCGGGCATCGCCAAGCGCTGACGCCAGCGCTCCTCCCCGCCGTTGCGCCATTCCGCGAGGCCGGCCTTGAAGGCGTGAGGCGCCTCGCTCAGTGCGGCGAGGCGAACCTCCCGCCACAGCGGCCAGTCGCTCGTCGTGAGAACGCGCAGGTGCACCATGAGCACGAGTCTGCCGCGACACCCGTGCGGCAGTCCGCGACACCCTCGGCCCTCCTTGCTCACGGGCCGGCAGTTGCGGCACAACCCTTACTCGGTGTCCCCCGCGGCCGGGTCCTGCGCGGCGCCCTTGGGGGTGACGACGTAGCAGACGGCCTTGCCCCCGTCCTGCCACTCCTCCTCCGCCGACCACATGTACCAGTAGCTGCCCTCCCGCGCGGCTTCCCCGGTCCACGCGTCGGAGGCATCGCGGTACGCCCGCCGGCAGGCGTCGCGGGCCTGGCTCTTCGCGGCGACGGCGCCCGGGTAGGCGCCGTCCCCGTAGGGGACCTGCGCGAGGACGCGTCCGTCGTGCGCCCGGGAGCAGGGGATCTCGGCCACGAGGGTGATGTTGTGCTGACCGGTGCCGAAGTCGACGCAGCGTCCGGCCCCGACGGCCCAGACGGAGCGGACCGTGTCGCGCGCGGGCAGGACCGTGCCCGGGGCCTTCGCGGCGGGCTTCGACGTGCCGACGCCCGAGAGCGTCAGTTCCATCCGTACGGCGGTCACCCCGTCGAGGACGCTGCCCTCCTTGCCCAGGAGGTGGGAGAGGTCGGCCCGGGCGTGTGTGATCAGGCCCCGGCCGTCCACGGTGACCGTCGTCGGAAGCGGCTTCGGCGGCCGGGTGGGGCTGAAGGCGGCGTCCTCGACCGCCAGTTCACCCGCGATGGAGAACGGCAGCATCGAGGAGACGATCGGGGGCATCTCCGCCTGGTAGGTACGCCCGGCCTTCCGGTCGCGCACGGAGATCGCGCGGGTTCCGCCGAGGCCCTCCAGGAGCGTGCCGCCGACCGGGCTCTCGGTGCCCCAGAGACGGTGGAGGGCACCGTCGCCCATGCCCGCGTCGTAGTCGCCCTTCCCGTAGCGCAGCCAGTAGCCCGAGGAGTCGGCGCGGTAGGTGAGGTGCTGCCCGTCGACGAAGGCGCGGGAGGTGGAGGCGGCGTGGCCCAGGCCCGGCGCGCGGCCCAGGAGCAGGGTCTGGACGTCCTCGGGGTACGACTCCGGTACCTGCCAGCGGATCGTCGCCTCGCCCGTACCGCGCGCGAAGTCCACCCTGCCGCTGATCGTCTGCACGGCCCGGCCCTTCTCGGACTCGAAGGTCAGGGTGTGGGTGAAGTGCGCGTTGCCTGCCTCCTGCGTCTGCCGCAGCGCCCGGGAGACCTGGCGTTCCAGCTTCTCGTCGAAGACGGGGTGCTTCGTCGGCGCCGCGGCGGGGCCGCCCCCGTCACCGCTACCCGAGCAGGCGGTGAGGAGCAGGACGGCGGAGGCGAGCGCGCCGGCGAGGCGGCGGGCGGTGTGACGGGTCATGTCCACATGACCGCCCAGCGTGCCGCGGGGTTGTCCGCCGTACGGTCACGAAACGATCACCCACCGACGCTTCCACGGAGGCGAACCCGTGCGCCGACTCGTACGCGGGTCGGCGCACGGCGGGTCTGCGCTCGGGTCTGCGCTCGGGTCTGCGCACAGGTCAGCACACACGGGTCGGCGCACGGGTCAGGACGTGCGCTCACCGAACTCGATCAGGAATTCCGCGCGTTGGTCCTCCTCGAACCACTGACGGTAGTTGGTGCCCCACACGTTGTTGTGCAGGCAGAAGTCGAAACCCTCACCGGGGTCGCCGAAGGTGTTGTCGTGGCGGAACAGCCGCGGCCCGCCGACGGCCAGCACCGGCGTGTCCAGCGGCGTGATCCGCACCGAGCTCCGGGAGTCGCAGTACACGAGCTCATGGGCCGCGTGCAGCGCCCGCCCGCCGTCGCGCACCACGTCGAGCGGGTTCACCTCCACTCCCGACTTCCGCAGGCGCCACCGCGACGGCGTCGCCACGATCGGCCGCAGGTGCAGCCAGGACGCCTCGGGGGCGAAGAACGCGTCCTTGTCGCAGAGGAAGGCGGTGACCCCCAGTCGCAGCCCGTCGCCCCGGGACACCCGGTACTCCAGCGTGACGGCACGCGGCGCCCCGAACTCTTCCGTGGCCCGCCGGTGCAGCCCCGTGGTGACCTGGAGCACCAGGCCGCCGTCGGTGTCGGTCCAGCTGTGCGCCGTCCTCACCCGGGGCCGGAACACCTCGGTCACCCGCTCGGGGCGGACCAGTTCCAGCCCCGGCTTGCCGAAGTCGGGGAAGGCCCAGTCCCCGTGCCGTTCCGGGTCACGCACGTACTGGCGCAGCCAGCGCTGTTCGTCGCCCGAGCCGTACGCGACGTAGGAGTAGCCGCCCAGCTCTCCGTGGCCGCGCGCGGTCCCGGTGGCCGGTTGCGCCGCGAGGACCTGGTGCCCGGCGACCGTGAGCGCGATGAGCGCACCGTGGGCGTCGATCTCCAGCTCCACGTCGTCGCGCACGGCACGGCCGTGCACCTCGGCGGCGCCAGCCGGCGGTGCGGCGGGGACGACCACGAGTCCGGCGTCCGCCTCGGCGCGCAGGCCGGCCGGGAGGACGTCCAGAGCGGTCCGCGTGTGCGCGCGCTTCTCCTCGAACGAGGCGAGGGCCGCGGCGTACCCGCCCCGGCCCGGCGGCTCGTCGACCCACTGGCGCAGATGGCCCAGGCCGGACGGGATGCTCCGGTCGAGGTCGGTCTCGTCACGCTCGCGGGCCGCCCGGAACGCGGGCTTGGTGTAGACGGTGTACTCCGGCAGGTACCGCTTCACGTCGTAGCCCCAGGTGTGCTCGGCGGCGAGGACGAGCGCGTCGGCGAGCGCCCGGTCCACCTCGCCGTGAGGCACCAGCCGGCCGTCGGCGAGCCAGCGGTCGCGCAGGCGCTGGAGCCGGGTCAGCCGGGAGGTGAGGATGGGGTCGGCCGCGCCGCCGTGGATCCAGCTGTCACCGATCTCCTGGTCCACCACCGGCAGGTGCTCGCGGGCGGCCCAGGCCGCCCGGCCGAAGGCGTCCATGGTCGACCCGCCGACCTCGGCGTCGGGATGCTGCTCGCGCAGCACCGACAGCAGGCGCTCCACGCTCTGCCGGGTGGGCGGACCGTGATTGTCGTTCGTGAACGCGAGGAACAGCGCCTCGTCCGTCCCGCGCAGTCGGCGCAGGGGTGCCGTCCGCGGGTCCGAGCCGTACGTGGGGTCGTACGAGACCACGATCTCGTTGCCGTCCGGCGCACGCCAGACGAAGTGGTCCGGCACGTCCGGCATGGGAGAGGCCGGGTTTCCGCCGATGTGGAGGTAGCGCACCCCCGCTTCCGCCAGGGGCGGGACGATGCCGATCGTGTGACCCGGGACGTCGGTCATCTTGCCGGCGCGCGTCGTACGGCCGTACCGCGCGTCGAGCCGCTTCGACACCTCGAGACCGTGCTCGATCGTGGCGCGGCTCATGAGTTCGGTCTGCGACGTGAACGGCAGGGCGTGCCAGGCCACGATCCCGTCCCGGACGGCCGCGTCGAGATCGGCACGCTGGGCCGCCGTTCCGTGCTCCAGCGCGTGCGCGATCAGCCAGGACCCGGTGGTCCAGACGAACTCGCGCCTGCCGGTCGCGTCGAGCAGGTCCCGTCCGAGCCGGACGGCCGCCGGGATGAACTCGTCCCGGTACCGGCTGAGGACGTTGACCGCGAGGTCGGTGAACCCCAGGTCGAGATGGGTCTTGTGGACCACGTGCACCCGCCTCGGCCCGGCCTCTGCGGCACGGGGGACGGGGATGGGATCGCGGTCGGGGTCATGGGCCGTGGGCACGTGGTGCTCTCGCAGCATGAGGGTCCTTCATGACGCTCGGTCGGGGTGTCGCGTCGCGGCTGTGCGTCACCGGTCGGCGTGGGCCGTCGGGGCGGGGCGCAGCCTGAGGGTGAGGATCTGGAACGGGCGCAGGGTCAGGGACACGTGGCCGGCGGCGGTCTCCCGGACCGGGCCGGACTCCCCGCCCGCGGCGAACGGGCGTTCCAGGAGGTCGGTCACGGTGGCCGACTCCAGCGGGAAGCCGGTGGTCAGCAGGGCCGTGGCCCGGCCCCCGTGGGCTTCGTAGAGGCGGACGACGAGGTCGCCGGAGCGGTCGTCGGCGAGCTTGACCGTGTCGACGACGACGGCGTCGTCGTCCGTGGCGACCAGGGGTGCGATCTCCGCCGGGGCACCGGGCACGGAGCGCTCGGGGACGTTGAGGCCGTACCCCTCTCGCACCGCGTCCGCGAGGTCGGCGCCGATCACGAACCCGTACCGCAGGTGGTGCCGGCCCCGGTCGGCGTTCGGGTCGGGGTAGCGCGGGGCGCGGAGCAGCGAGAGGCGGACGGTGGTGGTCGTCCCGCCGTCGGGGCGGACGTCGCGGGTGACCTCGTGGCCGTAGGTCGAGTCGTTGACCACGGCCGCGCCCCAGCCGCGTTCGCCGACGTGGAGGAAGCGGTGGGCGCAGAACTCGAACTTGGCCGCGTCCCAGCTGGTGTTGGTGTGGGTGGGGCGCTGGACGTGACCGAAGGGGATCTCGGCGCTGGAGTGGTCGGCGCGGACGTCGAGCGGGAAGGCGGCCTTGAGGAGCTTCTCCTGCTCGTTCCAGTCGATCTCGGTGTCGATGTCCAGTCGCCGGGATCCCTCGGCGAGGGAGAGGAACTGCTCGATCCGGGAGTCGCCGAAGGTCCGGACGACGCGCACGCCACCGTCCTCCGCGCGCACCGACTCGGCGTCGCCGAGGTCGTGCACGGTGTTGCGGTAGAAGGCGTCGATGTCCCAGGCGTCGTACGCGTTGGGGAAGTCCTGGTGGAGCTGGAGGAGGTTGGCCGCCGTGCCGGGGGCGAGGGCCTCGCGGTCCGCCGTGATGTCGTACGCCGAGGTCACCAGGCCCCGGTCGTCGACGTGGACGCGGACGAGCCCGTTGTCGAGGACGTGGCCGCCCTCGGCCGGCGCGGGCGCGTCCGGGCGGGCCGGCGAGTTTGTCCTCGGGGAGGCGCCGAGGGCGGGGATGCCGTCGCGGGGGTACGGGGAGGCGTTGAAGACCACCGTCTCCTCGCCCTCCCCCGCGAGCGCGCGCTGGGCCGTGGCGAGGAGCGCCTCCAGTTCGGCGGTCACCGCGGCGTAGGTCTCCTCGGCCTCCCGGTGCACCCAGCCGATGGAGGAGCCGGGCAGGATGTCGTGGAACTGGTGCAGCAGGACCGTCTTCCAGAGCCGGTCGAGAGCCTCGTACGGGTAGGGGGCGCCGGTGCGGAGGGCTGCGGTGGCGCACCACAGCTCGGTCTCCCGGAGGAGGTGTTCTCCTCGCCGGTTGCCCTGCTTGGTGCGCAGCTGGCTGGTGAGCGTGCCGCGGTGGAACTCCAGGTAGAGCTCGCCGAGCCAGACGGGCGCGTCGGGGTACTCGGCGTGCGCCCGCTCGAAGAAGTCGGCCGGGCTCTCGATGGTGACCCTCGGCGAGCCCTCCAGGTCCTCGACGCGGGCCGCGCGGGCCAGCATCTCGCGGGTGGGGCCGCCGCCGCCGTCGCCGTACCCGAACGGGAGCAGTGAGGTGCTGGCCTCCTCCTTGTCCTGGAAGTTCCTTACCGCGTGGGCGAGTTCGGCTCCGGTGACCTCGGCGTTGTAGGTGTCGACGGGCGGGAAGTGGGTGAAGACGCGGGTGCCGTCGATGCCCTCCCACCAGAAGGTGTGGTGCGGGAACTTGTTGGTGGTGTTCCAGGAGATCTTCTGGGTGAGGAACCAGCGCACGCCGGCGAGCTTCATCAGCTGGGGCATGGCCGCGTTGTAGCCGAAGGTGTCGGGCAGCCACATCTCCTTGGTCTCGACGCCGAACTCGTCCAGGTAGAAGCGCTTGCCGTGGATCAGCTGCCGGGCGAGGGACTCGCCGCCGATGATGTTGGTGTCGGGTTCCACCCAGAGGCTGCCGACGGGCAGGAACTGTCCGGTCTTCGCCTTCTCCTGGACGCGGCCGTAGACCTCGGGGCGGCGTTCCTTGAGCCAGGCGAGCTGCTGGGCCTGGGACATGGCGAAGCGGAAGTCCGGGTGGTCGTCCATGAGGTGGGTGACGTTGGAGAGGGTTCTGGCGACCTTGCGCACGGTCTCGCGCAGCGGCCAGAGCCAGGCGGTGTCGATGTGGGCGTGGCCGACGGCGGACATGCGGTGGGCGCTGGGGGAGGCGGGAGCCTCGAGCGCGGGACGGAGCACCTCCCGGGCGGCGCCGGCGCTGCCGGACACGTCCTGGAGGTCGATGGCGTCCAGGGCCCGCTCGATGGTCCGCAGGAGCTGCCAGCGGCGCGGCTCGGCCTCCGGGAGCTCGCGCATCAGTCCGCCGAGGACGTCCAGGTCCTGGGCGAGTTCCCACACCTCGGTGTCGAAGACCGCCAGGTCGAGGCGGAGCACCTGGTAGATCGGGGCGCCGGCGGCGCCGGTTCCGGTCAGCCAGGAGGGTCGGCCGCCCGTGGGGTCGGGGACGTGGCTGTCGTTGAGGTTCGGGTTGGCGGCGGCCTCGACGTAGTACGTGAACTCCTCGCCGCCGACCGCCGGGTCGGCCACCGGGATGTAGGCGTTGCGGGGGTTGAGGGCCTTCACGACCGTGCCGTCGGCGCGGTGGACCAGGCCCTCGCTGGAGAAGCCCGCACCGGTGTGGTTGAAGCCGATGTCGACGACGGCCTCGACGCGGCGGCCTGCCCACTCCTCGGGCACCCTGCCGCTGATCCGGAACCAGCTGGTGGTCCACGCGGGCCCCCAGCGGTGGCCGAGCGTCACCGGCTCGTACGGTGCGGCCAGGCCCTCGGCGACGGGCACCGGTTCGCCGGGGACGTTCCAGATCGCGAGGTCGAGCGGGACCGTGAGGGCGTGGACGGCGGGCCTGACGCGCTGGTCGAGGACGCGGGCGAGCCGCTGCTCGGTGAGGCGTTGCTTGCTGTGCATCGATGTCTCCGTGGTCGTACGGGCGAAGGCCGGTGAGGGCTCGGTGCGTCAGGTCGTCGTCCACCACACGGTGGTGTGCGGGGGCAGGGAGAACTCCGTGCCGGGCGCTCCTTCGGCGGTCTCGACCGGGGAGCTGGCGAGCAGCGGGCGCCCGGGCACGAGGATGGTCAGCGCCCGGTCCGCCGTGTTGGCGGTGCAGACGAATCCTGGCCGGCGGAGGACGAGGGCGCCGTCGGGCGCGTCGTCCCAGGCGACGGTGTCGCCGGCGCCGAGGCCCGGGTGCCGGCGGCGCAGGGCGAGCGCCGCGCGGTAGAGCTCCAGCGTCGAGTCCGGGTCGCCCGTCTGGGCCTCGACGCTGAGCTGCCCCCAGTCCTCGGGCTGCGGCAGCCAGCTGCCGCCCGTCCCGAAGCCGTACGAGGGTCCGGCGACGGTCCACGGCATCGGCACCCGGCAGCCGTCGCGGAAGCCGTCCGTCTTCCCGCTGCGGACGAAGGACGGGTCCTGGCGCACCTCGTCCGGCAGGTCGGTGACCTCGGGGAGGCCCAGTTCCTCGCCCTGGTAGAGGTACGCGGAGCCGGGCAGCGCGAGCATCAGGAGCGTGGCGGCGCGGGCCCGCCGCAGGCCGAGGGCGCGATCGCCCGCTCGCGGGGGCTCTCCCCCGGTCTGCGGACCGGCGAACCGGGTGGCGTGCCGGCAGGTGTCGTGGTTGGACAGCACCCAGGTGGCCGACGAGCCCACCGTCCGTCCGGTCTCCAGCGAGGTGTCGACGACCCGCCGGATCTCCCCGGCGTCCCAGGACACGCCCATGAGGTCGAAGTCGAACGCCTGGTGCAGCTCGTCGGGACGTACGTACAGGGCGGTGCGTTCCGGCGTCGGCACCCACGCCTCGGCGACCGCCATCCGCTCCCCCGGGTACGCGTCGAGGATCCGGCGCCACGAGCGGTAGATCTCGTGGACGCCGTCCTGGTCCCAGTACGGCGTGGCCTCGGTGCCGAGCATCCTGCGCTGGTCGGTGCGGCCGATGTCGGGCAGTCCCTCGGCCTTGACCAGCCCCTGGGCGACGTCGACCCGGAATCCGTCGACTCCCCGGTCGAGCCAGAACCTCAGGATCGCGTGGAAGTCCTCCCGCACGGCCGGGTGGTCCCAGTCGAAGTCGGGCTGCTCGGGGGCGAAGAGGTGCAGGTACCAGTCGCCGGGCGTGCCGTCCGGATTCCGCGTGCGGGTCCAGGCGGGGCCCGCGAAGACGGAGGTCCAGTCGTTGGGCGGGAGCTCCCCCTCCTCGCCCTTCCCGGGGCGGAAGTGGTAGCGGTCGCGGTACGGCGAGCCCGGTCCCTCCTCCACCGCGCGCCGGAACCACTCGTGCCGTTCGGAGGAGTGGTTGGGCACGAGGTCCACGATCACCCGCAGCCCGAGCGCGTGGGCGTCCCGGATCAGCCCTTCGGCGTCCGCGAGGGTGCCGAGCACCGGCTCGACGGCCCGGTGGTCGGCGACGTCGTAGCCGGCGTCCGCCTGGGGGGAGGCGTAGAAGGGGTTCAGCCACAGGGCGTCGACGCCGAGCTCCTTCAGGTACGGCAGCCGGCCGCGGACTCCGGGGAGGTCGCCCATGCCGTCGCCGTTCCCGTCGGCGAAGCTGCGCGGGTACACCTGGTAGACGACGGCTTCGCGCCACCATGCCGGCGGGGCTGCCGCCGGAGCGGGGGTGTCGGGAGCACCGGGAGCGTACGGGGTCATCGTCGGTCTCTCTCTGCGGGTGGTGGTGGCGGGTCGAGGGGGCGGCGCGCCCTCAGTCCTCGACGGGCCCCAGGTCGGGTGTGCCGCGGAGCTCGACCGTGAGGGTGGTGGCGCCGTGCAGTTCGAGGACCGTGATCTCGTTGCGCCCGGCGCGCAGGACCGGGGCGGGGACGTAGAGCGTGGTCTGCGGGCCCCGGGACCAGTAGCGGCCGAGCGCGAAGCCGTTGATCCACGCGAGGCCCTTGGTCCAGCCGTCCAGGGCGAGGAAGCCGTCGGCGGGGTGGGCGATGTCCACGTGGCCGCGGTGGAAGGCCGGGCCGACCGGGGGCGCGGTGGGGTCCAGCGCCGTGTAGGCCGGCGCGCTGGGGTCGTCCAGCGGGAGCGGACGGCTGTACCAGTCCGCGAGGGGCAGGCCGTTGGCGGTGACGGCGCCGAGCAGGCCCTTGCGGTCGTGCATGGCGGCCCCGTAGTTGACGCGGCCCTGGTTCTCCACGAGCACGGCCAGGTGGGCGCCCCGGCGGGGGACGAGGAAGGCGAGGGCGTGCTCGTGGTTCTCCCGCTCCAGGACGCCGACCGGCTGTCCGTCGACGAAGACCTGGGCGCGGTCGCGCACGTCGTCGACGCGGAGCACGGTCCGGCCCGCTTCCGGGAGGATCGTCTCGTACAGGACGAATCCGAAGGGCTGGCCGAGCCGCTCCATGGTGACCGGGCTGTCGGCGTGCACGGACGGGCCGCCGAGTCGGCCGGCCTGGTCCAGGAGGCTCGCGCAGGTGGTGAGTGCGGCGACGGCTCGGGGCAGCTTCGGTCCGGCGGCGGGGACGGGTTCGTCGGGCACGGGGGCGTACTTGGCGATGACCTCGCGGAACGCCGTGTACTTGGGTCCGGGGTCGCCGGCCTCGTCGAGCGGGGCGTCGTAGTCGTAGGAGGTGACGGTGGGCCGGTAGGTGCCCTTGTCGTTGGCGCCGTTGGTGAGGCCGAAGTTAGTGCCGCCGTGGAACATGTAGAGGTTGACCGAGGCGCCGGCCGCGAGCAGCCGGTCGAGGTCGGCCGCCGCGTCCTGCGCACCGCGGGTGACGTGGGTGCCGCCCCAGCGGTCGAACCAGCCGATCCAGAACTCGGTGCACATCAGCGGGCCTTCGGGCTGCTGGGTGCGCAGCTCGGCGAGGCCGGCGTCGACGCGGCTGCCGAAGTTGACCGTGCGCAGGACTCCGTCGAGGCCGCCGCGCTTCAGGTCGGAGGGCTGGTCGCAGGTGAAGAGCGGGACGTCCACGCCGTGGCTGCGGAGCAGGTCGGCCAGTTCGGCGAGGTATCCGGAGTCGTCGCCGTAGGCTCCGTACTCGTTCTCCAGCTGGACGGCGATGACGGGTCCGCCGCGGGTGGCGAGGTACGGGCCGACGGACGCCATGAGGGCGCCGAGGTAGTCGTCCACCGCCTTCAGGTAGCGGGGGTCGCGGCTGCGCAGGGCGATGTCGTCGTCCGCGAGCAGCCACGAGGGCAGGCCGCCGCCCTCCCATTCGGCGCAGATGTACGGGCCGGGCCGGAGCAGGACGTGGAGTCCCTCGGCGGCGGCGAGGTCGAGGAAGCGGGGCAGGTCGAGACCGCCGTCCACGCGGAACTCGTCGCGCCGGGGCGCGTGCAGGTTCCACGGGACGTAGGTCTCGACCGTGTTGAGCCCCAGCAGCCTCGCCTTGTGGAGCCGGTCGGCCCACTGCTCCGGGTGGACGCGGAAGTAGTGCAGTCCGCCGGAGATGATGCGGAACGGACGGTCGTCGAGACGGAAGCCGTCTGCGGCGATCTCCAGTCGAGGCATGGCTGTGGTGCTCCTAGGTGTCGGTGCGGAGGGTGTCGGTCAGGTCAGCGGGCGGCACAGGAGGGCGTCGGGGGCCCCGCCGTGCTGCCACTTCCAGGTGTAGGCGACGCCGGCGAGGTACTCGTCGTCCCGGCACTGGCCCTTGTAGGCGCCGGGGGCCCAGTCGCTCTTCACTGACCCGCCGGTGGCGGGCCGGTTGTCTCCCTTGTCGAACCAGAGCAGCCGGTTGGTGGCGGGCAGCGGCCTGGCGGAGGGGGCGCAGAGCAGGGCGGCCATCGCGTTGCCGTTGACGCTGTAGCCGACGGCGAAGGTGTCCTTGGGGCATTCGAGCTTGTTGTAGCCGCTCGCCCAGTCGCCGTTCTTGACGTGGCGCTCGTCGACGACGGTGATCCACATGCTGTCGGCCTTGGCGAGCTCACCGCCGGCGTCGGTGCACAGGCCGCGGTTGTTGCTGCGGGCGAGGGCGACGAGCCGCTGGCTGTCGGGGCAGTTGCCCTTGCGGTTGCCGGCGGACCAGTCCGCCTGCTGCCGCATGGTGGCGGAGACGTTCTGGTCGGCGAAGTCGAGGTTGATCATGTTCCAGTGGTCGACCTCGGCGACCGGGCCGGTCCTGGCGGGGGCGTTGACCAGCTTGTTCCAGTGGGTGGCGCGCCAGTCGCCGGGGTCGTTGACGGTCTGCCGGTTGCCGGCGGCGTCGTAGGTGATCAGCGCCCAGTTGTCGTTCGGCTTGCCGTCGGCGCCGGCCCAGCCGACGAGGGGCCACTGGGCGAAGTCGGTGTCGTTCGCGACCAGGATGTCGGTGAAGCGGGCGAACCAGTCCTTCTCCTTGGCGTTGTCGGAGCCGCGGCCCCCGGCGCCGAACTCGCTGATCCAGACGGGTGCGGTGAAGTGCTGGCCTTCTTCGGTGACGAACAGGGCCTGGTCGTCGACGACCCGGATCAGGTCTTCGGGGCTGAGGTCCTGGTAGCGGGGGTCGTTGGTCTCGCCGTTCTGCCAGCCGCCGCTCGCACCGGTGTGGTGGGGGCCGGTGTAGCCGTAGAAGTGGGCGGCGTAGACCAGCTTGCCGGAGTTGATCAGGGTGTTGGAGAGGTTGCGGACCGGGGTGAGCGTGGGCCGGCCGTGGGGGAACATGCCCTGGGGGATGCCCTGCCAGTTGATGCCTTCCATGACGACCAGCAGGTCCGGGTTGTTCTCCAGGATCTTGTTGCCGGCCTCCTGGTACGCCTTGTACAGGTCGTGGTCGTTGCCCCAGCCCCAGTTGGGGTCGTCGTACCAGTCGCGGCGGACCTCGTTGCGCAGGTCGGCGCCGACCACCCGCTTGTTGGCCTTGTAGCGGTTCACCAGGAAGAGCCAGTTGTCGACCCACTGCTGGGTGGTCTGGCCGCTGTTCCAGCGTTCGTTGCCGTCCACGGAACAGCACCAGCGGTAGCTGGTGGTGTGGTTGTTGAGGACGACGGCGAAGCCGTCCGCGGTCAGCGCGGCCACGACGGCGTCGAAGACCTGGAGCGGGGTCTTGCCGCGCAGCTCCGGGTTGGCCGCGACGGCGCTGTCCGGGACCACGGTGGTGTCCTTGACCATCGCGTCGGCGTACGGCAGGCGGATGGTGTTCAGGCCGAGGGCGTGGAAGTCGGCGATGATACGCGAGAGGGGCGCGCGGTCCAGACCGAGCGGAATGTTGTTCGACTTCTGGTCCGCCTGGTGGTTGGTCACGTCGTCGACGGACCCGCTGCCTTCCCATGTTCCTTGGGCGCCGGACCAGTTGCCGGCCTTCAGCTTGAAGCGGTCGCCGTCGGCGTCGACGACGTACCGGCCCCGGGTGCTCAGCGGAGCGGTCCAGGATGCCGCCAGTTGGGGCCCGGTCAGTGCGAGGGGGGCGTCGGTCGCGGCGGCGGGTGCGAGGGCCGTCGCCGTGCCGGGGAGCGCGCTGACGAGCAGGGCGCTCGTGGCCAGCGCGGCGGTCAGCGCCCGGGTGACGTTGCGCGCGAGGGCGCCGTCGGGCCTGCGTGATCGCATGGTGCTGTCCTCCAGGGTGTGGGAGTGAAGGAGGTACTGCGTTCCGGACCGGCGGTCCGGGGTCGGGGGGCGAAGGCGCCGTCAGCCCTTGAGGCCGGAGTGGGCGATGCCTTCGACGATGTGGCGCTGGGCGACCAGGAACATGACCACCAGGGGGGTGATGGTCACGACGGCGCCCGCGAACAGGCCGGGCAGGTTGACGGTCTGCGCCGTGAGGAAGGTGGAGAGGGCGATCTGCGCCGTCCAGGCGGACGGGTCCTGGCCGATGACCAGGGGCCACAGGAAGGCGTTCCAGCTGTCGATGAAGGCGAGCGCGCCGAGGGAGGCGAGCATCGCGCCGGACGACGGCAGGGCGATCCGGCGGTAGAGGCCGAGCCAGCCGAGGCCGTCGAGGCGGCCGGCCTCCTCGATCTCACGGGGGAACTGCAGGTAGAAGTTGCGGAACAGCAGGACCGCGAAGGGGTTGAACAGTCCGGGGACGATGAGGCCCCACAGGGTGTTGACCCCGCCGAGCGAGCCCACGACGACGAAGGTGGGCACGAACGTGGCCGAGCCGGGGATCATGAGGGTGGCCAGGACGAGGCCGAGCACGACACCGCGTCCGGGTACCGGGATGCGGGCGAGCGCGAAGCCGGCGGCCGAGGCGAGCAGCGTCGACAGCGGGGCCGTGATCGCGGCGATCAGCAGGGAGTTGGCGAGGGACTGGCCCATGTTGACCATGGGGTCGCTGAACAGGGAGGTGAAGTTCTCCCAGTGCATCGTCGAGGGCCACCAGGTCCACTCGGGCGATGTCAGGGTCCGGGTGTCCATCAGCGCGTTGCGCAGCATCAGGTAGAAGGGGGCGAGGAACACCACCATCAGGACGCCGGCCAGCAGGCCGCGCGCGGGGCGCCGCAGGGAGCGCGCTCCCTCTCGTACGGTCGTCACCGGGGTCACTCCTCGCTCTTTCCGAAGCCCGTGATCCGCCCCTGGACCAGCGTCACGCCGACGATGAGGGCCGTGAGGACGAAGGCGCCGGCCGATCCGAGACCGTAGTTCTGGGCGCCCATCGCGGTGTCGTACAGGTACATCAGCGGGGTCTTCACCGGCGCGGTGCCGGTGCCGGAGAGACCGCTGCCGAACAGGTTGTAGAACTCGTCGAACGCCTGGAACGCCGCGATGAACATCAGCATGAGCACGGCCACCGAGGTGTTGCGCAGCATCGGCAGCGTGATCCGGCGGAGCAGGCGCGGTCCGGTGGCCCCGTCCAGGGCGGCGGCCTCGTAGACCTCCTTCGGGATCGCCTGGAGGCCGGCGAGGAAGAGCACCATGTAGAAGCCGACCTGGAGCCACAGGCGCAGGGTGACCAGGGCGATCCAGTACAGCGGGGGCGAGCCGGTCTGCAGCCAGGGGACGGCCTCCATCCCGAACCAGCCGCCGATCATGTTGGCGATGCCCGCCGGCATGCCGCTGAACAGGGACATCTTCCACAGCAGCGAGGCGGCGACGTACGAGACGGCGGCGGGGATCAGGAACGCGGTCCGCAGGACGGCCCGGCCCCGCCGGATCCGGTGCACGAGAAGCGCGAGGCCGAGGGAGGCCGCGAAGGTGATCGGCACGATGAAGAGGGTGAACAGAAGGATCTTGACCAGCGAGCCCTGGAAGACGGCGTCGCCGAGCAGCTGCCGGTAGTTGTCGAGCCCCACCCAGTCGCCCAGCGCGATGGTGCCCTGGGCGTCGCTGAGGCTGAGCAGGAAGCTCCAGCCGATGGCGACGTACTTGAACACTCCGAGGCCGATCAGCATCGGCGCCGTGAGCAGGGCGAAGGCGCCCCAGGCGCGCAGGTCGGCGCGGCGGCCGCGGGCCCGGGCGGGGCCCCGCGGAGTGTCCGCGGGGCGCCCTGCTCTCTCGGAGCGTGGTACGGAGTGTGTGGTGGCGTTCATCAGGACAGCTGCTTGTCCACGGCGGTCTGGGCCTGCCTGGCCGCGTCGGCCAGCAGCGCGGCGGGGTCTCCCTGCCCCGTGACGATCTTCGAGACGGCCGCGCCGAAGGGGGTGCCGGAGGCGGAGTCCCAGGTGTTCGGGTTGCTCCTGCCGTACTTCGCGGCCAGCTCGACGGCCTCCTTGGCGGTGCCCTTGCTGAGCTTGGTGGCGGTGGCGGCGACGGAGGTGCGCGGCGGGACGTGGAAGCCGTACCCCTCGGACCAGTCCTTCTGGAGGTCGGTCTGGTCGATCCAGAGCCACTTGACGAACTTCTTGGCCGCGTCCACGTTCTTGCCCTTGGCGTTGACGCAGCTCGTCCAGCCGCCGACCCGCAGCACCGGGCTGCCGCCCGCCTTGAAGGCGGGCCACGGCAGGATGGCGAAGTCGTCGCCGAGCTCCTTCTCGATGGCGGGCATGGCCCACAGTCCGCCCCACTGCATCGGCACGACGCCCTGGAGGAGCGCCGAGGGGTCCCACCAGTCGGTGGTGAAGCCGAGGAGCAGGGACTTGTCGTCGTGCAGGCGCTTGAGGCCCGTGACGGCCTCGACGGCCCGGTCCGAGGCGAAGGCGACCTTGCCGTCGGTGACGAGTTCGCCGCGATGGGAGAACACCGAGAGGGCCGGCGTCTCGCCGATGCCGTCGTTGCCGACGAACAGTCCCTTGCTCTTCTTGGTGGTCAGCGCCTTGGCCGCGGCGACGAGCGCGTCGAAGGTGGTGGGCGGGGCGATCCCGGCCTCGGCGAGGGCGCTCTTGCGGTAGTAGAGCATCTGGACGTCGTCGATCATCTTGACGCCGTAGAGCTTGCCGTCGACCGTCACCAGGCCGCGGCTGCCCTGGTTGAAGTCGTCCTTGGCGCTGCCGTACTCGGCGTCCAGCGCGGCGACCTGGCCGCGCCGGGCGAGCCCCTGCGTGAAGTCGCCGTGCTCGAAGACGTCGGGTGCCGCGTCGGTGAGCAGCGAGGCGTTGAGCTTGGCCGTGTAGTCGCCGGGGACCCAGGTGACCTTCACCGCTATGTCCGGGTTCGCCTTGGTGAACTCGGTGGCGTAGCGGGTCAGGGCCTGCTGGGTGCCGGCCTCGCCGTAGGCGTGGGACCAGACGTTCAGGGTGGTCTTCGCGCCGGACGAGGAACCGCCGGTCGGGCTGGTGGTGCAGCCGACCGCCGCACCGGCGGCGAAGAGGAGGGATCCGCCGAGGAATCCTCTACGGCTAAGCTGTGCTCTCTGTCCGCTCATGTCGCTTCCTTGCGTGGTGATGTGGGCGTGCGGGTGATGTTGTCCGGCGAGGCCGGTGTCCGACGTTCACGGCTGGCAGGCGGTGACGGACATCGGTCGCGCCGGTGACGTGGGCCGGTGGGTCCCGGTCACACGGCGTTCTCGGGGTGCTCCCGTGTCGTGGTCCGTGGCGGCCTCACGGGAAGAGCGCCTGGATGCTGACGACGGCCGCCGCCCGGGCCCATTCCTCCCACGGCAGGGGCCGCAGGGTCAGCGGGCATTCCGCGGCGGCCTTGAAACAGTGCGCGGCGTACGCCTCCCTGATGTGCACGCCGAAGAGGTCGTAGGTGTCGAGCCCCTCGCCGGTGACGACGACGCGTTCGGGCCCCAGGAGGCTCACGAGATTGGCGATGCCGACCCCGATGGCCTTGCCGGCCCGGGCGAACGCCTCCCGCGCGGCGGGGTCTCCGTCGCGGGCGAGGCGGACCGTGCCGTCGAAGTCGAGGTCGGCGCGACCGGTGGCCCGGCGCACGGTGCCGAGGATGGCGTCGCTGGAGGCGATCGCCTCGACGCAGCCGGTCGAGCCGCAGTGGCAGCGCGGGCCGGCCGGGTCGACGCTGATGTGGCCCATCTCGCCGGCCACTCCGTAGGCGCCCTCGACGAGTTGGCCGTTGACGACGATGCCGGAGCCGATGCCCGCGCCGATGGTGACGAGCGCGAAGTACTCGGTCCCGATGCCGTCACCGAACCAGTGCTCCGCGACGGTCAGGGCCTTGACGTCGTTGGCGATCGTGACGCTGAGCCCGGTGGCGCGGGCCACGGTCTCCGCCAGCGGCACATCGCGCCAGCCGGGGAGCACCGAGTAGCGCACGAGCCCGCCGGGGCGGTCGACGTCACCGGAGACGGCGATGCCCACGTGCCGGGTACGGGCACGGAACTCGGGCTCCGTGTCGAGGAGTTCGGTGACGAGGTCGGCGATGAGGGCGCACACGGCCGCCGGTCCGCGGTCGGCCAGCGGCCGGCTCGCGTGGACCCGGGGCCGGGACCTCAGGTCGCACACCGTGCCGTACAGGGTGTCGGCGCTGATCTTCACGCCGACGAAGAACTCCCGGTCGGGGGTGACGGACAGCGGGTTCACCGGGCGTCCGGCTCCGGGGGCCGTGCGCTCCGGGGGGAGTTCGTGCAGGTAGCCGTCGTCGATCAGGGGCCTGGCCGCCTTGGTCACCGCGGTCGAGGACAGCCCGGTGCGGCGGGCCAGCTCGACCCGGCTGAGCGGGCTCTCGGCCAACAGCAGGCTCAGGATGGCGGTTTCGGCCGGTGCGGTGACCAACGGCCGTGTCTGGTTCGGAAACACGGCGGCAACGTACCGGCAAATAAATAAGTTCGTCCAGTATTGATTTTGACGAACAAGCGCCCCTACTCTTCGGTCACTTGGCGCCCCCGGAGGCTCCGGCGACGACCGCCCTCCGGGGCGCGCCGGACCCACCAGTCCGCCCGACCTCCTGGGACCCCTCGTGCCTCGAACGTCCTCGACCGTCTCGTTCGACCGCGCCCTCGGGCTCGCGGTCCTCCGGACCCCCCACAGCGTGTACGCCGTCCGCGTCGGCGCCGACGGCAGCCCCCGGCACGTCCACTGGGGACCCGCCCTCGACTCCGGCGAACTCCAGGCGCTGCCCGGCGCGGCCTCCCCCGCGGCCAGCAGCTTCGAGGCCGACGCCGCGCCGGACGAACTGGCTCCCCAGACCGGGGCGCGCTTCGGGCCGGCCGGCCTTCAGGTCCGCTTCGCCGACGGCACGCGCGGCGCCCAGTGGCACTTCGCCGGCCACCACGCCGACGGCGGCGAGCTGCGCCTCCGCCTCACCGACCGCCACCATCCGCTGGCCGCCGAGCTCTGCTACCGGGTCCGCCCCGGCAGTGACGTCGTCGAACGCTGGACGGAACTCACCCACACGGGGCCCGAGGGCTCCGGTGCGATCGCGGTCGACCGGCTCGACTCCGCCTCCTGGACGTCACCCGCCCTGCCCGACTACCGGCTCAGCCACCTCGTCGGCGGCTGGAACAGCGAGTTCCAGCTGCACCGGGACCGGCTGCCGGTCGCCGAGACCGTCCTCACCAGCCGCCGCGGCGTCACCAGCCACCACGCCAACCCCTGGCTCGCCCTCGACGACGGCACCGCCGGCGAGGACGAGGGCCAGGTCTGGAGCACCGCCCTGGCCTGGAGCGGAAGCTGGCGCGTCACCGTTCACCGCGACCCGGTCGGCCGCACCACCTGGACCGGCGGCTTCGGCCACGAGGGGGTCGGCTGGACCCTCGGCCCGGGCGAGACCCTGCGCACCCCGGTCTTCGCCGGCCTGTACACCGAGGGCGGCTTCGGTGCCGCGAGCCGCGCCTGGCACACGTACCTCCGCGCCCACGTGCTCCCCTCCCCCGGCCGGGACCGGCCCGTCCTCTACAACTCGTGGGAAGCCACCGGCTTCGGCATCGACCACCCCGGACAGCTGCGCCTGGCCCGCCTCGCCGCCCGTCTGGGAGCGGAGCTCTTCGTCGTGGACGACGGCTGGTTCGGCGCACGGACCAGCGACCGGGCGGGCCTCGGCGACTGGACGCCCCGCCCCTCCGCCTTCCCCGACGGACTGCGGCCTCTCGCCGACGAGGTGCACCGGCTGGGCATGGACTTCGGGCTGTGGGTCGAACCGGAGATGGTCAACCGCGACAGCGACCTCTACCGCGCCCGTCCGGAGTGGGTCGTCCACGCGCCGACCCGGGAGACCACCGAGCTCCGCAACCAGCTCATGCTGAACTTCGGCCGCCCCGACGTCGAGGCGTGGGCGCTGCGGACCCTGGACCGGCTGGTGCGCGACCATGCCGTCGACTGGCTCAAGTGGGACGCCAACCGGGTGGTCACCGAAGCCGGCTGGCCGGGCCATCCCGACCCCGACCGGCTGTGGATCGACCACACCCGCGCCGTGTACCGCGTCATGGACCGCCTCCGCGCGGACCACCCCGGCCTGCGGATCGAGGCGTGTGCGGGCGGCGGCGGCCGCGTCGACCTCGGCATCCTCGCCCGCACCGACCAGGCGTGGACCTCCGACAACACCGATCCCGTCGACCGGATCGGCATCCAGCACGGCTTCAGCCAGCTCTTCCCCGCGCAGTCCATGGCCGCCTGGGTGACCGACAGCCCCAACGTCACCACCGGCCGGACCACTCCCCTGCGCTTCCGCTTCCACGTGGCGATGGCGGGGGCGCTCGGCCTCGGCGGCGACCTCACCCACTGGTCCGAGGAGGAACTCGACGAGGCGGCGGCGCTCGTCGCCCGCTACAAGGAGATCCGCCCCCTCGTCCAGCACGGAAGCCAGCACCGCCTGAGCGGCCCCGGCGGTGTGACCGGGGTGCACTACGCCTCCGAGGACGGCACCGAACACGCCGTCCTCGCCTGGCGCCCCACGACCCGCTTCGGCCACCCGGCCGCGGCGCTCGCCCTGCCGGCGCTGGACCCCGCCGCCCGGTACCTGGACCTGGACGACGGCACCGTCCACACCGGCGCCGCCCTGGTCCGGCGCGGCATCGGCCCGGCCCTGCCCGAGGGCGACTACGCCAGCGCGCTGATCCGGCTCCGCCGGACCTCCTGAGCCGGACGGCGGCGCGGCACAGGACGGCGGAGCCGGCGGCCCCTCCACGCCGCCCCTCCCGGTCGGCTCCGGAGCGTGACGACCGTCCCGGTGCGCGGTCGAGGGGCGGGGAAGGGCGGCCGGTGGCAGCCTGGGGCCGTACGGGATCTGCGAAGGGAACCCCATGATCACCACCGACTTCCCCCCTGGCTCCCCCTGCTGGCTCGACCTCGGCGCGCCGGACGTCCCCGCCGCGGCGGCCTTCTACGGCGCCGTCCTCGGCTGGGACTACGAGCCCATGAGCGGCGGCGGGGAGGAGAGGGAAGGCGGCATGTTCCGCAAGGACGGCAAGATCGTCGCCGGCCTGGGCGAGCTCACCGAGCAGGGCGCCCGCTCCGCCTGGATGATCTACTACGGCGTCACCGACGCCGATGCCACGACCCAGGCCGTGGAGCGCGGCGGCGGGACCGTGCGGGTCGCGCCCATGGACCTCGACGAGTGGGGGCGGATGGCCCAGTACAGCGACCCGCTGGGCGGGCAGTTCGCCGTCTGGCAGCCGGGTACGAACAAGGGCGTGGAGCTGGTGGACGCGCCCGGCTCGCTGTCCTGGACCGAGCTCTACACGAGCGACGCGGCGGCCGCCCGGGAGTTCTACGGCGGCGTCTTCGGATGGCAGTACGCCGACATGGAGATGCCGGGCGGCGGAGGCACGTACACCCTGATCACCCCCGCCGGACTGCCGCAGGAGAGCATGCAGGGCGGTCTCATGGAGCTGCCCCGCGAGGCACTCTCCCTCGCGGACGGCCGCCCGTACTGGCACCCGGTCTTCGACGTCGTCGACTGCGACGCCGCGGTCGCGAAGGTGGAGGCGCACGGCGGCAGCGTCCAGATGGGACCGGACGACGCCGAGGACGTGGGCCGCCTCGCCGTCTGTCTCGACCCGTCCGGAGCCGACTTCGTCGTCCTGGCCCCGACCGGGAAGTGACCGGGCACCGCGTCACCCGGGCCCGCCGGCCCGGGTGACGCGGCCGTCCCGGCCGCCGGCGGGTGCGGTCAGTCGAACGGGTCGAGCGTGATGTACGCCTGTCGCGGGTCGCCGTCGTGGACGAGGGACTCGTGCGCGCCGACGTCGTCGAAGGCGAAGCCGTAGGCCTTGCCGTCGGCCATCCGGGCGTGGATCTCGCGGGAGTAGTGGTTGGTCACCGCGTCCCGGTAGAAGCCGGCCGCCGAGGTGTCCGGCTGGTTCGGGTTGGTGAGCAGGGTGGTCCGGTTGTAACCCGCGCAGAGGGTACGGGAGATGGGGCCGCGCACCTGGTCGTTCGGCGCGTCGAGGAGCTTGTAGCAGCCGAAGACGCTGTCGGAGTCGGGCTTCTGGAAGGAGGTGACGACCCTTCCGGCGCCGTCGGTGAAGTTCATGACGTTCCCCGACACCCGGCCGTAGTACTTGGTCGAGGGCTGGTTCGCGAAGGGCGTCACGGTCAGCGTCGAGGTCGCGTACCTGGTCCAGACGCGGTTGATGTAGTCGCTCATCGCCCCGGCGGGCAGTGCGCCCGCCTCGATGCCGTGCCCGGGCGCAAGCGCGCGCAGCACGGTGCCGTCGGAGCGGGTCTGGATCAGGCCGGCCCAGCCGCCGGGCCGGGCGCGCAGGGCGTCGTAGAAGCCCCGGTAACCGCCGGGCTTGAGGCGCCCGGTGTTCACGACCGTGCCGTCCGGACGCTTCACTCCGACGGCGTACGGCGCCGAGACCATGTCGACCTGCGTGCTGTTGAGCCACAGGCCCGCGTCGTTGAGCGTGTACTCGGACCAGTTGAACAGGATGTTCCTGTTGGGGTCGCTGGGGTTCTGCACCGCGGGCTGGACGAGGCCGCCGGTCGCCAGCTTGAAGACCAGCTTCTGGCCGTAGCTGAAGTAGATCCGGCCCGAGAACTTCGGCAGCCGGATGGTCATCGACCTCCCGGCCGCCGGTCCGGTGATGGCGGCGTCGGGGGCGGGCACGGGGACCGAGCCGCCGGCGGGCCACGGGTGGAAGACTCCGTTCGCGTCCGCCCAGCCCTGGCGGCCCGTCGAGAGCTCGGTCCCGAGGTTGTAGACGTAGACCTGCTCGCCGCGGGCCGAGTTGTTGGTGAAGGTGAGCGGGATGGTGGCGGGAACGGCAGCGGAGGCCGGCTCGGGGCCGGAGGTGCCGATGACGGTGCCGACGATGCCGACGCACGCGGCGACGGCCAGGGGAACGAGCCGGACGCGGGCGCGCCTGTGCCGTGGGGACATGAGGGGCTCCTCGGAGGTGGGGTCTCCGTACGGGTTGCATGGCTCTTCTGAGAGCGCTCTCAAGAATGGTCAGATGATCTGCACCTGTCAATGGACTGGACCTTGCGGCGCCTGGGAACATCGCCGCCGGGGCATCCGCGCGGGTACGCCGGCGCGGCCGGGCGCACCCCTGCCGTCCCTCGGTGCTCGCATGACCTCGACGCGCCTCGGAAGAGCCTCGGTCGAGGCCGGACAAGGCCGGCCGCCCGGGCAGGGAACCCGGGCAGGGCTGAGGGCGGCTGACCGGACAAGGCTGGGGCGGCCGCCCGGGCAGGGAACCCGGGCGGGGGCCGGGGCCGGGCTCAGCGGGTCGGACGCTCCCCGCGGCGTGCGGAGGACGTCCGGTCGATCAGCCTCTCCTCGATGTGGCCACCCGCGCCGAGCAGACCGGTCTGCTCGAAGGAGTGCTCCCTCATGAGGCGGGGAAGTTCGCGCCGGGCGAGCAGGTCCACCGCGAGGGGGAAGAACGGCCGGCCCGCCTGGGCGAGCCTCAGCCAGGGCGGTGCGTACACCGAGGCGGATCGCCGTTCCACTCCCCGCACGAGCCAGGACGCCACCTGGTCCACCGGATACACCCGGCGGGCAGGCCCGGGCATGTGCCCGCGCAGTTCGCGCAGCACCGCGTGACGGTCGACGTCGCGGACCATGTCGGTGTCGGTCCAGTGCAGATACGCCACGCCCACGCCGACGGCCTGGTGCGCCACCTCGGCCCGCAGGGAGCGGGCGAACGCCTCGGCGCCCGCCTTGGAAGCGCAGTAGGCGCTCATCATCGGGGCCGCGCCGAAGGCCGCGGTGGACGCGACCTGGAGGAAGTAGCCGCCGCATGAGCGGAGTCCGGGCAGGAAGGCACGTGCGGTGACCGCGCTGCCCACGAGATTGACCTCCACGACGCGGCGCCAGGAGGCGGGGTCGGAGGTCTCGAACGGCCCGCCCTCGGCGACACCCGCGTTGGCGACGACGACGGACGGGACGCCGAGAACCCGCGTCACCTCCTCGGCGGCCCGCTCCATCGCCGCGTCGTCGGTCACGTCGACCTCGACCGCGTGGCTCGCCGTGTCGAGCGTCGCGGCCACGGCGGCGAGCGTGGCGTGCTCCCGCCCCAGCAGGGCCACACGCATCCCGCGCGCGGCGAACAGCCGGGCCAGCCCGGCGCCCAGCCCGCGGGCGGCGCCGGTGACGACGACGGTACGTCCTTCGAGTTCCCAGGAACGGGGCATGAGGGCCTCCGGATCGTCGGCGGGTCGAGGACTCGTGTCCAGTTCTCCCGGTGTGCGGGCCGCGGATGCGTCGCCCCCGGTCCGGAGC
>NZ_JBHVRX010000021.1:0-147035 GCF_042885515.1 Streptomyces sp. NPDC058052 | reverse complement strand
CTCCCGGTCCAGGACCGGGAGGGCGGCTCGGCGTCATGGCGGCGGCGTCCTCCGCCCGGACGCCGCCGCCCGGACCGGGGCGGCGGCGTCCCCGTTCAGTCGGTGGGGTCGGTCTGCGCGGCCCCGGGCCGCCGGGTGTCCGGCACCCGGTCGCCGAAGTAGTCGACCGGACCCACGTCGACGCCCGCCACCTCCGGACCCATGGTGACGAACGCGCCGCTCCCGCACCGCGGCACGAGGTTCTCCGCCCCCGCGGGGTCGCCGACGGGCACGGTCAGCGCCCGCAGGCACGGGTCGTCCTGGGTGCCTGCCGGATCGCCGTCGAGGATCTCCTGGCGGGAGGCCGTGCGCCAGTCGGCGAGGTCGGTGTAGCGCCGGGTCCCCCAGGTCAGGGACCAGGGACCCGTGCTGTGGTAGAGGTTGCCCCGCAGCTCGTGCGTGCCGGTGCGGTACGCCGACTGCGCGTCGACCAGGGGACCCCCGTCCGTGGCGAAGAGGTTGTCGTGCACCTCGACGCCCCGCATGCCGTCGCGGAGCCGCAGCGCCGGGGGCCGTGTCCCGGCCGCCTTCGCGGACGCGAGGCCGCGCGTCCGCATCACGACCGTGTTGTGGTAGATCTGCAGGTTCTTCATGCGGGTGCCGTAGGCGACGATGCCTCCGTACTCGGGGAGCTTGCGGGCGTCGTCCCAGCTCATGTTGAAGCGGACGACGTTGTCGCGGTGCGCGCCGGTCGCCTTTCCGGAGTAGACGAGGAAGCCCGGCCCGTCGTTGCCGTAGGCGAGGTTGTACTGCATGACGGAATGGGACACGTTGTTGTCGAGCCCGAACCCGCCGCCGTCCACCCGGGAGCCGGTCCGGTTGCGGTAGGAGCGGTTGTTCTCCAGGACGACGCGGGTGGAGTCGTACACCCAGATTCCCTCGGGACCCTCGTCGGCGCCGGCCGAGGAGCGCGCGCCGTTGTCGTGGGCCACGGAACGCGTCACCCTGGCGTCCCGTACGCTGCCGAGCGCGATGCCGCTCCCGGTGTTCCGCCGGTCGCTCTCCGGGTCGCCGGAGTTGGAGTACGCCGTCACCCGCTCGATCCGGAGCCCGGAATGCGCGTAGGCGGGGCGGTCCTCCTCGAACGCGGGTCCGTAGACGACGAGTCCGGCCTCCAGGTTGTGGTGCAGGGAGACCTTGCTGATGCGCACGTCGCTGTAGCCCGTGACGGCGCCGCCCTCGGCTCCGATGCTGATCCCGTTCTGGAAGCCGCGGGCCTCCACGTCCGTGATCCGGACGTGGTGGAGCTCCCGGCCTCCGGGGCGGGTGGCCCGGAGCGCGATCCCGACCCCCTCGCGCAGCGACGTGCGGTCGCCGGCCAGCGCGATGTTCCTGATCTCCACGCCCGCGGTGTCGTGCACGGTGATGCCGGAGGTGCCGCGGGGCGCGATCGTGGCCCGGCCCTTTCCGTACGACTCGATCACCACCGGCCGCGCCGGGCTGCCCGCCTCGCCCCGTTCCAGGGTGATCGCGCCGCGGAACCGCTGGCCGCCCTTCAGCCGGAGCCTGTCGCCCGGGCGGAAGTTCGCCGAGTTCGCGTGGTCGAGGGTCCGCCACGGTTTCCCGGGCGACATGCCGTCGTTCTCGTCGCTGCCGTCCGCGCTCACGTAGAACGTGTAGGGGCCGCCGGTGGCCGGCCGGGCGGGCCGGTAGACCCCCGGCACGTCGCACCCCGTCGACAGCAGCAGGAGCAGCGCGGCCGAGACCCCCGCCGCGGCTCTCGTCGTCCGGCTCCGGTTCACCGCGTTCACACGTACCCCCTGGGGACGTTCCGATACCGCATATGGGACATGAAGCAGCAGACTGTCAGAAAGGGCGCGGGAGAAACGCCGACAGGCGTGCGGCATCCGAGTCATGCCTGGCGCCCGCGCCCGGAGGGGCCCGCCGGCCCCGGTCCGGCGGCTCGGCGCCCCCGCGTCCACGGTCACCCTCGGTTACGCTGTTCCCTTCATGCCGGAGGCCGGCGGGAGGGGCGAGGCGCCGCCGAAGGGCCGCCGGGAGAGCGGGGGCCGGCCCGTCCGGAGCCCTAGGTCCTCCCCGGGGTCGCCGGTGGGGGATGCCGGGTTCCGCGCCCCCTCGGAAGCCGTCCGCGGCGTACGAGGACGAAGAGATGGGTGGCCTGGGAAAGTGTTGAACGAGGTCGTAGCGACCCGCTACGTCACGCCCTTGCGTGAGGGCGGATCGCTCCCCGGGATCGTCGAGGCCGACGATCTCGGCACGTATGTCATGAAATTCACCGGTGCCGGGCAGGGCCGCAAGACCCTCGTCGCCGAGGTGATCTGCGGGCAGCTCGCCCGGCGCCTCGGGCTCCGCGTGCCCGAGCTGGTCGCCATCGAGCTCGACCCCGTCATCGGGCTCTCCGAGCCCGACCAGGAGGTGCAGGAGCTGCTCAAGGCCAGCGGCGGCCTCAACCTGGGCATGGACTTCCTTCCCGGCTCCCTCGGCTTCGACCCGCTCGCGTTCGAGGTCGACCCTGCGGAGGCCGGGAAGGTCGTCTGGTTCGACGCGGTCATCAACAACGTGGACCGCTCCTGGCGCAACCCGAACATGCTCGTCTGGCACGGCGAGCTCTGGCTCATCGACCACGGCGCCACCATGATCTGGCACCACAACTGGCCGGGTGCCGCCGCCTCCGCCGCCAAGCCGTACGACGCCTCCGACCACGCCCTCGCCCCCTTCGGCCCGGACGTCGCCGCGGCCGCCGCCGAGCTGGCGCCGCTCGTCACCCGCGAGCTGCTCGACGAGGTCGCCGCCGACGTGCCCGACGAGTGGCTGGTGGACGAGCCCGGCTTCGACTCCACCGACGCGCTGCGCGCCGCCTACGTCGAGGCGCTGCTGTCCCGCGCCGCCACCATCCACGAGCGGATCACCCTCGGGCCGCGCACCGACCGCAGGCCGCAGCAGCCGCCCGGCTGGCTCGCCGAGCGCCTCGCCCCCCGGCCGCAGGCCACCGAGAACAGCGACAAGGACAGCACCACGTGACCGACCGCGATGTCTTCGAGTACGCGCTGCTGCGCGTGGTGCCGCGCGTCGAGCGCGGCGAGTGCTTCAACGCGGGCGTGGTCGTCTACTGCCGTGCCCGCTCCTTCGTCGCCGCCCGCACCCACCTCGACGAGGCCAAGCTGGCCGCCCTCGACCCGGCGGCCGACGTCACCGGCGTCCGGGCCGCCCTGCGCGCCGTCGAGGGCGTCTGCCTGGGCGGCGACGCGGCGGGGCAGGCCGCGGGGGACGACGCGGGCCGGCGCTTCCGCTGGCTGATCGCGCCGCGCTCCACGGTGGTCCAGCCCGGCCCGGTCCACACCGGTCTCACCGGCGACCCCGGGGCCGAGGTGGAACGCCTGCTCGACCTCCTCGTGCGGTGACGCGCCGCCTCCCGCGCGCGGAGTGACGGCGGAGTGACGGGGTGCACCCGGTGGGCCGTTGACACCGGGTGCCAGGGCTTCTAGCGTCTCGTCCTGCGGGCGATACTAAGCGGTCGCTCATGAGCCCGGGGAGAGCCCGGGACCCCTGAGGGCGAGGAGAAGCAAGCATGTCCACCACCGAGCAGCGCGTAGCCGTCGTCACCGGTGCCGCACGGGGCATCGGCGCCGCCACCGCGCTCCGCCTCGCGGCCGAGGGCCGCGCCGTCGCCGTCCTCGACCTCGACGAGGCGGCCTGCAAGGAGACCGTCGAGAAGATCACCGCGGCCGGCGGCCGCGCCCTCGCGGTCGGCTGCGACGTCTCCGACGGCGCCCAGGTGGAGGCCGCGATCGCCCGCGTCGCCGCCGAGCTCGGCGCGCCCACGATCCTCGTGAACAACGCCGGCGTCCTCCGTGACAACCTGCTCTTCAAGATGTCGGAGTCCGACTGGGACCTCGTCATGAACGTGCACCTCAAGGGCGCGTTCCTGATGGCGAAGGCATGTCAGAAGCACATGGTGGACGCGGGCTTCGGCCGGATCGTCTCGCTCTCGTCCTCCTCGGCGCTCGGCAACCGCGGCCAGGCCAACTACTCCGCCGTCAAGGCCGGCCTCCAGGGCTTCACCAAGACCCTCGCCAAGGAGCTCGGCAAGTTCGGCGTCACGGCCAACGCGGTCGCCCCCGGCTTCATCGTCACCGAGATGACCGCCCAGACGGCCGAGCGCGTCGGCATGGGCTTCGAGGACTTCCAGGCCGCCGCCGCCTCGATGATCCCGGTCCAGCGCGTCGGCCGCCCCGAGGACGTCGCCAACGCCATCGCCTTCTTCACGGGCGACGACGCCGGCTTCGTCTCCGGCCAGGTCATGTACGTGGCCGGCGGCCCGCTCAACTGACCCCGGCGCGGCGAGAGCAAGGAGAACGGGATGACCGCACAGCAGCTGCCGGAGCTTTCCGGCAAGGTCGCACTCGTCACCGGCGCCAGCCGGGGCATCGGCTACGGCATCGCCGAGGCGCTCGTCGCCCGCGGCGACCGGGTCGTCATCACCGGACGGGGTGAGGACGCCCTCAAGGAGGCCGTGGAGCGCCTCGGGGCCGACCGGGCCGTCGGGGTCGCGGGCAAGGCCCACGACCCCGTCCACCAGGCCGCCGCCGTCGCGGCCGCGATGGACGCCTTCGGCCGTGTCGACCACCTGGTGAACAACGCCGGCACGAACCCGGTCTTCGGTCCCCTCGCGGACCTGGACCTGGATGTGGCCCGAAAGGTCTTCGAGACGAATGTCGTCTCCGCGCTCGGTTTCGCGCAGCGGACCTGGCACGCGTGGCAGAAGGAGAACGGCGGCGCGATCGTGAACATCGCCTCCGTCGCCGGAATCTCCGCCTCCCCGTTCATCGGGGCGTACGGGGTGAGCAAGGCCGCGATGATCAACCTGACCCAGCAGCTCGCGCATGAATTCGCGCCGGTCGTCCGGGTGAATGCCATCGCGCCGGCCGTCGTGAAGACGAAATTCGCGCAGGCGCTCTACGAGGGCCGGGAGGCCGAGGCGGCCGCCGCCTACCCGATGGGCCGGCTGGGCGTGCCGGAGGACATCGGGGGCGCCGCGGCCTTCCTGACCTCGGACCAGTCGGGGTGGATCACCGGTCAGACGCTGGTCGTCGACGGGGGCATTTTCCTGAACGCCGGAGTCGGGTGACCGATTACCGGACACTTTCCGGATTCCCTGTCCGGATTGGCCCCGGTTGCATCTCGATTGCCTCAAGTGCCCCGCCGGGCTCGCCCATTGACCTGGCGGGGTACTGCGGTATCGTCGGCCGACCCCAGGCTGAACGAGGAGCGTGCACGTGTTCAACCGGACGAGTCTGCAGGCCGCTGCAGCCCTTGCGTCCATATCCCTGGTATCCGGATGCGGTGTTTTCTCGGATACCGAATCCGCCGGGGAGCAGAGGATCACGATCGGGACGACGAGTTCTCCCTCGACGCTCGATCCCGCGGCTTCCTGGGACAATTCCTGGGAGCTTTTCAGGAACGTCTACCAGACCCTGGTGAGTTTCCCGACGGGAAGCACCTCGCCGAAGCCGGACGCGGCCGAATGCAAATTCACCGACGCGTCCAGCCGGGTCTTCGAGTGCACGCTCTTCGAGGGGCTCAAGTTCTCCAACGGCCACACGCTCGACGCCAAGGCCGTGCAGCACTCCATCGAGCGCATCCGCACCATCGACGCCGAGGGCGGCCCCAACGGCATGCTCGGCTCGCTCGACTCCGTCGAGACGGTCGGCGACCGCACCATCGTCTTCAAGCTCAACAAGGCCGACGCCACCTTCCCCTTCGTCCTCGCCACCCCGGCGATGTCGATCGTGGACCCGGCCGAGTACCCGGCCGACCAGCTCCGCAAGAAGGACGGCAAGATCGCCGGCTCCGGCCCCTACGTCCTCGACGCGTACGAGGAGCGCAAGCAGGCCGAGCTGACCCGCAACCCGAACTACAAGGGCTTCGCCGACCGCAAGAACGGCGGCGTGACCATCAAGTACTTCGACCACTCGGAGGCGATGGTCAAGGCGCTGCGGGCCGAGGAGATCGACGCCACCTACCGCGGTCTGACCGCCGAGGAGGTGACCTCGCTCGAGGAGGACAAGGAGGAGAACAAGGGCCTCCAGCTCGTCGAGTCCACCGGCGCCGACATCCGCTACCTGGTCTTCAACACCGAGGACGAGTCCGTCGCCGACCCGGCCGTCCGCCGTGCCATCGCGCAGCTCGTCAACCGCGACGAACTGGTCAGCAAGGTCTACCGGGGCACCGCCGAGCCGCTGTACTCGATGGTCCCCAAGGGCATCGCCGCCCACACCACCAAGTTCTTCGACACCTACGGCCACCCCGACAAGGCCAAGGCGAAGAAGATCCTGCGCGAGGCCGGCATCACCAAGAAGGTCGAACTGAGCTTCTGGTACACGACCGACCGGTACGGCTCCTCGACGGCGGCCGAGTTCGCCGAGCTGAAGCGCCAGCTGGAGGAGTCCGGGCTCTTCAAGGTCACCATCCAGGGCAAGCCGTGGACCGAGTACCAGGCCGCCTACCAGCAGGGCGAGTACCCCGTCTTCGGCCGTGGATGGTTCCCGGACTTCCCGGACCCGGACAACTTCATCGCCCCCTTCCTCGGCAAGAAGAACGTCCTGGGCACGCCCTACCTGAGCCCGCGGATCACCGACGAGCTGCTGCCCAAGTCCCGCCGCGAGAGCGACCGCGGGGCCGTCACGGACGAGTTCGTCGAGGCCCAGTCGATCATGGTCGACGACGTCCGGCTGCTGCCCCTGTGGCAGGGCAAGCTGTACATCGCGGCCCGTGAGGACATCGGCGGCGGCGAGCGCGCGCTCGACCCGCAGACCGTCATGCAGCTGTGGGAGCTGCACCGCCGGGCCAGCTGGTAGGAGTCCGTACCGGAGGCCGCCGGGGCCCGCTGTCAGTGGGCCCCGGTAGGTTCCGTACCGGAACTGCCGAACCACCGGAGGTTGTGGACCGTGACCGACATCAACATGCTGCCCGAGTCCTGGCGGGGCGTCCTCGGCGAGGAGCTGGACAAGCCGTACTTCGCACAGCTCGCCGAGTTCGTCGAGCAGGAGCGGGCCGCCGGGCCGGTCTACCCGCCGAAGGACGAGGTCTTCGCGGCCCTGTCCGCCACCCCGTACGACAAGGTCAAGGTCCTGATCCTCGGTCAGGACCCGTACCACGGCGAGGGACAGGGCCACGGCCTGTGCTTCTCCGTCCGCCCCGGCGTGAAGACCCCGCCGTCGCTGCGGAACATCTACAAGGAGATGCAGACCGAGCTGGGCCACCCGGTCCCGGACAACGGCTACCTGATGCCGTGGGCCGAGCAGGGCGTCCTGCTGCTCAACGCGGTCCTCACCGTCCGCGCCGGCGAGGCGAACTCGCACAAGGGCAAGGGCTGGGAGAAGTTCACCGACGCGGTCATCACGGCCGTCGCCTCCCGCCCCGACCCCGCCGTCTTCGTCCTCTGGGGCAACTACGCCCAGAAGAAGCTGCCCCTCATCGACGAGGAGCGGCACATCGTGGTGAAGGGCGCGCACCCCTCGCCGCTGTCGGCGAAGAAGTTCTTCGGCTCGCAGCCCTTCACCCAGATCGACGCGGCCGTCGCCGCCCAGGGCCACGAGCCGATCGACTGGCGCATCCCCGACCTCGGCTGAGCCTCGGCGTGATCGGGCCCGCGGGCGGTTAGCGTCGGACCTCCACGCAGTGCGAGCGCCGGGAGGCCGCGGTGACCGAGCAGCAGCGGACGTCGGACGAGGGGGTCCTGACCAGGATCGGGCAGGCCAGGATGCTGCTCCACGGGGGCGACCGGGAGGAAGCCCGCAACCGCCTCGGCGACCTGTGGCAGCAGCTCGGGCCCGAGGGCGACCCCCTGCACCGCTGCACCCTCGCCCACTACCTGGCGGACGCCCAGGACGATCCGGACACCGAACTGGCCTGGGACCTGCGCGCCCTGAGCGCCGCCGAGGGGCTGGAGGACGGGCGGCTCGCCGCGCACGACCAGGCCGCCGCCCTCCGGGCCCTCTACCCCTCGCTCCACCTCAACCTCGCCGCCGACTACGCCAAGCTGCGGCGGCCGGACGCCGCGCGGGCCCATCTGGACCGGGCCCGCGCCGCCTCCGAGGCCCTCGACGACGACCGGTACGGGATGGGCGTCCGGGCCGCGATCGACCGGCTGGACCGGCGGCTCCGCGAGGGCTGAGCACCGGACTCAGCGCCGGTAGGCGTCCCGGCACAGCCCGGCCTGCACGCTCGCGGGGTCCCAGCCGCCGTACCGCTCGCCCAGGTCGCACACGTCCTTCACGGTGACCGGCGGTGCCTCCCGCGGCGGCTCCGCCGCCCGGCCGGCATCCCGCGTTTCGGGCACGGCGGGGGAGGGGACCCGGGCCTCGGGCCGGGCCGTGGCCCGCCGGGGCGCGGACGCGGAGGGCTCGGGCGAGGGGGCACGGGACGGTCCGGCGCCGCCGGTGGCGCGGCGGGTCTCGCCGCGCGGCGGGGCGGCGGCGGGCGCCGGGGACGGGAGGGCCGCTTCGAGCGCTTCCCTGGCCGGTCCCTGGAGGACGATCTGCGGCGCGACGTCCTGGGCGGGGCGTACGGGATCGGCGGTGGGCGCGGAGGCCGGCACGGGCGCCGGAGGCGGTCCGTCGACGGCCACGCACCCGGTCAGGGCGGCGGCGACGGCCGCTCCGGCCAGGAGGCGCGCGGGGGTTCGGGTTCGGTCCACCCGCGCCACTCTGCTGGTCCCGCGGCGATCTTCGAACCCCTACCGGCGGGGAATGCCCCGCACGGGTGAGCGCCCGGTCACCCCGCTTGACCGGGTCCGGCCCCGGGCCGGGCGTCAGGCGCCGGTGGCGCCGTCGATCCGCTGGCGGATGAGGTCGGCGTGGCCGTTGTGCCGCGCGTACTCCTCGATCATGTGGAGGTAGATCCAGCGCAGGTTGATGAGGTCGCCGGTGCGGTGGTGGGAGCCCTCGCCGAGGTCGTCCAGGGCCCGGCCGGACGCGAGCGCGCGAGCGTGGGCGATCTCCGCCTGCCAGGTGGCGTACGCCTCCTCGTAGCTGTCGTCCTCGGTGGTGTGGATGTCCCGGTCGAAGTCCTCGTCGGTGGCGTAGAGCCAGGGGGTCTCCTCGCCGCCGAGGACCTTCCGGAACCAGCCGCGCTCGACCTCGGCCATGTGGCGGACCAGCCCCAGCAGGCTGAGCTCCGAGGGCGGGACGGAGACGGTGCGGAGCTGCGCGTCGGTGAGGTCCGCGCACTTCAGCGCGAGGGTCGAGCGATGGAAGTCGAGCCACTGCTCCAGCGCCTGGCGCTCGCCGGTGGTGGTGGCGGGCCAGACGCGGTCGGGTGCCGCGGTGTGATCGCTGCTCATACGGGGCATCGTGACGGACCGTCGGGGCCGCCGCCAGCGGTTTGCGGCGACGGCCCGGTGAGCATCCCGCGCAGCAGTTCGCCGAAGCCGGTCCGCAGTTCCGCGCGGCTCGGCACGGCCGAGTGGAAGGAGCCGGCGGCGCAGGAGAACATCAGCCCCTCGCACCAGGCGATGACCGAGAGCGCGTGCCGCTCCGGCTCGGGCGAACCGGCGCCGCGCATCATCGCGGTCACCGGGTCGTGGAAGGCGGAGCCGGTCCGGTCGAAGAAGCCGCGCAGCTCGGGGCGGCGGGTCGCCTCCAGGGCCAGCTCGTAGCGGGAGACCAGCAGCGCCCGGTGATCGGTCAGATAGCGGTGCAGCGCGAGCGCGAGGGCGTCCGCGAGGACCCCGGGGCCGGCGCCGGGCGGCGGCAGCTCGTCCGGGGTGAGGACCCGCGCCTCGCGCTCGGCCTGCCGCCGTACGGCCGTCTCCAGCAGGGCCTGGCGGGTGCGCGCGTGATTGGAGGTCGAGCCCTGCGGCAGCCCGGCCCGCTCGTCCACCGCGCGGTGGGTCAGCCCGCGCATCCCGCGCTCCACCAGCAGGCCGAGCGCCGCGTCGCCGATCCGCTCGGCGCGGGTCGGGGGAGCGGTGGCGGCCTGGTCGGGGGTGTGCGCGGTCATGGGGACAACCTACCCATCGCTTCTCGACTACACCTGTAGTACGGTCGGAACGTCCGGCCGACTACACCTGTAGTACAGGGTGGGCGACCGGCGCCGGAGAGCGCCGCCGCCGTCCGTGATCCGCCCGACCCGCCCGACCCGAGGGAGCAGTCATGACACCGCACCGTGCCGTCGTCCTGGGAGCGGGCATCGGCGGCCTCACCGCCGCCGTCGCCCTCCACCGGCGCGGCTGGAACGTCACCGTCCTCGAACGCGCCGACGACCTCGCCCCCGTCGGCGCCGGCATCGGCCTCGCCCCCAACGCCCTGCGCGCCCTCGACGTGATCGGCCTCGGCGACCGCGTCCGCGCGCTCGCCGCCTGGCAGGGCGACGGCGGGATGCGCTCCCCGGACGGACGCTGGCTCGCCCGCACCGACGCCCGCGCCGCCGCCGCCCGCTTCGGCGACCCCCTCGTCCTCCTCCACCGCGCCACCCTCGTCGAACTCCTCGCCTCCGCCCTCCCCGCCGACACGGTCCGCACCGGCGCGCCCGCCACCCTCGACCACCCCGGCGACGCCCGCACCCCCGCCCGCGTCGCCACCCCCGACGGCGTCCAGGAGGCCGAGCTCGTCGTCGCCGCCGACGGGATCCGCTCCGCCGCCCGCGCCGCGCTCTTCCCCGCCCACCCCGGCCCCCGCTACTCCGGCTGCACCACCTGGCGGCTCGTCGTCCCCGCCCCCGAGCGGCCCTTCGCCCCGCACGAGACCTGGGGCGCCGGCCGCCTCTGGGGCACCCAGCCCCTCAAGGACGGCCGGATCTACGCGTACGCCATGGCCGCCGCGCCCGCCGGCGCCCACGCCCCCGACGGCGAGCGGGCCGAACTCCTCCGGCTCTTCGGCGACTGGCACCACCCCGTGCCGGAGATCCTCGCCGCGGCCGACCCCGCCGGGATCCTGCGCCACGACGTCCACCACCTCACCGACCCGCTGCCCGCCCACCACCGGGGCCGTACCGCACTCATCGGCGACGCCGCGCACGCGATGATGCCCACCCTCGGACAGGGCGGGAACCAAGCCATCGAGGACGCCGTCGTCCTGGCGCACCACGCCCGCACCCCGGCCGCCTTCGACCCCGGCCCGGCGCTCGCCGCCCACACCGCCGACCGGCTGCCCCGCACCACCGCCCTCGTCCGCAAGGCGGCCCGCACCGGTGCCCTCACCCTCGTCTCGGCCCGCCCCGCCGTCGCCCTGCGCGACACCCTCGTCCGGACCGTCTCGCGCTTCGGCCCCGGTTTCGTCCTCCGCGGCTTCGACGGCATCGCCGACTGGCGCCCGCCGACCGCCCCGGAGAGCCGTCCCGCGTAAGCTGACCAGCGCGAACGGCCCCCGTGCCACGGGCCGTCGGACCACCGCAGAGGGAGACCCCGTGAAGATCGGCTGCATCGGACTCGGCGACATCGCGCAGAAGGCGTACCTGCCCGTCCTCGCCACCCTCCCCGGGACCGAACTCCACCTCCAGACCCGCACCCCCGCCACCCTGGACCGGGTCGCCGACACCCACCACCTGCCGGCCGCGCGCCGCCACCGGGACCTCGACTCGCTGCTCTCCACCGGTCTCGACGCGGCCTTCGTGCACGCCCCCACCGCCGCCCACGCCGAGATCGCCACCCGGCTCCTCGACGCCGGCGTCCCCACGTACGTCGACAAGCCGCTCGCCTACGACTACGCCGACTCCGAGCGCATCGTCGAGCTGGCCGAGAAGCGGGCCGTCTCCCTCGCCGTCGGGTTCAACCGCCGCCTCGCCCCCGGCTACGCCCAGTGCCTCGACCACCCGCGCGACCTGATCCTGCTGCAGAAGAACCGCATCGGGCTCCCCGAGGACCCGCGCACCCTGGTCCTCGACGACTTCATCCACGTCGTCGACACCCTCCGCTTCCTGCTCCCCGGCGAGGCCGACCACATCGACGTCCGCGCCCGGGTCCGCGACGGCCTCATGCACCACGTGGTGCTCCAGCTCTCCGGCGACGGCTTCACCGCCATCGGCATGATGAACCGGATGAACGGCTCCACCGAAGAGGTCCTGGAGGTCTCCGGCCAGGACACCAAGCGTCAGGTCGTCAACCTCGCCGAGGTCGTCGACCACAAGGGCCAGCCCACCGTCCGCCGCCGCGGCGACTGGGTGCCGGTCGCCCGGCAGCGAGGCATCGAGCAGTCCGTGCTGGCCTTCCTCGACGCGGTCCGGGACGGCCGGACGCTCAGCGCCCGCGACGCCCTGCTCACCCACGAACTGTGCGAGCGCGTCGTCCGCGACTCCCTGGAGCAGGCCGCCTGAACGCACCGGCCCCCGCGGCCGCGCACACGGCGCCGACCACCGCGAACGCCCCGTACACCGGCCAGTCGCCCCAGCGGGCGTACGCCGTCGTCGACTCCGACAGGGGCAGTTCCCGTACGACGGCGGCGCTCGCGTCCGTGCCGACGGGCGGTCCCACGCGGCGTCCGTCGGGGCCGTACGCGGCGCCGACCCCGGTCAGCGTCGCGTGCACCACGGGGCGGCCCGTCTCCGCCGCCCGCAGCGCGGCCAGCGACGCGTGTTGTGCGGGTGCCCAACTGTGCTGGAAGGTGCTGGTCGCGGACTGCACCACCAGCAGATCGGCTCCGTCCCGGGCCAGGCGGCGGCTCATGTCGGGGAACGCGGACTCGAAGCAGACCAGCGGGCCGACCGTGAGCGGCCGCTCGCCGTCGGGCAACCGCATCACGACCGGTTCCGTGCCCCGGCGCCGGTCCTCCGTCGCCGCCTTGCCCACGGAGGTCGCCCAGCCGAGCAGCCCCCGGGCCGGCACGTACTCGCCGAACGGCACGAGCCGCATCTTGTCGTACCGGTCGCCGGTGGGCCCGTCGGGCGCGAACAGCAGCGCGCTCTTGTAGATGCCGGGACGGTCCGCCCGCCGCGCGTCCACGTTCACCAGCAGCGGCGCGTCCACCGTCCGCGCCAGCGCGGTCAGCCGCGCGGTGAGCGCCGCGTCACCGGCCGGGTCCCGGCCCACCCCGCTCTCGCCCCACACCACCAGGTCGAGCCGCTGCCCGGCGAGGCCGCGGGTCAGCTCCGCGGCCCGGTCGAGCCGTCGCTCGGCACCGTCGGTCCCGCCGTGCACCCCCGGCTGCACCAGCGCCACCCGCACCACTCCGGCCGGCCGCGGCGCACCGACGCCCCACGCCGCGGTGCCCGCCACCAGCGCGCAGGCGGCGAGCCCCGCCACCCCCACCACCCGCAGCCCCGGCACGGCGATCAGCAGCACCAGGGCCGTGTTCACCGCCACCACCAGCAGGCTCACCAGCCACACCCCGCCCACCGAGGCCAGACGCAGCGCCGGCGGGACGTTCCACTGGCTCGCGCCGAGCAGCCCCCACGGCCCGCCCAGGCCCTCCCACGACCGCACCAGCTCGATCATCAGCCACCCCGACGGCACCGCGCACAGCGCCGCGGCGGCCCGCGCCGGGGTCGGCGCACCGCCGAGCAGCGCCCGCGCGAGCACGCCCCACGGCAGCCAGAGCAGCCCCAGCAGCACCGCCATGACCAGCAGGAACACATGGACGCTCGGCAGCAGCCAGTGGTGCACGGCCAGCAGGAAGCCGATGCCCCCGCACCATCCGTCCAGCGCCGCGCGCCGCGCGCCCGGGGCCGTCCGGATCAGCAGCAGCCAGGGCACCAGGGAGACGTACGCCCACCACCACAGCCCGGGAGCGGGGAAGGCGAGCGCCGGCAGCGCGCCGAGGACGACGGCGAGCAGCGACCGGAGCAGGCCCGCCGTCCGCCGGGGCGTGACGTCCCCGGCGTCCGGCTCCGCGCGCCCGATGGGGTTCCGCATCCGTGCCTCCCGCCCGTCGCCTCCAGTCTGCGCCCGTCCACCCGGGCGGGCCCGGCCAGGGGAGCCGGCGCCGTGTTCCTCCGCGATGCCCGGCGGGGGAGCCGGCGCCGTGTTCCTCCGCGCCGCCCGGTCAGGGGCCTGGCGGTGTTCCTGCGCGATGCCCGGCCGGAGGATGCGGCGCCGGTGTTCCTCCGCGCCGCCCGGTCAGGGGAGCCGGCGCCAGCGTTCCTCCACGACGACGGAGCGCAGCCGCCAGCCGTCCGGGGTGCGCCGGGCGGCGAAGGCGTACCGGCCGCCGCAGACGAAGTCGTCGCCGGAGGTCATCCGCATCGGGTTGACGTAGTCGGCGCGGACGTCGGCCGTGTCGCCGGTCTCGGGATAGCCGCCGGGCCGGTGCAGGGTGACCCGCCGGTTGACGATGAGGTGCTGGCGGACGGGGAAGAGCGCCATCGTCCCGGCCAGCCAGTCGGCCACCTCGCCCGCGGGTCCCTCGACGCCGCCGGAGCCGGTGTAGTCGGCGCGTCCGTCGGGGGTGAAGAGGGCCCGGTAGGCGGTCCAGTCGGCGTCGTCCACGGCTGCCGCGTATCCGGTGACCAGGTCCTCCACGGCGAGCCGGTCCATCACGTTCGCGAGGTCCACGCGCTGTGTCATCGCCTCAGTGTCGGGCAGCGGGCGTGCCGCGCCAAGAGGCGTGCGCCCCCTGTCCCGAACGACGGTCATACTGGCCGGATGCGCATCGACGTCGACCCTGCCCTGACCGAACCCGTCTCCGTCTACCGTCTGCTGACGGCGACGGTCGTCCCCCGGCCGATCGCCTGGGTGTCCACGGTCTCCGCCGACGGCACGGACAACCTCGCCCCGCACTCCTTCTTCACCATCGCCTCGGCGAACCCGCCGGTCGTGCAGTTCACCTCCGTCGGCCGGAAGGACTCGCTGCGCAACGTGGAGGAGACCGGGGAGTTCGTGGTGAACCTCGCCCCCGAGGGGCTCTTCGAGCAGATCAACGCGACGGCGACGGACTTCCCGCGCGGGACGAGCGAGTTCGACGCGTGCGGCGTGGAGCGCGAGCCGAGCCTCCGGGTGAAGGCACCGCGCGTGGCCGCCTCCCCGGTGGCCCTGGAGTGCGAACTGCACAGCACGCTCCGGATCGGGGACTCGACGGTGGTCTTCGGGCGGGTCGTGCACGTGGCCGTCGACGAGGCGTACATGACCGACGGCCACCCGGAGATCACGCGGATGCGCCCGCTGACCCGGCTGGGGAAGAACGAGTGGGGCACGTTCGGAGGCGTCCGCGAGATCGCCCGCGTGCCGTACGCGCGCTGAGAGACGGAAGGGGCGGGCCCGCGTCCGCGGGCCCGCCCCTTCCAGGCGTGGTGGGGCGGGTCAGCCGCCGGACTCGCCCGCGTGCGGGCTGAGGACGTCCGTGCCGACCAGGACGAACAGCAGGATGCCGAGCGCGATGCGGTAGTACACGAACGGCATGAAGGACTTCGTGGTGATGAACTTCATGAACCAGGCGATCACCGCGTAGCCGACGCCGAAGGCGACGATCGTCGCGAAGATCGTCGGGCCCCAGGAGACGTGCCCGCCCTCGCCCGCGTCCTTCAGCTCGAAGACGCCGGAGGCGAGCACGGCCGGGATCGCCAGGAGGAACGAGTACCGGGCGGCGGACTCGCGGGTGTAGCCCATGAGCAGACCGCCGGAGATGGTGGCGCCGGAGCGCGAGACGCCCGGGATCAGGGCCATCGCCTGGCAGAAACCGAAGATCAGGCCGTCGCGGACGCCGAGGTCCTTGAGCGTCTTGCGCTCCTGGATCGCGCGGTGCCGGCCGCCGATCTCGTCGCGGGCCGCGAGCCGGTCGGCGATGCCGAGGACGATGCCCATCACGATGAGCGTCGTGGCGATGAGCCGCAGATCGCGGAACGGACCCTCGATCTGGTCCTTGAGCGTGACGCCGAGGACGCCGATCGGGATGGAGCCGACGATCACCAGCCAGCCCATCTGGGCGTCGTGGTCGGAGCGCATCGACTTGTCCGTCAGCGAGCGGAACCATGCCGTGACGATCCTGCCGATGTCCTTGCGGAAGTAGATCAGGACGGCGGTCTCGGTGCCGATCTGGGTGATCGCCGTGAAGGCGGCGCCCGGGTCCTCCCACCCGGCGAAGGCGGCGGTCAGCCGGAGATGCGCGCTGGAGGAGATGGGAAGGAACTCCGTCAGCCCCTGGACGAGTCCGAGGATGAACGATTCGAACCAACTCATGGAGCTTGGGCCGTCCCGGTATGTACGAGTGCGGTCAGAAGGTCGAGCGCACTGTACCGCCCCAAGGTGACGTGTTCGTGATCAGGTGGCGTCGGCGGCGGGGCCCGCGGTCGTCCAGCCCGGTGAGCGCACGTCGGAGCGCGGGCTCGCGCGGTCGGCCTCGCCCCCCGCAGTGGGCGCGGACCACGACCGGGCTCAGCACGGCGCCGCAGCGGTGCTCCAGCACGACTGGCCGGTCGTCGGCGTTGAGGTGGCGGTCGCCCCGGGCCATCAGGGTCAGCAGGACCGGCTGGAGCTCCTCGCCAGCGGGCGTGGCGCGGTACTCGTACCGCGGCGGCCGCTCGCTGTACGCGACCTTCTCCAGGATCCCCGCCTCGACCAGGCGGTTCAGCCGGGCGGTGAGCACGTCGCGGGGCGCCCCCGGTTCCTCGCCCGGCAGCAGGAGACCGGCGCCGACCCGGCCAGGGTCGACGCGCACGGCGGCGCGATCGCCCTCGGCCACCCCCTGGGCGCCAGCGGCACCCGCCTCACCACCACCCTGGTCCACGCCCTGCGCGCCCGCGGAGCCCGATACGGCCTCCAGGCCAGGTGCGAGACCGGCGGACTCGCCCACGCGATGATCGTCGAGGCGCTGTGAGTGAGGAGGGCGGGGGCGTGGGGGCGGCCGTGCGAGGGCGGCTGTGCGGAGCGGCGGTGTGAGGACGGACGGGCGGGTGCGGGCGGCCGTGCGACGGCGATCCCGTGAGGGCGTCCGGGTGACGACGACTCCGTCACGTCGGCCGTGCGACGACCGTCTCTAGGGGGCGGCCACGGGCTCGCGTCCGGCCGCTGCGGCGGAGGCCGCCGGCGGCACTGCGGGGGCGGGGCGCCGCAGGGCGTGCCGCTTCCGCCAGGCCACCACGGCCGCCGCGAGGCCCGACACCAGGATGAAGCCCGCGGAGATCAGGAACGCGGGCGAGCCCGGCTCGCCCGCCTGGGCGCCGGCGACCACGTAGGCCGCCGTGTTCGGCACCGTGCCGATCGCCGTCGCCAGCAGGAACGGCAGGTACCCCATCCGGGAGACCGCCGCGCAGTAGTTGGCGGCGGCGAAGGGCACGCCCGGGAAGAGCCGGATCGCCAGCATCGAACGGAAACCGTGCCGGCTCAGCTGCCCGTCCGCCGCCCGCAGCCACCGGCCCTTGACCAGCGGCCGCAGCGCGTCCTGCCCCAGCACCCGGCCCAGCGTGAACGAGATGCCCGCGCCCAGCACCGTCCCCGCGACGGCCGCGGTGAGACCGGCCGCGGTACCGAAGAGCGCGCCCGCCGCCAGGTTCAGCACCGGCCGGGGCACGAACGCCGCTGTACACAGCCCGTACGCCAGCGCGAAGAGCAGCACCGCGCCCGCGCCGCCCGTCTGCGGCCACCCCGAGGACAGCAGGCGCTGCGGTTCGTACAGCAGCACCAGGGACGCGGCGGTCAGCAGGACGAGCGCGAGCAGCGAGAGCCGCGACCGGGGCGAGAGCAGGGCCCGGGAGCAGCGGACGGCGAACGGGTCCGTCGGCCGGGGCACGGGAGCGAGCATCCCGGGAGAGTAACGGACACCTCCGTATGATCGCCGTAATGTGCGCCATGTCCGCCCCCGAACCAGCGGGGAGCCACCCCGCCCCCGGCCCCCGACGCGCCGCCTCCGGCCCCGACCTCGTCGAGTCCGGCCCCGACCGCGCCGCCTCCGGCCCCGACCGCGCCGCCTCCGGCCCCGACCTCGTCGAGTCCGGCCCCGACCGCGCCGCCTCCGGCCCCGACCTCGCTGGTTCCGGCCGGGTGTCGGCCGAGGGCCGATCCGTCTCCGGCCGGGTGTCCGCGCCGGGCCCGGGCGTCGGGTCCCCGCGCCGCGACGTCCCGGACCGCGAGCTCCCCGACAGCGAGCTCGCCGACACGGTCCTGGGCCGGCTCACCACGCTCTACCCCGCCGCGGGGAACCCCTTCCGCGCGCAGGAGATGGTCGCGTACATGAAGGGCGTGGCGCCCTTCCTCGGCATCCGGACACCGGAGCGCCGCGCCCTCTCCCGCACCGTCCTCGACGGCACGCCCCGGCCCGGCGAGGACGACTGCGCGGCCGTCGCCCTGCGCTGCTTCGCGCTCCCCGAGCGGGAGTACCACTACTTCGCCGTCGACTACCTGCGGCGGCACGTGAAGCGCTGCTCGTCCGCGTTCCTGCCGGTCGCCCGCCGTCTCGTGACCACCGTCTCGTGGTGGGACACCGTCGACCACCTCGCCGCCCACGTGGTCGGCGGCCTCGTCGCCGCCGACCCCGCGCTCGCGGGCGAGATGGACGTCTGGATCGACGACGAGGACCCCTGGATCGCCCGCACCGCCCTCCTCCACCAGCTGCGGTTCAAGGAGGACACGGACGCCGACCGGCTCTTCACCTACTGCCTGCGGCGCGCCGCCGACACCGACTTCTTCCTCCGGAAGGCGATCGGCTGGAGCCTGCGCGAGTACGCCAAGACCGCCCCCGGCGACGTACGGGCCTTCGTCGCGGACAACCGTTCCCTCTTCTCGCCGCTCTCCGTCCGCGAGGCGCTCAAGCACCTGTGAGCCACCCCGCCGGGCCCGCCGTGCGGCGGCTGCGCGAGACTCGGACCATGAGCGACACGGGGACGCCCACGGGCGACGCGACGGCCGGAACGACAGGCGGCAGGACCGCCCTGGTCCTCGGAGCGGGCGGGCTCGTCGGCGCCGCCTGGGAGGCCGGCATCCTCCACGGACTCGCCGAGGCGGGCGTGGACCTCTCCGGCGCCGACCTGGTCGTCGGCAGCTCCGCCGGCGCCGTCGTCGGCGCCCTCCTCACCTCCGGCACCACCCCCGCCGAGCTGTACGAGCGCCAGCTCGACGGCGCGGACACCGAACCGGCCGTCCGCTTCGGCGCCGGGACCCTCCTCCGCTACACCCTCGCCGTGCTGAGCTCCCGCACCCCGGAGGCGTACGGCCGCAAGCTCGGCAGGCTCGCCCTGCGGAGCCGCACCGTCGACGAGGCCACCCGGCGGGCCACCGTCGCGCGGCGGCTCGGCGGCGCCACCGACTGGCCCGGCGCCGGCCGGCTGCGGATCACCGCAGTCGACGCGGAGAGCGGCGCGCTCGCCGTCTTCGACGGCGCGGCGGGCAGCGACGGCAGCGGCCGCGGTGACGCTGTCGGGCTGGTGGACGCGGTCACCGCCAGCTGCGCCATCCCGGGCGCCTGGCCGCCCGCGAGCCTCGCCGGCCGGCGCTGGATCGACGGCGGCATCCACTCCACCGCCAACGCGCACCTGGCCGCCGGCTGGGAACGGGTGGTCGTCGTCGCCCCCAACGCGATGGGCAACAAGGCCGTGCACGCCCCGGCCCGCCAGGCCGCCGACCTCATCGCCGCCGGCGCGCGCGTCAAGGTCATCACCCCCGGACCGGACGCCAAGGCCGTGATCGGCGCCCGTGCCCTCGACCCCGCCCAACGGGCCGCCGCCGCCCGCGCCGGACGCGCCCAGGCCGCCGCGCACGCGAGGTCGGTCGCCGCCGTGTGGACGGGCTGACAGGTCGACAGGTCGCCAGGTCGACAGGTCGACGGGTCGACGGGTTGAAGCGCTGACGGCGCGACGGCGCGACGGCGCGACGGCCCGACGGCGCGGCGAACCAGGCGGAACAGGCCCCGGCGCGAGCGGCTCCTGTGCGGTTGCACAATGAAGGGGTGAACGAGCAGATCCCCGTCCTGCGCGACGTCGACCACGGCACCGCGCGTCTCATGCCCGACGTGGACCGGGAGCGGGCCTGGCTCCTCACGGTCGACGGCGCCCCGCAGTCGTACGTCGACCTCGACGCCCCCGACCACCTGGAGTTCGAGTACGCCCGCAGGCTCGGGCACGTGGTCGACGGCGCCGCGGAGGCGGGCGCGCCGCTGGACGTGCTGCACCTCGGCGGCGGAGCCCTCTCGCTGCCCCGGTACGTCTCCGTCACCCGGCCCGGCTCCCGCCAGGACGTCGTCGAGGCCGACGGCGGGCTCGTCGCGCTGGTCGCCGAGCACCTGCCGCTGCCGGAGGACTCGGGTGTCACCGTGCACACGGACGACGCGCGCGCGTGGCTGGAGGCGGCACCGGCCGGCTCGGCCGATCTGATCGTCGGCGACGTCTTCGGCGGCTCGCGCGTCCCGGCGCACCTCACCTCGCTCGCGTACGCGCGCGAGCTCCGCCGGGTGCTGCGGCCGGGCGGGATCTACGCGGCCAACCTGGCCGACGGGGCGCCGTTCGCCTTCCTCCGCGGCCAGCTCGCCACCTTCGCCGCCGTCTTCCCCGAACGCGTGCTGATCGCCGAACCGGCGGTGCTCCGGGGCCGGCGGTTCGGCAACGCGATCCTCGTCGCCTCCGACGCGCCCCTCGACGTGCCCGGCCTGAGCCGCAGCGCCGCCGGGGACGCCTTCCCCGCGCGCGTGGAGCATGGCGCGTCACTGGCCCGGTTCACCGGGGACGCGGCCCCGGTCGACGACGCCGAGGCCGTGGGGTCACCCGTTCCGCCGGAGGGCGCCTTCGGCATCGGCTGAGGCGCCGGGGGCGGGGGCGGGGGCGGGCACCGCGCCCGCCGCGCCGACCGGGCCGCCCCCGGCGGCCACCGGCGCGTCGACGGCCGGTCCGGCGCCACCCTTCGCGGCGGGCACGCCGTGCGGCCGCCGGGTCATGTTGCGCACGTCCGGGACGAGGAGCACGAGCGCGGTCACGAGGGTCATCAGGGCCACCGCGCCCCACAGCGATTCCGTCCGGCCGAAGGCGCTCTCCGCCGGACCCGCGAGCGCCGTCGAGAGCGGCAGCAGCGCGGTCGAGCCGAACCAGTCGTACGCGGAGACCCGGGACAGCTTCTCCTCCGGGATCTCCTGGTGCATCGTCGTCATCCAGGAGACGCCGAAGATCTCCATCGCCACACCGCTGACGAACATCACCGCGGTGAGCCCGACGGGATGCAGCGGGATGGCGAGCGCCGCCGAGGGCAGCGCGATGGGGAAGACGCCGAGCGTGCCGACGAGGAGCATCCGGCGCGGCTTCCACCGCGTCATCAGGATGGCGCCGGCGACCGTGCCGACGCCGTATCCGGCGAGCGCGATGCCCCAGGGGCGGGCGCCGCCGAGTTCGTCGCGGGCGACCAGCGGCCCGTACACCGCCTCGACCGCGCCGATGAGCGCGACGACGACCGAGAACTGGGCGACGATCGACCACAGCCACGGGCGGCCGATGAACTCCTGCCACCCTTCGCGCAGATCGGCGAGGAGTCCGCCACCGGGCTTGCGCTCCGGGATGTCGCTGACGTCGAGGAAGGCCCGCAGGGCGCCGGCCACGGCGAACGCGGCGGCGTCGATGGCGAGGACCCAGCCCGCGCCGACGAAGGCGACGAGCGCGCCGCCGAGCGCGGCGCCGCCGATGCCGGCGCCGTGCATCGCCATCCGGTAGAAGGCGAAGGCGCGGCTCGCCTGCTCACCCGTGACGCTGGACATGAGCATGCCCTCGGCGGCCGGGTTGAAGAACGCCTGCCCGACGCCGCAGAGTCCGGTGAGCACCATCATCTGCCACAGCTCGGCCGTGCCGGAGAGCACGAGGGCGGCGAAGACCGCCTGGGAGACGAAGTTGAGCCCGTTGGCCGCGACCATCACCCGGTGCCGGGGTATGCGGTCCGCGACGGCGCCGCCGATGAGGAGGAAGAGCACGAGCGGCAGGAAGCGCGCCATCGCGACGAGGCCCACGTCGCCCGCGTCGCCGCCGGACTCGAAGACGGCCCAGGTGGTGGCGATCAGGGCGCCGTTCGCGCCGAGGCTGGTCACGATGGTGGCGGCGGTGAGCAGCACGTAGTTGCGCCCGGCCCATTCGGGGCGGCGGGCGCTTCGGGGGGAGGCGGAGCGATTCGTCACTCCGGGACTATCCCCGCCGCCTCCCCTTCCTGCCAAACCGAATACCGGACGGATCGTCATACCGGCCGGCGGCCGGCGGCCGCACGGGACGGGGGAGGAAGGGGAGCGCTGTGGCGGGCGAGGGAGAGGAGGAACGGGGGAGGGCGGAGGAAGGAGGAAGAGAGGGGGAGGGGGACGGGAAGGTGACGCGGGTCAGGACTGCGGGGTGAGCCGGACCGTGGAGAGGATCTTCCGGATCGTCGCGTCCGGGAGCTCGTCCTTCACGCCGTCGGCCGCGTACAGGACGAAGGACGCGTAGTCGTTCTCCCCGTTGAGGAAGGTGAAGGCGACGGACTTGCCGTCGGTCTCGCACTTGTTGCGCTTCTTCACGCCCGGGGCCGTGGCCGTGGACATGCTGCCCTTCAGGCCGGACTCCGTGGTGAACGGGACCGCCTTGGTGATCTTGATGCTCTTCTCGGGCATGTGCTGGGCGAAGGCGGCCCACACCCACATGCCGGCCTGGCCCTGCGCGGCGGTGGCGGTGTCCTTCGCGCCCTGGTTGCCCTTCGTGCCCGCGGAGGCGAGCCCCCAGGTCTCCGGGGTGCCGCTCTTGTCCTTGTCGTAGGCGCACCACTCGCTCTTGAACCGGGTGGGACCGGACATGGCGACGATCGGACTGCCGTCGCCCTTCTTGGCGTCCGAGAAGCCGGTGGTCATGGTCGGCTTCAGCACCTCCCACTCCGGCGGGACGTCGAAGAGGGTGCCGTACTTGGGATTGTGGACGACCTTCCAGCCCGGGACCGTGGGCTCGTACGTCGTGGCGTCGCGGGGGTTGTCCAGCTCGGTGGAGGCGCCGTCGGTCGGCTCGGCCGGGTCCGCCGAGGCCGTGCCGGAGGTCGGGGCGGAGGCGGTCGTGGTCGGCTTGTCCGCGACGTTCTTCTTCTCGTCGTCGCCGCCCATGACGAAGAAGGCGGTCACGCCCGAGGCGACGACGACGGCGGTGGCGGCCGCGATCGCGATGAGCGTCGTCGGCCTGCCCCCGCCGCCGGAGCCCTGAGGCGGGGTGGGGCCGGGGACCTGGTACTGCGGCACGGTCGGCTGCTGGTACGGGTTCGGCTGCGCGTACCCCTGCTGCGGGTACCCCTGGGGCTGCCCCTGCGGCTGTCCCTGCGGCTGTCCCTGCGGGGGGTAGCCGGGTTGCTGCTGCCAGCCGCCCTGCTGCGGGAACCCCGGCTGTGTCGGCTGCTGGTACGGGTTCGGCTGCTGGTACCCCGGCTGCTGGTACGGGTTCTGGTTCTGGTCCTGCGGGTTCTGCTCGCCCCCGGGCGGCTGCTGTCCTGGCCACATGGGCCGTAACGATAGAGGGGCGGGGGCGCACCGGCCATGCCCGGCCCCTTCGGCGGGGGGAGACATCCGGGCGGCGGAGGCATGGCCAAGACTTCTACTCACGGGTAACATCACGCTCCATGAGCGCAGACCAGAAGTCCGTCGGCGACATGCTCGCCGCCACGGTCCCCATGGCCGGAACCCTCAACCTGGAGTTCCTGGAGACCACCGCCGAGCGCGCCGTCGTGCGCCTGCCCGACCAGCCCGCCTACCACAACCACGTGGGCGGCCCGCACGCCGGCGCCATGTTCACCCTCGCCGAGTCCGCCAGCGGCGCCATCGTGCTCGCCGCCTTCGGCGACCAGCTCGGCCGGGCCGTACCGCTCGCCGTCAACGCCGAGATCGCGTACAAGAAGCTCGCCATGGGCGTCGTCACCGCGACCGCCACCCTCGGCCGCCCCGTCGCCGACGTCGTGGCCGAACTCGACGCCGGACAGCGCCCCGAGTTCCCCGTCCGCATCGACATCACCCGCGAGGACGGCGCCGTCACCGGCGAGATGACCGTCCTGTGGACCCTGAGGCCCAACAACCTCGGCAAGTGACCCGCCCGCGGGCACGCGCGCGTGCCCGCCGGAAGCCGGACCCCACCGCCCCCGCACCCCCCTCGGGGTGCGGGGGCGGCCGCTTCCCGGGGCGGCGGCCCGGAACCGGCGGAAGCGTCACGCGCGCCGCGTACGCACCGGGAACACCGGCATCGCCCAGGTCCACCTCGGCCCGGCGCCCGACCCGACCGCGCCCGACCCGACCGCGCTTGATCTCACCGCGCCCGGCCTGGTCGCGCCCGGCCTGATGCCCTCCGGCCTGGCCGCTTCGCCCCCGGCACGGGCCGCCGGCCGCCGCGCGTCGGCAGGCCGGCGGCCCATCCGGGGCTCCCCGCCACGGTCGAGGTCCGCCCGGTCCGAGCGGGTAGGCTGCCCCGGCGTGCCCGACGCGGGGCACGCCACCGCAGCGGCCCGTGACCTGGGCCGCGCCGGCACAACGGGAGGAACCCGCGTTGCACGTCCAGGAGTGGCTGGAGACCATCCCGCCCGTCGCGATCTACGCGCTGGTGGGGGTGGTGATCGGACTGGAGAGCCTCGGCATCCCGCTCCCCGGCGAGATCGTCCTCGTCAGCTCGGCCCTGCTCGCCTCGCAGCACGGCGACATCAACCCGTACGTGCTCGGCGGCTGCGCCACCGCGGGCGCGATCATCGGCGACTCGATCGGGTACGCGATCGGCCGCAAGGGGGGCCGCCCGCTGCTCGCCTGGCTCGGCGGCAAGTTCCCGAAACACTTCAGCGAGGCGAACATCGCGCTCGCCGAACGCTCCTTCCAGAAGTGGGGCATGTGGGCGGTCTTCTTCGGCCGCTTCATCGCCCTCCTGCGGATCTTCGCCGGCCCCCTCGCGGGCGTCCTGCAGATGCCGTACTGGAAGTTCCTCATCGCCAACGTCTTCGGCGGCATCCTGTGGGCGGGCGGCACCACCGCCGTCATCTACTCGGTCGGCGTCGTCGCCGAGGCGTGGCTGAAGCGCTTCTCCTGGCTGGGCCTGGTGCTCGCCGTCCTCATCGGCGTCGCCTCCATGCTCATCATCAAGAACCGCGCCAAGAAGGCGGCCGCGGAGGCGGCCCCCCGCGCGGAGGCGCCGCTGGAGCCGGTCGCGGCGGACTGAGCGCGCGCCCGTACGTGACGGAGGGCGGCACCCGGGAACGTTCCGGGTGCCGCCCTCCGTCGTGCCGCCCTGCACCGTGCCGCCCTGCACCGTGCCGCCCTGCACCGTGCCGGCCAGGGGCCGGTGGTCAGTCCTCGTACGCCTCGGCGTGGCTCTTGGCGAGGTGGAGGTACATCTCGGCGTTCAGCCGGATGCCCGCCCGCTCCTCCTCCGTGAGCGCGCGGCGCACCTTCGCGGGCACGCCGGCGACGAGCGAACCGGGCGGGATCTCCATGCCCTGCGGCACCAGCGCCTGCGCCGCGATCAGCGATCCGGCGCCGATCCGGGCCCCGTTGAGCACCGTCGCGCCCATGCCGACGAGGACGTCGTCCTCGATGACACAGCCGTGCGCGGTCGCGTTGTGCCCGATCGTCACCCGGTCGCCGATGGAGACGGGGAAGCCGGGGTCGACGTGGACGGTGCAGTTGTCCTGGACGTTGGAGTCCTCGCCGACGGTGATGGGACCGCAGTCGGCGCGCAGCACCGCGTGGTACCAGACGCTGGTGCGCGCGCCGAGCGTCACCTCGCCGAGCACCACCGACGTCGGGGCCGTGAACGCGGTCGGGTCGACGTCCGGCTCCTTGCCGCCGACGGCCTGGATCAACGCCTCTGCCATGGGACTCACTCCTGAGGTCTCTACGGCCCGTGCGGCCGTGGTGGTGTCGCGCCTTCCGGTTGTCTGCCCGCACCCTATGCCGAGCCCATGACGGACATCACAGGGGACCGCACTGATCAGGCCCGACACCGCCGACTACGGTGTCGGGGTGCCCAGAAACGGAAACACGTTCTCATCCCTCGCCGCCTGGCGGCGCCGGGTCGTCGCCCACGCCCTCCAGGGCGGCTGGCGCTGGGCGCAGCAGGCGGGCGCGGTGACCGCGGAGCACCCCGGACGCCTCCGGTTCCGCCGCCTCGGCGCGGGCACCCGGCTGGCCTTCCCGCAGGGCACGGTCTTCGGCGAGCGGTGGATCGAGATCGGCGAGTGCTGCATCATCGCCGAGCAGGTCACGCTGACGGCCGGGATGCTGCCGGGGCTCGACCTCGGCACGGAGACGGTCCTCACCCTGGGCAACGGCGTCGTGCTCGGCCGCGGCAGCCACGTCATCGCCGACACGACGATCACCATCGGCTCGGACACGTACTGCGGGCCGTACGTCTACATCACGTCGACCAACCACAGTTACGACGACCCGCACGAGCCCATCGGTCGCCAGTGGCCCCGCTCCGAGCCGGTCTCGATCGGCCCCGGCTGCTGGCTGGGCACGGGAGCGGTGATCCTGCCGGGCGCGCGGATCGGCCGCAACGTCGTGGTCGCGGCCGGCGCGGTGGTACGCGGCGAGGTGCCGGACCACTCGGTGGTGGCGGGCGCCCCGGCCAGGGTCGTACGGCGCTGGGATGCGGAACAGGGCTGGCAGCCGCCGCTCCGCACCCCGGCCCCGAAGCCCATCCCCGAGGACGTCACCCCCGAGCAGCTGGCGGCGCTGGCGGCCTGGGAGGTCGAACAGGCGGAGGCTGCGGAGGTAGCTGGGACGGCTGGGACGGCTGAGGCAGCTCAAGCGGCTCAAGCGGCTGAACCGGCTGAGATGGCTGAGACCGTGGAAGCGGTCGCGATGGCCGGAGCGGCGGAGGCCGCGGTGGCGGGGAAGGCCGCGGTGATGGGGGAGGCCGCGGTGGCGGGGAAGGCCGCCGGGCCCGCCGTCGCGTCGACCTCCTGAGGCCCATCGCTCCCTTCCCCTCCGCGACGGCCCGAGGCGTACGGACGCCGGCCTCGACGTGACGTCAGCCGCCCGCGATGAGGACCGTGCCGACGAGGGCGAGGCCCGCTCCCGCCGCCTGGATCGCGCGCAGCCGCTCGCGGAGCACGCCGAAGGCGGCGAGCGCGGTGACGACCGGGTAGAGGCTGGCGAGCACGGCGGCCACGAGGACCGGGCCGCGCTGCGCGGCCAGCGCGTACGTGCCGTTGGCGGCGACGTCGGCGAGGCCCACGAAGGCGAGCGCGGGCAGCGCGCTCCGGATCACCCCGAAGCCCTCCTCCGGCAGCGCGCGGCCGCCCCGCCGCACCGAGAGGTACAGCGCGCCGCCGCCGACGGCCACGTTGGTCACCCGCTGCACGAAGAGCGCCAGGAAGAGACCGGTGACCGTGGTGGACGCCTCGGCGATGAGCGCCATGACGGCGCCGAACCCGAACGCGGCGAACAGCGTGAGGAGAACGGCCTGCCGCTGCACGGGCGCGCCGCGCAGTTCGGGTCCGCCCGCCAGGACGATGCCGACGACCGCCGCGACGATGCCGCCGACCTGGAACAGGCCCGGCCGGTCGCCGAGCACCAGGCCGACGGTGACGGGGACGACCACGCCGAGCGAGCCGAGCGGCGAGACGACGCCCATCGGGCCGAGCGCGAGCGCCTTGTAGAAGGCGAGCATGGCGGCCGGGCCGACGACGCCGGCGGCGACCGCGTACCAGAGTTCGGGTCCGGCCTCGGTCCACGCCGCGGTGGCGACGACGACCGTGCCGAGGACGACGACCGCGATGCACTGGGAGACCACGACGACGGTGAGGGCCGGGATGCGCCGCGTGAGCAGTCCGCCCCCGAAGTCGGCGAAGCCCCACAGGAGGGCGGTGGCCAGGGCGAACACGGCGGTCATGAGGGTCCTCGCAGGCAGGCAGGCAGGCAGGCAGACAGGCGGGTACGGGGCGGAGCGGGGCAGTACAGTGCAGTGCACAGTCGGGTACACCCCACCGTAGTGCAGTCTGTTGAACTATGTCATCCAGGATATTGGACGGAATGTGTCGGACCTCGACCAGCTGACCCAGTCGCTCGCCCGTAACCTGAAGCGCTGGCGCAACGAACGGGGCTTCACCCTGGACGCGCTCGCCGCCCGTTCCGGGGTCAGTCGCGGGATGATCATCCAGATCGAACAGGCCCGGACCAACCCGAGCGTCGGCACCACCGTGAAGCTGGCCGACGCCCTCGGCGTCTCCATCACCACGCTCCTCGACTACGAGCAGGGCCCCCACGTCCGGCTCGTCCCGCCGGAGCAGGCCGTCCGCATGTGGTCCACCCCGGCCGGAAGCCACACCACCCTGCTCGTCGGCACCGAGGCCCGCGGCCCCCTCGAACTCTGGTCCTGGACCCTCGTCCCGGGCGAGGGCAGCGCCTCCGACCCGCACCCGCAGGGCACCACGGAACTGCTCCACGTCGTCGCCGGCGTGCTCACCCTGGTCGTCGACGGCGTCGAGCACACCGTGCCGGCCGGCACCTCCGCCGTCTTCGAGGCCGCGGCCCCGCACACGTACCGCAACGACGGGGACGAGACGGTCGAGATGACGATGGCCGTCTCGATCCCGCCCGTACGCTGAGACACCGGACCGCGCGGCGGGCGGGAGCGGTTAGCGTGCACGATATGCGCGCACCCATCGGAGACTTCGACGACGCCCTCGCCGCCCCCGACTGCCTGGACCTCCTCACCCCGCCCGTCGCCGCGGCCGTCCGCGCCTGGACCGGCCCGGTCCCGGCCGACCAGGTCCTCTACGTCGACACCGACCCGGCCATCGCCGACACCGCCGTCTTCGTCGAGCACTACGGCCCCGGACTCCTCGACCAGTCCGCCAACTGCGTCGTCGTCGCGGGCAAGCGGGGCGAGACGACGACGCTCGCCGCGTGCGTGGTGAAGTCGGCGACCCGCGTCGACGTCAACGGCGTCGTGCGCAAGCACCTCGGCGCGCGCAAGGCGAGCTTCGCCCCGATGGACACCGCCACCGGCGACAGCGGCATGGAGTACGGCGGCATCACCCCCATCGGCCTCCCCGCCGACTGGCCCCTCCTCGTCGACGCCGCCGTCGTCGACACCCCGTGGGTCCTCATCGGCAGCGGCCGCCGTCGCGGCAAGATCATCGTCCCGGGCAAGGCGATCGCCCAACTCCCGAACGCCGTCGTCCTGGAGGGCCTGGGCCTGCCCACGACCTGACGGGCCTGCCGAGGCCGCGGCGCCGCGGACGATTCTCGCGCGAGACGGTGCCGCCCGGCGGCCGGGAGGCTGTGGGGCCGCCGGACCGCGCCGGGCGGACGTTGTGCATCAGCCCAGGCGGGGGATCTCGATCGCGGGGCAGCGATCCATCACCATGTCCAGCCCCGCGTCCGTCGTGCGGGCGTACGCGGCCTCGTCGACGACGCCGAGCTGGAACCACACCGCCTTCGCGCCGATCTCCCGCGCCTCGTCGGCGACCGCGCCGGCGAGGTCGCTGTTGACGAAGACGTCCACGACGTCGACCGGGAAGGGGATGTCCGCGAGGGAGGCGTAACCCGGCTCGCCGTGAACCGTCTCCGCCTTCGGGTGGACCGGCACGATCCGCTTGCCGAAGCGCTGGAGGACGGCCGCCACTCCGTACGCGGCACGCCCCCGGTTGGAGGAGAGGCCCACGATCGCCCAGGTGTCACCCGCGCCCGTCAGGATCCGGCGGACGGTCTCCTCCTCGGAACGCTCCGTCGCCTCGGTGGTCGTGATGTCGACGCTCATCCCTGGTGCCTTCCTTCTGTCCGTGCGCTGCCCGTGCGGGGGCTTCCCCCGTTACGAACCCGCCGCGCCGCCGGATCCTTCCCGCCCCGGCGCGTGAGCGGAGAGCGCGTCGGGCGCGGCGGCCCGCTCAGGCGTCCCAGGAGTGCCGTTCGTCCTCGCGCGGGGCGAGGACCAGGGACGGCAGGCCCGGGCCGAAGGTCATCACGGGCCGCTCCGCGTCCCACGCCCGCCACCCGGGATCGCCGTCCGCCGCGAAGGCCACCCAGGCCGCGTGCATCGCCGCCGCCAGCTCGCGCGGCGCCTCCGGGCCCGTCATGGCCTCCGCCTCCGGCGTGTCCAGGGTGTCGAAGACGAAGCCGAGCTCCAGCGCGTGGCAGGCGCCCAGCCCGAGCACCGGGGACGGCCACCCGAACTCGTACAGATACGTACGCCCGCCCGCCCCCGTCCGCAGCCGCGCGTCGGCGACCCGGTTCAGCGGAACCCGCAGCAGCTTGTCGGTCGCCAGCGCGCCCAGGACCTCCCCGGGCCGCGCCGTCGGCCGGTTCGCCCGGTAGACCCGCGCCGTACGCGACGGCACCCGCGTCTTCCACAGCGCGAGCCGCAGCATCAGCGGCGACAACCGTTCCACGAGCCCGCTCGGCACGAACCAGAGCCGGTACTCCTCCGCCGTCGTGCCCATCAGCAGATCCACACCGGCCGAGTCGACACCCGCGTCCACACCCACGTCCACGCCCACGTCGACACCCGAGCCGACACCCGTGTCCACGCCCGTGCCCTCGGCCGCTCCTGCGGAGGCGCCCTTGGGCAGGTGCCCAGATGCCGTCCGTCCGTCGTCAGCGCCCGCCCGCCCGGATATCAGCGCTTCCGCCGGGTCACGAGGCAGGACGTCCCCGTCCACGACGATCTGGAACGCATGCCCGCCGCCCGTCAACGGCGACCCCTTCGCCGTCACCTCCGTCTGCGCGGCGAGCAGCCGCTCCGGGTCCACCGCCGCGAACGCCTCCGCCGTCGCCGGAACCCCCAGCCGCTTCGCCATCGCCTCCGTCGTCCGCCGTGCCCGCTCCAGCGGAAGCGCCATCGGCGCCCCGCTCTGCACGACCGCCCGCCGGAACAGGCCGCGCGCGAGCGGCGAGGCGAGCAGCGCCGCGATCGAGATCGCGCCCGCCGACTCCCCGAACACCGTCACCCGCCCGGGGTCACCTCCGAAGGCCGCGACGTTCTCGCGCACCCACACGAGCGCGGCGATCTGGTCGCGCAGCCCGAGGTTGGCGGGCGCGTCGGGGAAGACGCCGAACCCCTCCACCCCGAGCCGATAGTTGACGGAGACGAGGACCACGCCGTCGCGCGCGAACGCGGTCCCGTCGTAGACGGGCACGGCGTTCGAACCGTGGATCAGCGAACCGCCGTGGATCCACACCATGACGGGCCTGCCGGTGCCGGTGCCGCTGTCGTCGCTGCCGCTTCCCCCGCCGGCCGCCGGCCCGCGGGAACCCCACGGCGCCCAGACGTTGACGTGCAGACAGTCGTCCCCCTCGACGGCCGGGTCCGGCAACAGCGCGTCCAGCGGCGGAGCGTACGGCCGCTTCGGCGCGGTCGGCCCGAACTCCACGGCCTTCCGCACCCCCTCCCAGGGCTCCACCGGCTCCGGCGCCCGGAAACGGAGCGACCCGAACGGCGCCCGCGCGTACGGCACGCCGAGGAAGGCGGCGACCCCGTCGGCCACGTACGCCCCGCTCACCCGCCCTCCGACGAGGGCCGCCTCGGGCGCCCCCGCCCCGTGCACGGCGTCCTGGTCACGGTCCTGGTCCGGGATCGTCATGGCTGCGTCCTTCCGTGTCGAGTGGGGCGTGCGTCGCCGTCGCGCCGCCATGCGGGACGACGACGATGGGGCGGTGCGGATGACGGCGCACGAACGCGACGGGCCGGGAGACCTCGGACGGGACGGACGCGTCGATGTGCGGTTGCCCAGGCATCACCGTGACGCCTACGCCCCCGTACGACGCCGACCGCCCCGCACGGCGGCTCGCCCGCCGGCCCGCGTCAGGGGGCCGGCGTCACCAGCGCGCGCTTGAGGATCTTGCCGGTCGGGCCCAGGGGCAGCGCGTCGACGAAGCGCACGACGCGCGGGTACTTGTGGCGGCCGAGGCGTTCGCGCGCCCAGTCGACCAGCTCCTCCTCCGTGACGGGGGAGGAGCCCCCTCGACGCACCACCACCGCGCACACCTCCTCGCCCTTCGCCTCGTCGGGGACGCCGATCACGGCCACCTCGGACACCGAAGGGTGGCGGACCAGGACCTCCTCGACCTCGCGCGGGTAGATGTTGAAGCCGCCGCGGATCACCAGGTCCTTCTTCCGGTCCACGATCCGCAGGAATCCCTCCTCGTCACGCGTGCCCAGGTCGCCCGTGCGGAACCAGCCGTCCACGACGGCCGCCGCCGTCGCCTCCGGGTCGTCGAGGTAACCGGCGAAGACGTTGTGCCCCCGCACCACCACCTCGCCGATCTCGCCGTCCGGCAGCAACCGGATCGCACCGTCGAGCGCCGCGTCGGCCACCCCGATCTCGACGCCCCACACCGGATGACCCACCGTGCCGGGCCGCCGTCCGAGGTGCGGCTGGTTGAACGTCGCCACCGGCGAGGTCTCCGTCAGGCCGTACCCCTCCAGGATCTGCGTCCGGAAGGTCTCCTCGAAACGCTCCAGCACGGCGACCGGCAGCGCCGCGCCACCGGAGACCGCAGCGCGCAGCGCCTCCGGACGCCGGTCCGACACCGCGGCGGCCTCCACCAGCGCGTGGTACATCGTCGGCACGCCCATGAACACCGTCACGCCCTCGTCGGCGAGCACGTCCAACGCCGCCGGCCCGCTGAACCTGGGCATCAGCACAAGCGTGGCCCCCTGACGCAGCGTCCCGTTCATCGCGCACGTCTGGCCGTAGCTGTGGAACAGCGGCAGACAGCCGAGGACGACGTCGTCCGCGCCGATCCCGAGAAGGTCCTGAGCGGTCACGGAGGCGTTCATGATGATGTTGAGATGCGTCAGCCGAGCGCCCTTGGGACGCCCGGTGGTGCCGCTCGTGTACAGGATCACCGCGGTGTCGGACGGGTCGGCCGGCTCCACCGCGGCCAGCGGCTCCGACGCCGACGGCGCGCCCTGGAACGCCCGCACGCCGGCCGCCCGCGCCGCCTCGTCGGCGACCGGCCACAGCGGGCCACCGCTCACGATCGCGACCGCGCCACTGTGCTCCAGCACAAAACGCACCTCGTCGGCGACGAGCAGCGCGTGCACCGGCACGACGGTCGCGCCGACGGCGAGCGCGCCGTAGTAGACGCGCAGGAACTCCGTCGTGTTCGGCAGCAGCACCGCCACCCGGTCGCCCGGCTTCACCCCCGCCTCGCGCAGCCCGGCGGCGCAGCGCAGCGCCGCGTCCCACAGCTCGCGGTAGGTGAACCGGCTCGCGCCCTCGACGACGGCGATCCGGTCGGGGAAGTGGCGGGCGGACTCACCCAGCACGCCGGCGACGCTCAGTGACATGACACGCTCCAGAGACGTGGAGTTGACGGCGGTGTCAACATTCTGTGACACGGCACAGAATCGATCGTGGAAGCACCGCGAGGCCATGTGCAGACGCCCACCATGTGCCTCTCCGAGCTGGGCATCGGCCCCCCGGCCGCTCCCGGAGCGTGGCATTCGCCAAAGCGCGGCGCTACGGTGCCAGCCATGACGCCCAGCCCGCCCGGCGCCCCCGACCCCGCCTCCGACCGTCGGCCCGGCCCCCCGTCGCGCCCGTCCCCCGACACGTCGGGCGCGCCCCGCACCCACACCCCGCTCGGATCGTCGGCCGGTGCCTCCAGCGCGCTGCGCCGCTCCCTCGCCTCCGCGCTCCTCGCCGACGTCGACCGGCTCACCGACCGGGCCGTCGACGACATCCGCGCCCACTCCGGCGCGTACGCCTCGGACGACCCCGTCACCCGCGCGGACCTGTGGGCGATCTGCCGCGACAACCTGCTGCGCGCCCTGGAGGACTTCGGAGGGCTCGCCCCGACCGGCGGCGACTTCGAGGGCGCGGCCCGCGAGACCGGGCGCCGCCGCGCCGAACAGGGCGTGCCGCTCGACACCGTCCTCCAGGCGTACCGGCGCGGCGGACGGATCCTGTGGCAGGTCATGGCCGAGCACCTCCGCACCCGGGCCGGCCGCGCGGCGGACAGCCGCGACCTGGAGCTCGACGTCGCCGGCGCCGTCTGGGAGACCATCGACCGCTACTCGGTCGCCATGGCCGACGCGTACCGCCTCGGCCAGCTGGAACTCCAGAACCGGCAGGACACCCGCCGCGCCGCGCTCTTCGAGGCCCTCCTCGACGGCCGCGCCGACGATCCCGCCGTCGCGTCCGCCGCGGCCGTCGCCCTCGGCGTGCCCGCCCAGGACCGGTACGTCGTCGTGGTCGCCACCCAGGACCCGGCCGCGCCGCCGCACCCGGCGCCCGTCCTGGAGGCCCAGGGCCTGTGGTCGTTCTGGCGCCCGCGTTCCGGGCGGTACGCCGGCATCGTCCGCCTCCCGCGCCGCGACACGCCCGCGGGCCGGGCGCCGGCCCCGCCCGGAGCCCTCCTCGACCCGGCGCTGCGCCGCCTCCTCGACGCGCTCCGCGAACGCACCGGAGCGACCGCCGGCGTCTCGCCCGAGTTCGAACGCCTCGACCACGCGGGCCGCGCCCTCCGGCTCGCCGAGCAGACCCTCCGTACCCTCCCCGCCGGCAGCGGCGAGGCCGCGGTCTTCGACGCACGGCTCGCCGAGGTCCTGCTCAGCGGACGCCCCGACATCGCCGAGCGGATCGTCACCGTCAACCTCGGGCCCGTCCTCGTCACCGGCGGTGAGCGCACCGCGCTCCTGACCACCCTCCGCGTCTGGCTCGACCACGGCTGCTCCGCCTCCCGCGCCGCGGAACTCCTCTATTGCCACCGCAACACCGTGCTCAACCGCATCGGACGCGTCGCCGAGCTCACCGGCAGGTCCAGCGAATCCGGCGAGGCACGCCTCGGTTGGGCACTTGCCCTGCGCGCGCTCGCCTACGTCGGCCTCCCCGACGCCCCGGGGGCCACCCCCACCGCGGTGGAGCCGTCCGGCCCGGGCGGCGCCGAACACGACGCGTACGGCACGTAGGCTGGCGGAATGCAGGAGCAGTACCGCACGCTGGCCCGCGAGGGCGTCCACGAGACCGAGATCAACCGTTCGCGCTTCCTCTGTGCACTCGCACCGGTCGCCGACGAGCGCGAGGCGCAGGAGTTCGTGGCGCGGATCCGCCGGGAGCACCCGACGGCCACCCACAACTGCTTCGCGTACGTCCTCGGCGCCGACGCGTCCGTCCAGAAGGCGAGCGACGACGGCGAGCCCGGCGGCACGGCCGGCGTCCCCATGCTCCAGATGCTGCTGCGCCGCGAGATGCGGTACGTCGCCGCCGTCGTCACCCGCTACTACGGGGGCGTGAAGCTCGGCGCGGGCGGCCTGATCCGCGCGTACGGCGGCGTCGTCGGCGAAGCGCTCGACGCGCTCGGCACCATCACCCGGCAGCGCTACCGGCTCGCGACCGTCACCGTCGACCACCAGCGCGCCGGAAAACTGGAGAACGACCTGCGCTCCACCGGCCGCGCCGTGCGTGACGTGCGTTACGCCGAAGCCGTCACCCTCGAGATCGGCCTCCCCGACGCCGACGTGCCCGCCTTCCAGGCATGGCTCGCCGACGTGACGGCGGGCGCGGCCACCATGGAACTCGGCGGCGAAGCGTACGGCGACGCCTGACCGCCCGAGCCCGCCCGCCCCGCTCCGGCCGCTCGTGTCCCACCCGCCTCCCACCCGCGTCTCCCCGGTGTGGCCCCGCCCACCACCGCCGCCGGGTTAGCGTGGTGGACACACACGAACAGACCCGGAACCAGTGCACGCGCACACACCGTGCCACGCGGACGCTGCGCACCTGCCGCAGCGGTGCGCCCGCGCACGCCGTGCGTACGCACCCGCGGTGCACCCGCACACGCGGCGCACACGGCGCCGGATCCGGACACCAGGGGCGAGGAGCGGCACGCGCATGCGGGGTGGGACGACGACGTGAGGTTCCTGCACACCTCGGACTGGCACCTCGGCCGGTCCTTCCACCGCGTCGGCCTCCTCGACGCCCAGGCCGCCTTCCTCGACCACCTCGTCGCCACCGTCCGCGACCGCGAGGTGGACGCCGTCCTCGTCGCCGGCGACGTCTACGACCGCGCCGTCCCGCCACTGCCCGCCGTCGAGCTCTTCGACCGCGCGCTGCACCGCCTCGCCGAGGCGGGCGTGCCCACCGTCATGATCTCCGGCAACCACGACTCCGCCCGCCGCCTCGGCGTCGGTGCCGGACTCCTCGACCGCGCCGGCATCCACCTCCGTACCGACCCGGCCGGCATCGGCACCCCCGTCGTCCTCACCGACGCCCACGGCGAGGTCGCCCTCTACGGCCTGCCGTACCTGGAGCCCGCGCTCGTGCGCGAGCAGCTCGGCGCCGAGCGGTCCGGCCACGAGCCGGTGCTCGCCGCCGCCATGGACCGGGTCCGCGAGGACCTCGCCGGCCGTCCTTCCGGCACCCGTTCCGTCGTCCTCGCGCACGCCTTCGTCGCCGGCGGCGCGCCCAGCGACAGCGAGCGCGACATCACCGTCGGCGGCGTCGCCGCCGTCCCGACCACCGTCTTCGACGGCGTCGACTACGTCGCCCTCGGCCACCTCCACGGCTCCCAGACCCTCACCCCGCGCGTGCGGTACTCCGGCTCCCCGCTCGCCTACTCCTTCTCCGAGGTCGACCACCGCAAGACGATGTGGCTCATCGACCTCGGCGCCGACGGCGCCGTCACCGCCGAGGAACGCGTCGACTGCCCCGTGCCCCGCCCCCTCGCCCGTCTCCGGGGCCGGCTCGACGACCTCCTCGCCGACCCCGCGCACGACCGGCACGAGGAGTCCTGGATCGAGGCCACCCTCACCGACGCCGTACGCCCCCTCGACCCGATGGCCCGGCTCGCCGAACGCTTCCCGCACACCCTCACCCTCGTCTTCGAGCCCGACCGCGCCGACACCGACTCCCTCGCCTCCTACGCCCAGCGGCTCCGCGGCCGCAGCGACCAGGAGATCGCCGAGGACTTCGTCACCCACGTCCGCGCCGGCGGCGGACTCGACGCCGCGGAACGGACCGTGCTGTACGGCGCCTTCGACGACGTCCGCGTCGACGCCGCCACCACCGAGCGCGAGGGGGGCCGATGAGGCTGCACCGGCTGGAGATCACCGCCTTCGGTCCCTTCGGGACCACCCAGACCGTCGACTTCGACGCCCTGTCCACCGCCGGACTCTTCCTCCTCCACGGCCCCACCGGAGCGGGCAAGACGTCCGTCCTCGACGCCGTCTGCTTCGCCCTGTACGGCAGCGTGCCCGGCGCCCGCCAGGCCCCCGGCACCACCCTCCGCAGCGACCACGCGGCCCCCGGCACGCTCACCGAGGTGCTGCTCGACCTCACCGTCGGCGGCCGCCGCCTGGAGATCAGGCGCAGCCCCGCCCAGCTCCGCCCCAAGAAGCGCGGCGGAGGTTTCACCACCGAGAAGGCGCAGAGCACCCTGCGCGAGTACGACCCCGCCACGCGCGCGTGGAACGGTCTCAGCAAGTCCCACCAGGAGATCGGCGAGGAGATCACCCAGCTCCTCGGCATGAGCCGCGACCAGTTCTGCCAGGTCGTCCTGCTGCCCCAGGGCGACTTCGCCCGCTTCCTGCGCGCCGACGCCGAGGCCCGCGGCAAGCTCCTCGGCCGGCTCTTCGACACCCGCCGCTTCGCCGCCGTCGAGGACCGCCTGGCCGAGCTGCGCCGCGCCGCCGCCCACCGCGTCGAGGAGGGCGACGCCCGGCTGCTCGCCCTCGCCCACCGCATGGCCCAGGCCGCCGGCGGACTCCCCGCCGCCCGCACCCCCGTCGACGGCAGGCCCGGCGAGCCCGGCCTCGCCGACACTGTCCTCGGCTGGGGCGCCGTCGCCCGCACCGAGGCCCGCGAGGCCGCCGACATCGCCGGCGTACGCCTCACCGCCGCCGAGCACGCCGAGGCCCACGCCCGCACCGCCGCCGGACACGCCCGGGACCTCGCCGCCCGCCAGGCCCGGCACACCGAGGCACGGCGCCGCCGCGAGGCGCTCACCGCCCGCATCCCCGACCGGGACCGCGACCAGCACGCCCTCGACCTCGCCCTCAAGGCCGACCGCGTCGCCCCCGCCCTCGCCCTCCGCCACGAGGCGGAACGCGAACACTCCGGGGCGCTCGCCGTCCGCGGATCGGCCCGCTCCCTGCTCCCCCCCGACCTCGCCGAGGCCCCGGCCGAACAGCTCTCCCTGCTGGAGAACCGGCTCCGCGAGGACCTCGGCGGCCTCGCCGCCGCCCGCCGCGCCGAGAGCCGGGCGGCTGCGCTCGCCGAGGAGCGGACCCTCCTCGAACGAGAGGCCCGCGCCGACGAGGAGGCCCTCCAGGAAGCCGCCGACTGGCTCGCCGACTGGGAACCCCGCCGCGCCGCCCTCCAGCAGCGCGTCGACACCGCGCAGGACGCCGCCGCCCGCGCCGAACAGCTCGCCGGCCGGCTCGACCCCCTCCGCCTCCGGCTCGCCGCCGCCCGCCGCCGCGACAGCCTCGCCCGTACGCTGACACAGGCCGAGGAGCGGTACGCCGCCGCGCGCGAACACCGCAACACCGCGCACGAGACCTGGCTCGACCTCAAGTCCCGCCGGCTGCGCGGCATCGCCGCCGAACTCGCCGCCACCCTCACCGACGGCGACCCCTGCCAGGTCTGCGGCTCCACCAGCCACCCCGCCCCGACGCCCACCACCGCCGACCACGTCGACCGGGCCGCCGAGGAGACCGCGTACGCCCGCTACACACAGGCCGACGAGACCAGCCGCACCGCCGAACGCGACCTCGCCGGCACCCGCGAAGCCCTCGCCGCGGCCCGCGACGAGGTGCAGGCCCTGGCCGCGGCCGGCAGGGCAGACGCCCAGCCCACCGTCGCGGAACTCGCGGCCGAGGCGGACGAACTGACCGCCCGCCACGCCGAGGCCCACGCCCTCGCCGCCCAGACCCACGCCGCGCGCGAAGCACTGGCACGCGCGGAGCGCGAGCACGAGGACAGGGCAACTGCCCAACGTGCGGCCGAGCGCCGCGCCGCCGCGCGCACCTCGCAGCGCGAGGGCCTCGAACGCCGGCGGGCCGAACTCGCCGAGGAACTGGACCGGGGCCGCGGCGCGTTCGCCACCGTGGCCGAACACGCCGACCGGCTGGAGCGCCGCATCGCCCTCCTGGTCGACGCCGCCGGAGCCGTACGCGCCGAAGAGGTCGCCGCCGACCGCCTCAAGAAGGCGGATGCCCAACTTGCCGACGCCGCCTACCGCGCCGGCTTCGCCACCCCCGCCGAAGCGGCCGCCGCCCTCCTCGACGAGCACGGACGCCGCTCGTGCCAGCACCGGGTCGACGTCTGGCAGGCCGAGGCCGCCGCCGTCGCCGACCGTCTCGCCGAACCCGGCATCGAGGAGGCCGCCGCCCTCCCGCCCGCCGAGCCCGCCGCGGCCGAGGCCGCGCACGCGGCCGCCGAACGCGCACTGCGCGCCGCCGCGGCCGGACTCACCGCGGCCCGCGAACGCGTCACCGGCCTCGCCGGCCTCGCCCGCCGGGCCGAGGCCGAGGTGCGGAACCTGGGTCCGCTGCGTACCGAGCACGACCGGGTCGCGCGGCTCGCCGGCCTCACCGCCGGCACCTCCGCCGAGAACGAGCGCCGCATGCGCCTGGAGGCGTACGTCCTCGCCGCCCGGCTCGAACAGGTCGCCGCCGCCGCCTCCGCGCGCCTCCAGCGGATGTCCTCCGGCCGCTACACCCTCGTCCACTCCGACGCCCGAGCGGGCACCCGGCGCAGCGGCCTCGGGCTGCACGTCGTCGACGCCTGGACCGGGAACGAGCGCGACACCGCCACCCTCTCCGGCGGCGAGACGTTCTTCGCGTCGCTCGCGCTCGCCCTCGGCCTCGCCGACGTCGTCACCGACGAGGCCGGCGGCGTGCGCCTCGACACCCTCTTCATCGACGAGGGCTTCGGCAGCCTCGACGACCAGACCCTCGACGAGGTCCTCGACGTCCTCGACTCGCTGCGCGAACGGGACCGGAGCGTGGGCATCGTCAGCCACGTCGCCGACCTGCGCCGCCGCATTCCGGCCCAGCTGGAGGTCACCAAGTCCCGCCACGGCTCGGCCGTACGCCTCCGCGCCGGCGGCGACGACCTCAGCGGCTGACCGGGCGGCGGGGGAGCGGCGAGGAGTAGACGACGTTCGTCGTCACCGACCCGAGCGTGCCGATCTTTCCGGAGATCTCCTCCAGGTGTCGCATGGAACGGGCGGCGACCTTGATCACGAAGCAGTCGTCGCCCGTGACGTGGTGCGCCTCCAGCACCTCGGGGGTGACGGCGACCAGGTCGTGGAACGGCTTGTAGTTGCCGGTCGGGTAGCGGAGCCGTACGAAGGCGAGGATCGGCAGCCCGAGCCGCTCGTGGTCGACCACGGCGGTGTACCCGGTGATCACCCCGGCCTCCTCCAGGCGCCGCACCCGCTCGGTCACGGCCGAAGGCGACATGGAGACGGCGCGGGCGAGCTCCGCGTAGCTGGCCCGCCCCTGGGCCTGGAGGGCGTCGAGGATCCGCCAGTCGGTGGCGTCGGGGGCGTAGTCGTTCAGGGAACCGTTCATGGGACCCGAGCCAACAGGGCTTTCCCCGGCGGATCAAGCCGTCCGCCGGGGAAACCTGCCGCGGGGGTGGAGTCAGAGCCGGGAGATCTCGTCCACGAGATCGTCCAGGCCCAGCGGCCCCTGGCTCAGCGCGGCCATGTGCCACGCCTTCGCGTCGAAGGCGTCGCCGTGCGCCTCCCGGGCCCGCTCGCGGCCGAGCAGCCACGCCCGCTCGCCCAGCTTGTAGCCGATGGCCTGCCCCGGCATCGACAGGTAGCGCGTCAGCTCGCTCTCCACGAACGCCGGCGGCCGGCTGCTGTGCCGCTGGAAGAACTCCTGCGCCAGCTCCGGCGTCCACCGCTCGCCCGGGTGGAACGGCGAGTCCGCCGGGATCTCCAGCCCCAGGTGCATGCCGATGTCCACGATCACCCGGCAGGCCCGCATCATCTGCGCGTCCAGGTAGCCGAGCCGCCGCTCCGCGTCCGGCAGGAAGCCGAGCTCGTCCATCAGCCGCTCCGCGTACAGCGCCCAGCCCTCGGCGTTGGCGCTGACCATGCCGATGGTGGCCTGGTAGCGGGAGAGGCTGTCGGCGACGTGCACCCACTGCGCGATCTGGAGGTGGTGCCCGGGCACGCCCTCGTGGTACCAGGTCGACACCAGGTCGTACACCGGGAACCGGGTCTGCCCGTCCACCGGCAGCCAGGTGCGGCCCGGACGCGAGAAGTCCTCGGAGGGGCCGGTGTAGTACGGGGCGGCGGCGCCGCCCGCCGGCGCGATGCGCGACTCCACCTTCCGCACCCGCTCGGCGAGTTCGAAGTGGGTGCCGTCGAGCGCGTCGATCGCCTCGTCCATGAGCCGCTGCAGCCACTCGCGGACCTCGTCGACACCCTCGATGTGGGTGCCGTGCTCGTCGAGGTGGGCGAGCGCCTCCCACGGGTCGGAGCCGGGCAGGATGCGGTCCGCCTCGACGACCATCTCGCCGTGCAGCCGGTGGTACTCGGACCAGCCGTAGGCGTACGCCTGGTCGAGGTCCAGGTCGGTGCCGTTGAAGTAACGGCTCCAGCGGCGGTAGCGCTCGCGGCCCACGGTGTCGGGGGCGTCGGCGACGGCGGGGGCGTACACGTCGCGCATCCAGTCCCGCAGCGAGGCGACGGCGCCGTTGGCCTCGGCGGCGGCCGCGGCGATTTCGGTACGCAGCTCCTCCGGGAGCGCGTCGGGGCGAGCCGCGGCGTACTGCTCGAACCAGCCCGGCTCGCCGTCGCCGCCCGCCCAGTCGGTGAGCTGGCCGACGAAGGTGGTGGTGGCGCGCGGTCCGCCGAACAGCTTGCGCTCCAGCCCGAGCGCGAGCGAGGCCCGGTACCCCTCCAGCGCGGCCGGGACGGCCCGCAGCCGCTGGGCGACCCTCGCCCAGTCGTCCTCGGTGTCGGTCGGCATCACCGTGAAGACGATCCGGACGCTGTGCACCGGCGACCGCATGTTGCTGACCGCGCACAGGCCCTCGTCGGCTTCGTGCACGGCCAGTTCGGCGGTGAGCCGCTCCCGGAGCAGGCGGGCGCAGCGCCGCTCGGCGTCGCTGTCCGCGCCGGGGCTCCGCTCGGCCTCGTCGAGCAGAGCGAGGGTCCGGCGGGCGAGCTCGGCCACGGCCTCCTGGCCTTCGGGGGAGAAGTCGGGAAGCCGGCCGGCGCTCTCCCGGACACCCAGGTGGGTGCCGGTGATCGGGTCGAGGACGATGAGGTCGTCGACGAAGGCGTCGGCGACCTGACGGGGCAGATTGCTGCGGGAACTCTCTGGCATGTGTCTCATCCTGATGCCTCCGTCGGCCTCCCGTCACCCTCGACCGGCGTCACACGGCTGACAAGGACGCTCCCACGCCCGGCGGCATCAGGGGACCGCAGTCCCACTGCTGGAAGATCAGCCGCGTCTCGACCCGTGCCACCTCGCGCTGCGAGGTGAACTCGTCGAGAACGAGTCGCTGCAGGTCGGAGGGGTCGGCGACCGCCACGTGCACCAGGTAGTCGTCGGGGCCGGTGAGGTGGAACAGCGCCCGGGACTCGGGCAGGGCCCGGATCCGGTCGACGAACGGACCGATCAGTTCCCGTCGGTGGGGCCGTACCTGCACGAGCAGCAGCGCTTCCAGACCGCGGCCGAGTTTGGCCGGATCCAATCGCAGCTGGTGTCCGAGGACGACACCTGTGCGCCGGAGCCGTGCCACCCGGTCCAGGCAGGTGGACGGGGCGACGCCGACTTCGGCGGCGAGCTCGCGGTAGGTGGTCCGGGCGTCGTTCTGCAGAAGGCGGAGAATGTGCAGATCGACCGTGTCCAGTACGACAGATTCGGCCATCGGTCGAACGTAGCACGGATGTTCGCCCCTACTTCCGGGTATCCGTTCACAGTGCCGCCATGGACGCCATGGATCACGCCCCTTCGGCCACCCCGAGGGCGCTCGCCACCGAAGCCGTGCACGCCGGCCGGGAAGACCTCGCCGCGCTCGGGGTGCACGCCCCGCCGCTCGACCTGTCGACCACCTACCCCTCGTACGACGCCCGGGCGGAGGCCGCCCGCATCGACGAGTTCGCCGCCACCGGCGCCCGCCTCGAGGGTCCGCCCGTCTACGCCCGTCTCGACAACCCGACCGTGGCCCGCTTCGAGGAGGCGCTGGCGCGGCTGGAGGGCACCGAGGCCGCCGTGGCCTTCGCGAGCGGCATGGCCGCTCTGACCGCGGTCCTGCTGGCCCGGGCGAGCCAGGGCCTGCGCCACGTCGTCGCGGTCCGCCCGCTGTACGGCTGCAGCGACCACCTCCTGGACGCCGGGCTGCTCGGCACCGAGGTGACCTGGACCGACCCGGCGGGCGTCGCCGACGCGATCCGCCCGGACACGGGGCTCGTGATGGTCGAGTCCCCGGCCAACCCGACGCTGGCCGAGGTCGACATCCGCGCCGTGGCCCACTCCTGCGGCTCGGTCCCGCTCATCGTCGACAACACCTTCGCGACCCCGGTCCTCCAGCGCCCGGCCGACCTCGGCGCCCGCATAGTCCTGCACAGTGCCACCAAGTACCTGGGCGGGCACGGCGACGTCATGGGCGGCGTGGTCGCATGCGACGAGGAGTTCGCCCGCGAACTCCGTCGCGTCCGCTTCGCCACGGGCGGAGTCCTCCACCCGCTCGCCGGCTACCTGCTGCTCCGAGGGCTCTCCACCCTTCCGGTACGCGTCCGGGCGGCTTCGGCGACGGCCGCGGAGCTGGTACGGCGCCTGGTCGCCGACCCGCGGATCGCCCGCGTCCACTACCCGGCGATCGGCGGGGCCATGATCGCCTTCGAGGTGTACGGCGACCCGCACGAGGTGATCGCCGGAGTCAGGCTGATCACCCCGGCGGTCAGCCTCGGCAGCGTCGACACCCTGATCCAGCACCCGGCCTCCATCAGCCACCGCATCGTGCATGAGGGCGACCGCCGGGCCGCGGGTGTCAGCGACCGCCTGCTGCGGATGTCGGTGGGCCTGGAGGACGTCGAGGATCTCTGGCGCGACCTGACCGAGGCGCTCAGCGCTCGCTCTGCCGAGCCTGCGGCTGCGACCGCTCGCTCCGTCGCGGTGCCGACTCCAGCCGAGCGGTGATCACCAGGGTTCCCTCCTCGATCTGGTAGTCGAGGGGCAGGTTCAGCGCCCGCATGGCGGCGACCATGCCGGTGTTGGACGCCTGGGTCACGGCGTAGACGCTCTCGCATCCGGCCTCCTCGGCCATCGCCACCAGTCGGCCGAGGAGTTCGGAGCCGATCCCGCGCCGCTGCCAGTCGTCCTCGACCATCAGCGCGACCTCGGTCTCGTCGCCGTCCCACAGCAGGTGCCCGAGGGCGACGAGGCGCCCGGACGCGGTCTGCACCGCGAGGGTGCGTCCGAAACGCGGGCTGAGCAGGTGGTCGAGGTAGCGGTCCGCGTCGCCGACCGGACCGTGGTAGCGCAGGCTCAACGTGCGTGCCGAGCACCGGTCGTGCATGGCACGGGCGGCGGTCAGGTCGCGCTGGTCGGCGCGCCGGACGGTGATCTCGTTCCCCTCGGGCAGGGTGAGCACGTCCTGGCTGTGGGGGACGCGCGGGCCGAGTCGCGCGTCGAGCTCGACGAGCGCGCGGGCGCGGGCGAACTCGGTCGGGGTGAAGGGAAGATAGGGCCGCTCGATCAGCAGCGTGCCCCCGCTGGGGTCGCGCAGCTTCATGACGGTCTCCTCGAGCACGCCTTCGACGGGCGCCTGCTCGCCGGTCGGGCGTCCGGTCAGCGAGACGGCCGGCACGGAGTGGAGCGTGCAGCGACCGAGGAGCTGGCGGAGCGCGAGAGGCAGCTCGGCGGCGTCGAGAGCGGTCCGTGTGGCAAGGCCGAGGACTCGGGTGGGCGTGTCCACCAGGTCATGGGCGTCGGCTCGTTCGGTCCAGGTGTCGCGTCCGCCGGCGGATCCGATCTCACGGGTGAGATCTCCGGAGGAGAGATCGGCCGGGGCGCGGAGCAGGAACTCGTCGACCGTTCCTTCGGTCAGCGGATGGGTCTGCAGCGTGAGGATGTCGACGCCGAGGCGGGCGAGTACGGTGCACAGCGCGGCCAGGCTTCCCGGCGCGTCGTCGACCGTGGCCCTCATCCGCCACAGCACCGTCTCGACTGCCTCCGGGGCATGGGCCGGCTCCGCATCCGTGTGCAGCCCCGCTCGCTCGTCGGAGGCGAGCGAGGCTGTGGGTGTGCCCGCGGTCGTGACGGGTGGAGCATGGCTATGCCTTCGTGCCCACCACGTGTGGAAGCCGGCGGTGGCGACCAGCGCGATGGCCGAGAACACCAGGAGGTAGGGGCCTTCGGGACCCTTGACGATGGTCTTGGCGATCGTGTCGGCCACCACCACGGCGGTGAAGAGGGCTGCGAGCTCGATCAGGTCGTGCCGCCAGTGGTGCGGGCGGCGGGTGCTCTTGGAGGACGTCACATCGGTCATGGCTTCACTGTGACCGAGAGGTGTTGCGTGATCACGAACGCTTTGTGACTGGCGGGTTAAGTGGCGATCTGGAGGATTTGCGACTGATTCAGGACGTTTCTGTCATGCCCTGATCGGTCTGCTGGCGGAGTGCGTTCAGCAGCCGCTTGGACTGCGTGACCAGCTGTGACGTGCCCCGGGCCGAGGCGTGCCGTTCGAGCCCCGCCAGCTTCCCGGTCGCCCCACACCGTTCCACACAGTCCGCGGCGATGGCCAGCAGCTCACCCAGACCGCGCATGGGCTGCTCGGCCTCCAGCAGTGGCGGGAGTGCTTCGGACAGGATCGTCCACACGGTCTCGTACGCGCCGGTGGCAGCCGCGGTCCGGGCCGCGTCCGCCAGTCGGTTCGGTTTCATCGAACGCTCGGCGAGGAGCCAGGCCAGGTCCCTGCCCACCTGGCCGGCGTCGAGGTCGCCCCGTGAGGCCAGCACGAGCAGCGCGTCCACGGCTCGCAGCCGGTCGTCCGCGTCGCGGCAGCCGAGCCCGAAGGCCAGCACCAGCGCAACCGCCCTGCCCACATGGCCTTCCCCCTCGGCGAGGAGAGTCAGCGGACCGGTCACGTCCCGTGCCGAATCACCGTCGACCGCGCTCGCCATGGAGGAGAGGAGACATGCCGCGAGCAGCTCCCGGTCGGCGGGAAGCAGCGTGGCCCAGCGCTCGGGTACCTGCTCCCAGTGGTAGCAGCGACGGGCGTTCGGCATCAGGCCCCCGCCGAGCCAGTGGAAGGACTTCGGAAACTCCTTCCGGAAATCCTGGCGCTTGGCCATCTCGACCAGGATCCGGTCCACCAGCCACCAACGGCCCGAGCCCTTCTCCGTCCGGGGATGGAAGCGCACGGTCGCCTCCACGGGGCTCTCCGTCCGCAGCCACGTGGCCAGCCGCGCCCCGGCTTCGGTGCCCAGCGCCTCCGCCTCCTCGGCAGCCTTCGCGGCGGACTCGTCCTGCCGTCGCACCCGCAGCAGGGCGTGACCCAGGTCCACCGGTGCCGGCGCGATGCCCGCGTCCGCGTACTCCCGGAGTCGTCGCACCAGGGCCAGAGGGTCGATGCCTCCGGTGTGCCGTGTCGGAGTCGACAGGAGGAGAGGGAGTGTTCCTCCGCCGATCAGGTGAGCGACCTCCCAGAGCCGGGTCTCCTGGGTCACCTCCATCGCCCCGTGCACACAGGAGGTCATCGGCACGGGCTGGTTCCGTCCCGCATCGATCCGCTCCCGCTTCACCTTGCCCGCGAGTGCGGCGAGGACGGCGTCCATGCCGCGCGGACCGTGCCGGAAGTAGTCGTGGTCGGCGTGACGGGCGGCAGCGCTCGGGTCCTGCCAGTACGCGTCGGAGAACGCCTCGCGGATCCGCTCCACGACCCCTTCCCGGTCCATGTGCGCATGCCTGACCAGACCGTCGAGCGCGCGCTCGAACCCCATGGCGTCGGTCGACCGACGCCGCTGTTGCACCAGCAGGTCCTCCATCAGCTCCTCCAAGGAGCCTTGGGGCCCGGGCAGGAACTGAGGCTCCGGTACCGGAGGCAGGATCTCCTCGTACGGCAGTCGATCGGAGTCTCCGAGATGCCTGCCGAAAACCGCCTCGGCGGCGGAGCGGTGTGCGGGACCGACGAGGGACGCGGCCTCGGCCAGCCCATGGCGCGTCTCCTCGTCGACGGCCTTCAGATGGCGGGCCACGACCTGCAGCGCCCGCTCCTGCACCTCCGTATCGTCATGACCGAAGGCTTCGGCGACCACCGGCAGCACTTCGCCGGCGAGTGTCGGATTCTTGGTGAGCACCTTGTTCACCAGCGACAACTGGGCCCGCAGCAGCTTCTTCTCCGTGCGGAACAGTACGCCCGCCGTCATCTCCGCGAACGCCCCACCCGGCAGCGTCCCCTCGAGCGCCAGTCCGGACAGCGTCTTCTGCGCGTATCCGGCGACCGGGGAGTTCGCGTCGGCGGTCATGCCGATCCAGTCGGCGATCCGATCCCGCCGCTCCTCCGCGTTCGGCGGTACCAGCTGCAGCATCGTCAGGGGGAACCGCAGGTCGCGCTGCCGTCCACCCCGCAGCAGGCGCGACACGCACAGGTCGACGATCTCCGCGCGGTCGAGCACTCCTTCCTCAGCGAGCGTCGCCAACGCTGTCGGCCAGTGCGCCGGGGAGCCGCTCGGCCCTGACCAGGTCAGCTGGTCAGGGGTCTCCTGCATCGAGAGGGCGTGTGTGACCAGCACCGGCGTCTGCGGATCCGCCCTCAGCCTCTCCAGAAGCTTGCCGTCCGTGATCTGCCGAGCCCAGCCCAGTACGTAGCCGTCCGTCGCCGGCACCGTGGCCCCCGAGCCTTCCACCAATCCGCGAATCAGGCCGTAGTTGTCCTCGGCGACCGACGGCTTGGCCGCGAGCCGGTGGGCCACGTCGGCACGCCAGGCGGGCGTGCGGTCCAGGAGCACCCGCAGGGCCAGGGCGCCGTCCTCGGTGCGCCAGCTGAGCAGATCCCGCCCGCCCAGCCAGCCGGCGGCGGCCGCGGCTCCCGTGTGGCAGCCGGCCCCCGCGACGTACAACGCCCGCCGTACTCGGGCGGTCTCCTCCCATCGGCTCCAGTCCCAGGAACGCGCCTCGGACCGCAGCGCCTTGAGCTGCGGGAGTGCCTCTCCACGGGCTGCGGAGTCCATACGTTCGAGAAGTGCTGGAACCTCGGCCGCGCGGCCGGCGCGCACCGCTTTCATCAGCGCGTCGACGCCCTCGCCGTCGCTCGTCCCGCTGAGTACCCCAGTCGTCATTTCCGCCCCCATCGGTTGTTCGTTCCTCCCTTGCCGCACTCGGCCCGCGGACTGTCGCCCCTCATGCCGCCCGCGCCACTGTCGCGCTCTGGCGGGCCATCCGTACCGCCAGAGCGTGCTTGCAGGGTCCTCGGCGGCCCTTGTACTCCGTCCACCACGCGCACGTGCAGCTCAGCACCCCGTCCGTCTCACGCACGCGGTAGCGCCGCTCACCCGAGGCCACTGTCGCCAGCTCCCCGTCCAGACTCACCGAGTCCTCCGCGACCAGCCGTCGCGCGGAGACGAGCCGGGGATTGTGCCGCTCGGCCCGGTCCGCGTCATAGGGGAGCTCCCGGTGGAAGTACGAGGCGTCCGCCACGTCATAGCCCACTCGTCCGGCCGTCCCCAGCCTGGTGAGGGCGGCGCGGACACGATCCCTGGTGAGACCGGATTGCTCCGCTAGGTCGGCCGGATCGATCCGCGGTTCCCAGGCGAGGAGGACCGCGACCAGCTCCGCGTCCGACGCCGCGTCGTCCGTGGCGAGGGCTTCCAGAACTCCGCCTTCCCCGGAGAATCCGCGCGCCGGATCGGGAGAAAGGGTGAGTGTCAGCCGCATGCCCGGCAAGGTCACCTCCCACGCGCTGGGCGCGGCCATTCCGTCGGGCGTCGGCCCGTACACGCGAAGCCCGGTGGCGAAGCGCAGCACCCGTTCGAGCGCCACCAACCGGTCCGGCCCCGGCAGGCACACGGCCCCCGCTCCCGGGCGCGTCGTCGGACGCAGCGTCCGGCCCGCCTGGACCACCCACAGCGGTGCCCGACCGCGGCTCTGCGAACGGGGCAGCCCGCGCAGGAACCGTACGGCCTCCGCGCCGGTCAGTTCTGCCCGCAGGTCGAACCGCGCCGAGGCGACCTGCGCCTCCGCGAAGCCTCGCAGCCAGCGATCCGGCAGCGGGACCTTCTTCTCCACCACCGAGCCGCCGAGCGTCGTGACCGCCATCTCGTCGGGGCCGACCCGCAGATGCATCGGATCGTCTCCGGTCATCCGCGAAAGTGCTTCGCGCAGAGGGTCGTTCACATCGACATTCGTGGTTCCGTGGCCCGTCTCCGTGCCGTCCAGCCCCTCGTCGAGCACGTCCAGCCGCGCGTACACCCCGCCGCATCCGGAGAAGGACTCGAACCGCAGCCGGTCCCCGTTACCCGTCACGACGGGATCCAGTGAACCCGGTCTCATCCGCTGGTAGTAGCGGGCCGCAGCCACGTCCGCCACCGCCAGCAGACCGCGCGCGGCGATCTGAGGGGTGGCCAGGAAGCCGGAGAAGAAGTGGGGGTGGGCCTCGGCCCCGCGAGGGGTCAGACCGCCGGCCGTCTCCAGACCGAGGAGCCGGCCGGAGGCCGTGGACTCGAGGGAAGATGGGCGTGCGTAGGCGAGCGCCTGTACGGATCGCGTCATGGAAACGACCGTAGGGCCGACCACTGACATCCCGCTCGTGTCCACAGCCTGACCTGTGGATAACTCCGCCGGGGTGGAGAAGGGGTTACTGTCCGACCAGCCCCGGCCGCAGCACCTTCGTGAACAGCACGGTGTCGTCGTCCCCTCGCAGGCGAACCGTCAGGTCACCGCTCCCTCCATCGATGTCCACCTCGCCGAAGTACTGCGGACTCTCCATCGGCGACACGTTCGCCCGCTCGGGCGCCCGCACGAACACGCGCTCCGGGCCGAACGTCGCGTCCAGCTTGTTGGCCGGGAACCCGCCCGCGGCCAGAGGTCCTGAGACGAACTCCCAGAAGGGGGCGAAGTCCTGGAAGGCCGCCCGCTCCGGTGCGTAGTGCTGGGCCGAGGTGTAGTGGACGTCCGCCGTCAGCCACACCGTGCCGGTGATCCGGCGGTGCTTGATGAACCGCAGCAGCTCGGCGATCTGCAACTCCCGTCCGAGCGGTGCACCGGGGTCGCCCTGGGCGATGGCCTCGAAGGCGGTGGCGCCGTCCGGAACGACCAGCCCGATCGGCATGTCGGCCGCCAGCACCTTCCACACCGCCCGAGAGCGCGCCAGCTCCCGCTTCAGCCAGGCGAGCTGCTCGGCACCGAGGATGCCGGTGGTGTCGTCCGCCTGCCGTCCGGGCGAGTTGGCATTGCGGTACGAGCGCATGTCGAGCACGAAGACATCGAGCAGCGGCCCGTACCGCACCACCCGGTGCATGCGGCCCTCTGTACCGGCACCGGCACCGGCCCGCAGTGTCGAGACCGGGAAGTACTCGGCGAAGGCGCGTGACGCGCGGGCCGCGAGGACGTCCACGTTCTTCTCCGCGTAGCGTGCGTCGTCGAGGATCTGCCCCGGATACCAGTTGTTGCGCACTTCGTGGTCGTCCCACTGCACCACCGACGGCACCTGTGCGTTGAACGCCCGGACGTTCTCGTCGAGGAGGTTGTACCGGAAGTTGCCCCGGTACTCGTCGAGCGTCTCGGCGACCTTCGCCTTCTCCGGCGTCATCAGATTGCGCCAGATCCGTCCGTCGGGAAGTGCCACCGTCGGCTGAAGCGGCCCGTCGGCGTAGACGGTGTCACCGCTGCACAGGAAGAAGTCGGGGTCGAGGCGGCGCATGGCCTCGAAGGCGTGGAATCCGCCGATGTCAGGGTTGATGCCCCATCCCTGTCCGGCGATGTCTCCGGACCAGAGGAAGCGCACGCCGTCGCGACGCCGCTCCGGAGCCGTGCGGAACGTTCCCAGGACGGGCTCGCTCGTGCGGCGCGGATCGTCGGCGTCGGCGAGGACGACCCGGTAGTGGATCTGCTCGCCGGCCGGCAGCCCCCGCAGGAACGTCGTCCCCGTGAAGTCGCTGCCGGTGCCCAGCAGCGGCCCGTGATGACGGAGGACCTGTCGGAACGACTCCGTCGCCGACGTCTCGACGATCATCCGGGCGGGCCTGTCCGATCGTGCCCACACCAGCCCCGAGCGGGACGTGACGTCACCGGTCTGTACGCCCCACCGTGCTTCGGGGCGTCCGGACAGGGCGAAGGCCGGTGCCGCGAGACCGGCGCCGCCCAGGGCGATTCCGGCCGAGGCCGCGAGCGAGCCCCGCAACACGCTGCGGCGTGCGGGCGCGGAGGAGGAAGGGGCCGTGGACGGAGCGGTGGGGTGGGAATCGGACGGGTTCGTGGACACGTGGCCTCCGAGAGCGGGTCGACGTCGGCACGTCGCCGTGGCGACGAGGGCAAGGTCGGTTTTCGGCACGAGAGTTCGCGCCGGGTCCTTGCCTAATCGCTGGGAGCGGCGGCCGCGCGAACCCCGCGTGAACAGATCACGCCACGCGGCTCAGCGGCTGCCCAGAGCCTCCGCTGTCCGCCGCACGCCGGCCTCGATCACCGTCGGAGCGAGGTGGGCGTATCCGATGACGAGCCGTACGGCACCGTCAGCGGGCCGCGCTGTCCCGTACTCCTCCAGTGTGCGCAGCGCCACGCCCGCGCTCGCCGCCGCAGCCAGGAAGCGTGCCGCCGGCCCGTACCGGGCCGGGAGGCACGCGATCACGTGCAGCCCGGCTGCGATCCCGGTCGCCGAAGCTCCGGGGAAGTGCTTCTCCAGCGCGGCGAGCAGGGCGTCCCGCCGTTCCCTGTACACGCGCTGGCAGTGGCGCAGCTGCCGGTCGTAGCCGCCGCCCCTCACCATGTGCGCCAACGCCGCCTGGTCGAGCGCCGGATGCCCGAGGTCCATCGTCCGCTTCCGCTCGACGACCTGGTCGACGAGCGCCTCCGGCAGGACCATCCAGCCGAGCCGCAATCCCGGCGCGAGCGACTTGCTCACCGAGCCGGTGTACACGACACGCTCGGGATCCAGCCCCTGGAGCGCTCCCACCGGCGCGCGGTCGTAGCGGAAGTCGCCGTCGTAGTCGTCCTCCAGGACGTAACCGTCCACCGTCCGCGCCCAGTCGAGGAGCATTCCGCGTCGCTGCGCCGACCACGCGATCCCGGACGGGAACTGATGCGACGGCGTCACCACCACGGCGCGCAACCCCGCAGCGAGGAGGGGCGCGGGACGCAGCCCCTCCTCGTCGAGCGGCAACCACACGGTCTTCAGGCCGGTCGCCGCGAAGAGCCGGGCGTGCTCAGGGCTGCCCGGGTCCTCCACGCCCACCGCGCCGTGCCCCCGCTCCCGGAGCACGAACCCGAGCAGCGTCGCCGCCTGCGCCACGCCCGAGCACACCACCAGCCGATCGGGATCGGCCACCACGCCCCTGCGCCGGGTCAGCAAGGCCGCCAGCGCCGAACGCAGCGCGGGGAGTCCGCGCGGATCCGGATACCCGAGAGCGTGGTGCGGAAGCTCGGCGAGCACCGTGCGCTGCGCCGTCGCCCAGGCCGTGCGCGGGAAGAGGGACAGATCGGGGGTGCCGGGCCGGAAGTCGACGGTCACGCCGGAGGCGGTGGGAGGTGATGCGACGGGAGCGTTCGGACCGGGGGAGGCCGACGCCCGTGCCGTACGGACCGTGCCGCTCACCCATGTGCCCGAGCCGCGGTCGCTGCGGAGATAGCCCTCCGCCGTCAGCTGCTCGTACGCCTCCGTGACGAGGCCACGGGAGACCCCCAGGTCCGCGGCGAGCGCGCGGCTCGACGGCAGACGCGTGCCGGCCGCGAGCCGCCCGGTCCGCACCGCCTCACGCAAGGCTTCCTGCAGGGCGCGGCCCCGTCGGCGCGCGGGTGCGCCCGCTGCGGGAAGCAGCAGCTCCCAGGCCGGTTGTGCGCCGCTGTCCCGGGCCGACGGATCCGCCCCCGCGTCCGAAGTGGTCCCCGATGGCGTCATGGAAGTGGACCTTAACCCGGTCCGCCCCGCTCCCTAGCGTCAGGACCATGAACGCGAACGCCCTGCGTGGTGTCCTGCTCGTGACCCTCGCCTACGCCCTCGTCGGCGCCTCCTTCACCGCCAACGGCCTGCTCGGCGACTACCCGTACGCGGGCGGTCAGGCCCTCCGCTACGGTGCCGCCTGTCTGCTCCTGCTGCCGCTGCTCGGCCGCGGCGGGCTCGCTCCGCTGCGCCTGCTCGGCCTCGGCCCATGGGTGCGGATCGCCGTCCTCGCCGCCGTCGGCATGGTCGGCTTCAACCTGGCCGTCCTCGCCGCCGAGCGCACCGCCGAACCCGCCGTTCCCGGTGTCGTCGTCGGCTGTGCCCCGATCGTGGTCGCCGTCCTTGTCCCGCTGCTCGAAGGGAGGCGCCCCGCGCCCCCCGTGCTGTACGGGGCCCTGCTCGTCGCGGCCGGCGCCTTCACCGTGCAGGGGTGGGGGCGGACCGATCTGACGGGGCTCGGCTGGTCGGTGGCGGCGCTCGTCGGCGAGGTCGGGTTCACGGTGCTCGCGGTGCCCGTTCTGCGTCCGCTCGGCCCCCGCCTGCTCACGGTCGCCGTCTGCGGCGTCGGCGCGGTGGAGGCGACCCTGATCGGGCTCGCCGTGGACGGTTCCGCCTTCGTGCGGATGCCGACCGCCGTGGAGACGGGGGCGTTGCTGTGGCAGGCGGTGCTGGCGACCGTCGTCGGGTTCGTCCTCTTCTACATGGCGGTCCAGCGCATCGGCATGGAGCGCGCCACGCTCTATACCGGCGCCATCCCCGTGGCGGCCGCTCTGAGCGCGGCCGCGGTCGGGGAGTCCACCCTCGGTCTGCCGCAGGCCGTGGGCGGCCTTCTCGTCGGGGCCGGGGCCGCGCTCGGCACCGGACTGCTGACCCGGCGGAAGGCGGCGCCCGGCTCAGTCGGTGGAGCTGCCGTCGAGGATCACGCGGGCGACGAGCGCGGGATCGTCGTTCATCGGAACGTGACCGCAGCCGGGCAGCCGCACGAGGCGCGCCCCGGGGATGGTCCGCTTGGCACGGACGCCCTGGCGGCGCAGCAGCAGTCGGTCACGGGTGCCCCAGGCGACGGTGACCGGGACGGACGGGATGTCCTCGCGGAAGAGGACGGTCCGGCCCGCGGCGAGGGTCTGGTGGAAGCCGGTGGCCTCGCGCAGCGCGAGCGTCTCGGCGACGACCGCCTCGGGTGAGCGGCGACCGGGCCGGGCGTAGATGGTGCTGGTGAGCGCGGTGCGTCCGGCCGGTGTGCGGGAGAGGCGGTCGATGAGGGGGACGGGCAGCGACAGGGCGGCGCCGCGCATCGCGCGCAGGGTGCCGAAGGCGTACCGGCGCTCGCTCTCGGTCCAGAAGCCGGCGGGGGAGAGGGCCGTGACCGAGCGGACGGCCTTCTCGCGGCCGAGCTGGAGGGCGAGCAGTCCGCCGAGCGAGTTGCCGGCCACGTGCGGTCGCTCGGCGCCGATGGCCGCGCAGAAGGCGGTCAGCACCGGGGTGACGGTCGTCAGGTCGTAGGCGCAGTCCTGCGGCAGTCCGTCGGACGTGCCGAAGCCGGGAAGGTCGACGGCGATGACGTCGCGCTCGGTGGCCAGGATGTCGAGCACCGGCTCCCACGCCTGCCAGTGGTGGCCGATGCCGTGGAGGAGGAGCAGCGGCGCGCCCGCGCCGCGGCGCTCGTACGTCAGGGACGTGGTGCGGGGACCCTGCGGGGTCTCGAACTCGAACGCGATCCGTGCCGGCATGGAGGCTCCCTCGTACATCCTCTTAGACGTCCTGTCAGCAAGAATTACTGGTCGGTAGGCACGAGTTCAAGAGTCCTGCGGAAAGTGTTGCCTCCGGATCGCCGCGCCGCTGGATCGCCCACCTCCGGATCGCCGCACCTCCGCCCCCACGCCTGCCGCCCCGCCCCTGCGGCCCCGCTCCGTCCGCCCCGCCTCCGCGGCCTCTTTCCGCCGACGTCTCCCCCCTCTTCCCGACGCCTTCCCCGCGGACCTCGAAGCCCCGCCCACTTGACCGGTGGGCGGGGCTTTCGGCTGCGCGCGTCTCACGGGGGTGCGAACGTCCTGTGAACGATCAAGGTCAGAGGGTCACATTTCCGGACGTTCGACAGAGGATTGGTCTTGACCAAGGTGGTGGCTCGCCTTATGGTCGCAGAGTTAGTGCAGGAACCTTTAATAAACAAGGGCGCGGAAACGCCGCGGGACACGGCGAATTGCGGAGGACAGGGTGGGGACCACGCAGCTGGAATCGGTCCAGGAACCGAAGTACCAGCACCTCAAGACGGTGATCGGCGAAGCTCTCGACTCCGACTTCGCGGTCGGCGAGATCCTGCCCAACGAGCGCGAGCTCGCGGCCCGCTTCGGCGTCGCCCGGGCCACGCTCCGCCAGGCTCTGGAGCAGCTGGAGCTCGAAGGACGCCTCCAGCGCCGGCGCGGCGTCGGGACGACGGTCGCGCCTCCGCGCGTCGGCGTCGACGTCTCGACCACGCAGCAGGCGTGGCCCGGGGTCGGTGACGACGCCTGGGAGGCGCAGGACTCCCTCCTCGGCACGGCGCCCGCCGCCGTGGCGCGCCTGCTGGAGACTCCGGCCGGCGAGGACGTGCACCTGGTCCGCCGGGTGCGCCTCAGCCAGGGGCAGGCAGTCGCCGCGGAGCTGCTGTACGTGCCCGCGGGCTCGGTCGCCGGCCTCGCCGCGATCGACGCTCCCGCCGGGCCCGCGCGCGCCCGCGCCGTGCTGCGCGAGCTCCAGCACCTGGCCCTCGACGGTCAGGACCGTTCGGTGGAGCTGGGTTCCGCGCGCGCGGAGGACGCCAAGGAGCTGGACCGCCTGCCGGGTTCGCCGGTGCTGGTCGTGACGACCCGCTACCTCTCGGGCGGTCGTACCGCGGCGGTCTCCGTCGCCACCTACCGTGCCGACACCTGCCGCCTCACCTTCGGCGACTCCGTCGACCTGGCGATGGCCTCCTGACCGGCGCCACCGCGACGGCCGCCTCGAACGTCGAGGTCCTCTCGCCCGTCGAGAACGTCTCGCATGTTCAGAACGTCTCCAAGGCGGACGTCGCCTCGTGATCGAACGACGAAGACCCGGCCCTCCCAGGCCGGGTCTTCGTCGTTCGTCTCTCGGCTGGGCGCTTCTGGGCCCCAGCCCGTCCTAGCGCCGCGCCGTCACGCTGCCCTCGACCGCGAACAGCTGCTCCTCGACGTGGTCGAGGGCGAGTCGCAGCGCGCCCGTGCCGACGGCCGCCTCGCCGAGCAGCGAGAGCACCACGCGCGGCGGGCGGAGGCAGAACCGCGCCAGCTCCTCGCGGAGCGGCTGCAGCACCCCGTCCAGGCCGGCCGCCCAGCCGCCGACCACCACCAGCTCGGGGTCGAGCGCCAGGACGAGGGCGCCGACGTCGTGCACCAGCCGCTGGGTGAACCGCTCCACGGCCGCCTCGGCCCGGGCGTCACCCTTCCTCGCCAGCGCGAAGACCTCCGCGACCGCCTGCTCGTCGAGCGGGTGCAGCGGTTCGTCGGTCGTCGACAGCAGGTGCTCCGGCGTGACGCCGCGCCCCAGCAGGTGCAGCGCGCCGATCTCGCCCGCCGCGCCGCCGTAACCGCGGTGCAGCCGGCCGCCGATCAGCGAGCCCGCCCCGGGGCTCAGCCCGGCGAGCACGAAGACGATGTCGTCGGAGTCGGTCGCGGCACCCTTCCAGTGCTCGGCGACGGCCGCCGCGTTGGCGTCGTTCTCCACGATCACCGGGCAGCGGAAGGAGCGGCGCAGCCGCTCACCGAGCGCGAGGCCCGTCCAGCCGGGCAGCGCCGTGCCGAGCCGCACCGTGCCGTCGGCCTCCACGATGCCGGGCGTGCCGACACCGACCGCCCGCAGGTTCGACCGGGGCACGCCGGCCCGGCGCAGGACGTCGGCGACGACCGTACGCACCTTGTCCAGGCGCTCGTCCTCCGGCGCCGTCTCCGAGACCTCGCGCGCGCCGGCGCCGATGATCCGGCCGTCCAGGCCGGAGAGGAGGGCGGCGACGCGGTGCGGACCGATCTCGATGCCCAGCAGATGACCGGCCTCGGCGCGGAAGCGGAACCTCCGGGCGGGGCGGCCCTGACGCCGGGCCTCGCCCTCCTCGGGCGCGGTCTCCACGACGAGACCGCCTTCGATGAGTCCCTCGACGACGCCCTCGACGGTCGGCCGGGACAGGCCCGTGATCCGGGTCAGGTCCGTGAGCGTACGCGCGTCGGAGCCGCGCAGAGCATGGAGTACCACCGCGGAATTGATCCGCCGCAGCAGCGACGGATCCCCGCCGGTCAGCCGCCCCACCGTGTGTCCTCCCAGCTCTTGCCCGTCTCAGGCGGATGGTACTCAATGGTTCCGGAAGCGGCGAGGGCCGCCCCCTGGACGTGTCCGGGCCGTGTCCGCCCCGAGACCCGCGGCCGGTCCAGTACCGCGCTGCCGCAGGGGCGGACTGACGCGGTGCCAACTGTCAGTGGCGGACGGTTTACTGGGCACATGACCACGACACGCCTTCTGTCGGACCTCGACTTACTGCGGTCGAGGGAGTTCCCGGCGGAGCCGGAGTACTCCGGCGACCTCGACAGCGGGCCCGGTTTCCATGTCGCCATGCTGGCCACCAGCGAGGAGTTCTGGGAGGCCGACGTGAGTCGCCGGGAGGAGGTCGAGGAGCAGTACGAAGCGGAGCGGGACGGTCTGGCGGCCGTGCTCACCGCGCGGTGGGGCGAGCCGGACCGGGTGAGCCTGTGGTCGCTGCACCACCGCGGCATGGAGGGGGAGACGCTGCCGGAGCCCTGGTCCGTCCTGTGCGCGCACGTGCCGGACCTCATGCTGTGGCGTGTGGACGCCAGATGGATCGGGCTGGGCGTCTCGCAGTGGGACAAGGAGCTGCCGTTCCAGCTCCTCGCCGTCATCACGGACGTGGATCCGCCGTAACGGCCGCCTCCGACGCCGACGCCGTTCCCCGCGCCCCGCGTCTCAGCGCCGCGCCTTCCCGCGCCCGGCGTCCCCGCGCCCCACGCCCTGCCTCCCGCGTCTCCGCGCCCCGCGTTTTCGCGGCGGTCGGCGCGGAGGTGGTCACGTGCCCGGGTTCGCGGGCGGCAGACCGGCGGCCTTCCGCAGGCGGGCGTACTCCTCCGCCATCGTCCGCGCCGTCCAGTGCGCGTTGAGGCCGCTCGGATTGGGCAGGGCCCAGATCCGCGTGGTACCGATCGTCCGCTCCTGCGGGCCGATCGCCGCCTTGGGTTCGCCGAAGGCCGTGCGGTACGCGGTCACGCCGACGACCGCGAGCCAGCGGGGCTTCAGCCGCAGGACCTTCGCGGTGAGGATGCGGCCGCCCTCGACGTACTCCTCGCGGCTCAGCTCGTCGGCGCGCGCGGTCGGCCGGGCGGCGACGTTGGTGATGCCGAGCCCGTACGGGAGGAGCTCGCCCTGCTCGTCGGGGCGCAGCAGGCGCGGGGTGAAGCCGGAGAGGTGGAGCACCGGCCAGAAACGGTTGCCGGGCCGGGCGAAGTGGTGGCCGGTCGCGGCGGTCATCAGGCCCGGGTTGATGCCGCAGAAGAGAACGGCGAGGCCGCCCTCGGCCACGTCGGGGACGACGCGGTCGCGGGCGGCCTCCAGTTCCTCACGGGTGAACCGGCGGGTCCGGGTCAGAGGATCGCGCCGGGGGTGTAGGCGGCGGCCTCCGGGTGCTGCTTGACGAGCTCCTCGATCCGGGACACCACGGTGGCGACCTGGTCGGCGGCGGCGCCGGTGAAGGAGAGCTTGTCCGCCATCAGCTCGTCGAGCTGCGCGCGGTCCAGCGGGATGCGGTCGTCGGCGGCGAGCTTGTCGAGCAGCTCGTTGCGCTCGGCGCCCTGCTCGCGCATGGCGAGGGCCGAGGCCACCGCGTTCTCCTTGATCGCCTCGTGGGCGAGCTCGCGGCCCACGCCGGCGCGGACCGAGGCCATGAGGACCTTGGTGGTGGCGAGGAACGGCAGGTAGCGGTCGAGCTCGCGGGCGACGACGGCCGGGAAGGCGCCGAACTCGTCGAGCACGGTGAGGAAGGTCTCCAGCAGGCCGTCGAGCGCGAAGAACGCGTCCGGCAGGGCCACGCGGCGGACCACGGAGCAGGAGACGTCGCCCTCGTTCCACTGGTCGCCGGCCAGCTCGCCGGTCATCGACGCGTAGCCGCGCAGGATGACCATGAGGCCGTTGACGCGCTCGCAGGAGCGGGTGTTCATCTTGTGCGGCATCGCGGAGGAGCCGACCTGACCGGGCTTGAAGCCCTCGGTGACGAGCTCGTGCCCGGCCATCAGGCGGATCGTCTTGGCGATCGACGACGGGCCGGCGGCCAGCTGCACCAGCGCGGTGACCACGTCGTAGTCGAGCGAGCGCGGGTAGACCTGGCCGACCGAGGTGAAGGCGTGGGCGAAGCCGAGGTGCCCGGCGATCCGCTGCTCGAGGTCGGCGAGCTTGCCGGCGTCGCCGCCGAGCAGGTCGAGCATGTCCTGGGCGGTGCCGACCGGGCCCTTGATGCCGCGCAGCGGATAGCGGCCGAGCAGCTCCTCCAGGCGGGTGTACGCCACGAGCAGCTCGTCCGCGGTGGTCGCGAAGCGCTTGCCGAGGGTGGTGGCCTGGGCGGCGACGTTGTGCGAACGCCCGGCCATGACCAGCTCGCCGTACTCGGCGGACAGCTTGCCGAGGCGGGCCAGGACGGCGACCGTACGGTCCCGGACCAGCTCCAGGGAGAGGCGGATCTGGAGCTGCTCGACGTTCTCCGTGAGGTCACGGGAGGTCATGCCCTTGTGCACGTGCTCATGGCCGGCGAGGGCGTTGAACTCCTCGATGCGCGCCTTCACGTCGTGCCGGGTGACCTTCTCGCGCTCGGCGATGGAGCCGAGGTCGACCTGGTCGAGGACGCGCTCGTAGTCGGCGATCGCCGCGTCCGGAACCTCGATCCCGAGGTCCTTCTGGGCACGCAGCACGGCGAGCCACAGCTGGCGCTCCAGCTTCACCTTCTGCTCGGGGGACCAGAGGACGGCGAGCTCCGCGGAGGCGTAGCGGCCGGCCAGGACGTTGGGGATACGGGGCTTCACAGTCGCAGCAGTCACGTGTCCAGAGTTTACTGGTGATTTCTGCAGGCCAGCGCCGTGGTCCCGGCTGGAGCTTGCTACGAGACGCAGGTCACCGGGGCGCAGGTCGCCCGGCCGGTGCGGCCGGCCGGGTCAGACCTCGGACCGCGTCTCGTACGGCAGCAGCTCGGGCCGCTTCGGCGGACGGCCGTCGCCGGAGGAGCGTCCGGTGAGCCGGCGGCCGATCCACGGGCCGAGGTGCTCCCGGGCGAACCGGGCGTCCGCGGCGCGCCGCGCGACCCAGCCCGCTCGTGCGGCGGACGGCAGCGGGGCACGCCAGTCGTCCTCGGCGGCGAGCCCCAGGCTCTGCCACACGGCCTCGGCCACCCGCCGGTGCCCGTCGGTGGTGAGGTGCAGCCGGTCGACGTCCCACATCCGGGGGTCGCCCAGGGCGGGCACGCCGTACAGGTCGACCACGAGGGCGCCGTGCCGGGCGGCCAGCTCGTCGATGTGGGTGAAGAGCTCTTCCATGCGGGGGCGGAAGCGCTCCATGACCGGACCGTTCCGGCCGGGGCTCCGCATCAGGACGAGCTGTCCGCAGGCAGGTGTGAGGTGTTCCACGGCCTCGGTCAGGAGGTCCTTCACGCGGACCATGTCGACCTTGGGGCGGAGGGTGTCGTTGAGGCCGCCGACGAGGGTGACCACGTCGGCCTGCATCCCTGCGGCCAGGGGTACTTGCTCCTCGACGATCTGTCCGATGAGCTTTCCGCGGACGGCGAGGTTCGCGTACCGGAAGCCCGGCGTGCGCGCCGCGAGCCGGCCCGCGAGGACGTCCGCCCAGCCCCCGTAGGAGCCGTCGGGCCTCAGGTCCGACATACCCTCGGTGAAGCTGTCCCCGACGGCGACAAGACTGTTGTACGTGGCATTGATCTCCATGGCGCAGCCGATCATACCGTGCGGTATGCCCGGGTGCCGTGGAGAACCCGGGAGGGGAAACCCGATGAGCGACGCGCTCCTGAACACCCTGGCCGAAGCGCTGGCCGGGCTGGTGACGGCGGTCGAGACCAGCGGCGAGGACACCCTCGACCCCGATACGGCCGTGACGTGGCTGGAGGGGACCGCCGAGGTGCTGTCCGGACTCGGCCAGGCCGACCGGAGCACCCTCGACGGCCTCGTCCGCGCCGCGGCGCTGCGGCAGCCGCCGGGCCCCCGGCGCGACGCGCTGCTCAAGGTCCCCGCCCGCTTCCGGCTCGCCGAGGACGCCCATCTCGCCCTCGTCGACGCCGTCGCCGAGCGGGCCGGACGGTACGCGGACACCGTCAGGGACGCCGATCCCGCGACGCCCGTGCCGACCTGCCCCGGCTGGACGCTCGCCGACCTGACCCGTCACCTCGGCACCGTCCACGGCTGGGCCGAGCACCTCGTGACCGCGCGCCCCGCCACCCGCGTCCGCGCCGGAGACCTGCCGCTCGACCCGCCGACAGACCCGTCCTCGTACCCCGGCTGGTTCACCGCGAGGGCCGAGGGGTTCGCCGCCGCGGCGCGCGCCGCCGACCCCGCGGCGCCGGTGTGGTCGCCGGGCGCCGACCCGTCCGTGCGCCACTATCCGCGCCATGTCCTCGCGGAGACGGTCGTCCACCTCGCCGACGCCGAGATCGCGCTCACCGGCACGGCCCGGCCGCTCGACCCGACCACGGCCGCCGACGCGCTCGACCACTACCTCACCTCGGCCCCGTACATCCCGTGGATCGCCGAACCGCTCGCCCACCTCGACCGCGACGGCGCCGTCCTGCGCCTGAGCGCGCGCGACAGCGGCGCCGCCTGGACGCTGGTCCTCGGTGGGGGAGGCTTCGCCTGGAGCCGGGGGAGCGGCGGCGCCGTGCCGACCGCGAGCGTCACGGCGGACGCGGGCGAACTGCTCCTGCTGCTGCACCGCCGCCTCCCCGCCGACGACCCCCGCTTCACCCTCACCGGAGACCGCGACCTCCTCGACGACTGGCTCGCGGCCGGCGCGCTCTGAGACCGCGCGGCGGCGGGACGGCGGGAGAGCGCCGTCCACGCGTCCACGCGTCCACGCGTCCACGCGTCCACGCGTCCACGCGTCGACCGGCGGTCCGGCGTCCAGCGGCTGTACGCCGCCACCCGTCCGCACGGCGTCAACGGTCGGCGCGGTGTCCCGTCCGCACGGCGTCAACCGTCCGCACCCCGTCACCCTTCGCCGGAACGCGGCCGGTCCCGTCGCGCGCGGACGTGGCGGACGTGGACGCGGGAAGGGCCCCGGGATACGAGATCCCGGGGCCCTTCCCCGTACGAGCGCTGTCCGCGCGGCGCCGTCACGGTGCCGCGGGGCGCCCCACCAGCTCGCGGAGGACGTCCTCCATCGTCACCAGGCCGGCCAGCTTGCCGTCCTCGTCGAGCACGGCGGCCAGGTGGGTACGGCTGCGGCGCATCGCCGTCAGCACGTCGTCCATCGGCGTCGCCGCCCGCACGCGGGCGATCGGCCGCAGCGCCGACACGGGGAACGGAAGGTCGCGCGGGGTGATGTCCAGGGCGTCCTTCACATGGAGGTAGCCCAGGATCCGGCGGTCGGAGTCCACCACGGGGAAGCGGGAGAAGCCCGACTCGGCGGACAGCGCCTCCAGCTCCTCCGGGGTGGTGCCCACCTGCGCGTACATGACCTTCTCCACCGGCATGACCACGTCCCGTACCGGACGGCGGCCCAGCTCCAGGGCGTCGTGCAGACGCTCGGTCGCGCGGTCGTCGAGCAGACCGGCGTCGCTCGCGTCGGTGACCATCCGCGCCAGCTCGTCGTCCGAGAACGTCGCCGACACCTCGTCCTTCGCCTCCACCCGCAGCAGTTTCAGCAGCGCGTTCGCGAAGGCGTTGATGGTGAAGATCACCGGCCGCAGGGCGCGGGCCAGGGTGACCAGCGGCGGGCCGAGGAGCAGCGCGCTCTTGGCCGGCTCGGCCAGCGCGATGTTCTTCGGGACCATCTCGCCGAGCAGCATGTGCAGATAGGTGGCCACGGTCAGCGCGATCACGAACGAGATCGGGTGGACCAGGCCGTGCGGCACGCCGATGGCGTCGAAGACGGGCTCCAGCAGGTGCGCGATGGCGGGCTCGGCCACGATGCCGAGCACCAGGGTGCACAGCGTGATGCCGAGCTGCGCCGCGGCGAGGAGCGCGGAGACGTGCTCCAGACCCCAGACGACGCTGCGGGCCCGCCGGTCGCCGGCCTCGGCGAGCGGCTCGATCTGGCTGCGCCGGACCGAGATCAGGGCGAACTCGGCGCCGACGAAGAAGGCGTTCACGACGAGCGTCAGCAGGCCGATCAGCAACTGGATCGCGATCATCGGCGCGCCTCCCCGGTCTCGTCCTCGTCCTGGGGGAGCGGCGCGTGCAGGAGCGCGCGCGCGGCGCGGCGCCCGGAGGCGTCGACGACGTCGAGGCGCCAGCCGCCGAGTTCCACGGTGTCGCCGACGGCCGGGATCCGGCCCAGGGCGGTCGCGAGGACGCCGGCGAGGGTCTCGTACGGGCCGTCCGGCACCCTCAGGCCGATGCGTTCCAGCTGGTCGGTACGGGCGGCTCCGTCGGCCGACCACAGGACGCGGCCGTCCTCGTCCTCGCCGGCGCGCGCCAGGTCCGGGGTCTCGTGCGGGTCGTGCTCGTCGCGCACCTCGCCGACGACCTCCTCGACGATGTCCTCCAGGGTCGCGACGCCGGCCGTGCCGCCGTACTCGTCGATGACGACGGCCATCGTCTGCTTGCCGGACAGCCGGTCGAGCAGCTTGTCCACGGTCAGCGTCTCGGGGACGAGCAGCGGCTCGCGCGCGATGTCGCCGACGCGGCGCAGTCGCCGCTCGCCGGCCGGTATGGCCAGCACGTCCTTGATGTGGGCGATGCCGACGACGGTGTCGAGGTTGCCCCGGTAGACGGGGAACCGGGAGAGGCCGGTGGCGCGGGTGGCGTTCGCGACGTCCTCGGCGGTGGCCTGTACCTCCAGGGCCGTCACCTGGACGCGCGGCGTCATGACGTTCTCGGCGGTCAGCTCGGCGAGGTTCAGTGTGCGAACGAACAATTCCGCCGTGTCCGCCTCCAGCGCGCCCTCCTTCGCCGAGTGGCGTGCCAGCGCCACCAGCTCCTGGGGGGAGCGGGCGGACGCCAGCTCCTCGGCGGGCTCCATGCCCAGGCGGCGCAGGATCCGGTTGGCGGTGTTGTTGAGGTGGCTGATCAGCGGTTTGAACGCGGCGGTGAACACGCGCTGGGGCGTGGCCACGACCTTGGCGACGGCGAGCGGCTGTGAGATCGCCCAGTTCTTGGGGACCAGCTCGCCGACCACCATGAGGACCACGGTGGACACGGCGGTGCCGAGGACCAGCGCGATCGAGGAGGCCACGGAGGGGGAGATGCCGAGGGCCTCGACCGGCCCCTGGATCAGCTTGGAGATGGAAGGCTCGGAGAGCATGCCGACGACCAGGTTGGTGACGGTGATGCCGAGCTGCGCGCCGGAGAGCTGGAAGGTGAGCGACTTGACCGCCTTGAGGGCGCCGGCCGCGCCGCGCTCGCCGCGCTCGACGGCCGCTTCGAGCTCGCCCCGTTCGACGGTGGTCAGAGAGAACTCCGCCGCCACGAACGCGCCGCACGCGAGGGAGAGCAGGAGCGCCACCAGGAGCAGAAGCACTTCGGTCATCGGTTCACCTCCGTCCCATGATCAGTCAGCGGGGCACGGAACGCGCGATGTCGGTCGCCGGAATCGGAACCGGTGCTTTCGGGAAGGGTGGCACCAGTGCTACTGGGAGGCTCGCCCATGGGCGGACGTTCACACCTTTCGGTCGTCTCGGTCGTCTGATGGAGATCTCATGGTAAAGGATCGGCAAAACACCTGGTCGGTCACCCCGTGAAGGGCTTCACCCAGCGGCGCCATTCGTCCTGCCGCTCGTACCCCGCCGCGCCCCACGTGCGGTGCGCCCGCTCGTTCGCCTCCAGGACCATCGCGTCCACGCGGCGCCCGCCCAGCGCGGCGAATCGATCCTCCGCCGCCTTCAGCAGCTCCTTCGAGAGGCCGCGCCTGCGGTACGAAGGGAGCACCGCGAGCCGGTAGAGCGAGGCACGCCAGCCGTCCCAGCCGGCGATCACGGAACCGACGATCAGATCGCCGTCCACGGCGAGGATCAGGGCCTCGGGGTCGCGGTCGAGGAGCCGGCGCACCCCGTCCACGTCGTCGGAGATGGAGGTGCCTTCGGCGGATTCCCGCCAGAAGGCGAGGACGGACTCGGCGTCGGAGGGCACGGCCGCGCGGATCTCTATGTCGATCATGGCTCGATCCCACCACGCGGGTACGAGCGTCGCCAGCACATTCCGCACCGTGGAGCAGAGGCGGGCGTCGACCGTCGCGGGGGTCGTCGACCGTCACCGGCACCGCCACCCGTCACCCCGTGACGAAGCAGAACTCGTTGCCCTCCGGATCCCGCATCACCTGGAAGGAACCCTGCTCGTCGGTGACGAGACCGCCGACGCGGACCGCGCCGCTCGCCAGCGTCCCGTCGGCCGCCGCCTCCGGGTCGGGCACCTCCAGGTCGAGGTGGAGCCGGTTCTTCGCCGTCTTGCCCTCGGGCACCCGCTGGAAGGCGATGCGGACGAAGCCGGGCGGATCCACGTACGACCAGTCGGGGCTCCGGTCGACGGGCTCGCCGCCGAGGAGTCCGGCCCAGAAACGGACGAGCGCGGCCGGATCGCCGCAGTCGAGGACGAGCTCCTGAACGTGTGCGCGCATCCCCTCACTCTACGGAGAGGGAGGGGACGCGCGGGAGCCCCGACGGCTCGGGCCCCGGGAGTACGAGGGAGCCCCGACGGCTCGGTTCGCGACAGTACGAGAGGCCCCGGCGCCTCCAGCCCGGGAGTGCGAGGGACGCCGGCGGCTCGGTTCGCGGGGGGCGCGAGGCGCCCGGTGGCTCAGGCCCCGGCGCCGCGCGCGAACGCGTCCGCGTCCCAGGTGCCGCCGAGCGCGGGGGCGAGCCAGCCGCCCGCCGCCGCGCGGAAGGCCGCCGGGTCCAGCGAACCGGAGCCCTCCGGCACGGCGCCGAGCAGCGGTGCGCCCGCCGACGCCGGCAGGTCGGCGAGGTTGCACCGCGCCGCGAGGTCCGGCGCCGCGGGCCAGCTCCCGATGACCACACCGAGCTGCTCGATCCCGCGTGCCCGCAGCGCCTCAGCCGTCAGCGTGGTCGAGTTCAGCGTCCCGAGTCCGGCGGGCGCCACCACGAGGACGGGCGCGCCGAGCAGCCGGGCCGCGTCGGCGAGCGTGCCGCCGTCCTCGTCGAAGCGGACGAGCAGCCCGCCCGCGCCCTCGACGAGCACCAGGTCGTGCTCCTCGGCGAGCGCCCGGGCCGCCTCCGCGACCCGCGCGGGACCGACCGTGGCCATGCCGGCGCGCCGGGCGGCCGTGTCCGGGGCGAGCGGTTCGGGGTAGCGGGCCAGTTCGGCGGAGGTCTTCGCGCCCGAGAGCCGTACGACCTCGTCCGCGTCGCCGCGTTCCCGTGGCGCGAGCCCGGTCTGGGCCGGCTTGAGGACCGCGACCGAACGTCCGGCGGCGACGGCCGCGGCGGCGACCGCCGCCGTGACGACGGTCTTGCCGATCTCCGTCCCCGTCCCGCTGACGACGACGATGCTCATGGTGTTCCTTTCTTCGCGACCGCGCGCGTGCCTCCGGATTCCCCGGATCCGTGCGCGGGCGCACAGGTTCTTCGCGACCGTGCGTGGGCGTCAGGTCTCGGTGCCGGCCCCGGTGCCGGTGCCCGTTCCCGTGCGACGGCGTCCGGCCGGGGCCGGCCGGACGCCGTCTCCGGGCGGGGTCAGCCCGCGGTCGCCGCGGCGCGCACCGCCGCGCAGATCCGCGCCAGGTCGGCGTCCTCGGTCACGTACGGCGGCATCGTGTAGACGAGGTCCCGGAACGGCCGCAGCCAGACGCCCTCCCGGACGGCCGCCCGGGTCGCCGCAGCCATGTCGATCTCGTGGTCGAGCTGGACGACGCCGATCGCCCCGAGCACCCGTACCTCGCGGACGCCGGGGACGTCCTCGGTGCCCGCGAGGCCGTCGCGGAGCCCGGCCTCGATCCGTTTGACCTCCCGCGCCCAGTCCTGGGAGAGGAGCAGGTCGATGGAGGCGCAGGCGACCGCGGATGCGAGCGGGTTGCCCATGAACGTCGGACCGTGCGCGAGCACCGGCACCTCGCCCTGGGAGATGCCGTCGGCCACCGCGCTCGTGCACAGCGTCGCCGCCATCGACAGGTATCCGCCCGTCAACGCCTTGCCCAGGCACATCACATCGGGTGAGACCCCCGCCTGGTCCGCGGCGAAGAGCGTGCCCGTGCGGCCGAAGCCGGTGGCGATCTCGTCGAAGACCAGCAGCACGTCGTGCGCGTCGCACGCCTCGCGCAGCACCCGCAGATAGCCGGGGTCGTGGAAGCGCATGCCGCCCGCGCCCTGCACCACCGGCTCCACGATCACCGCGGCCAGTTCGTCCGCGTGCCGCGCGATCGTGGCGCGGAGCACTTCGGCGTACGACTCCTCGTACGTCGCCGGCGGCTCGCCGACGAAGACCTGCTGCTGGAGGACGCCGGACCACAGCTGGTGCATCCCGCCCTCGGGGTCGCACACCGACATCGGCTGCCAGGTGTCGCCGTGGTAGCCGCCGCGCCAGGTCAGCAGCCGCCGCTTGGCGGGACGGCCGAGCGAACGCCAGTACTGCAGGCACATCTTGGCCGCGACCTCGACCGCGACGGAGCCGGAGTCGCTGAGGAAGACGTGCCGGAGCGGCTCGGGCGTGATCTCGACGAGCCGGGCCGCGAGGCGTACGGCCGGCTCGTGCGTGAGCCCGCCGAACATCACGTGGCTCATCTTGTCGAGCTGGCCGCGCACCGCCTCGTTGAGCACGGGGTGGTTGTAGCCGTGCACAGCCGACCACCACGAGGACATGCCGTCGATCAGCTCGGTCCGTCCCTCGGCGGGCTCGGCGAGGTGCAGACGCACACCGGACGCGGAGGCGATCACCAGCGGCTCCGCACGGCCCGGCATGGGGCCGTACGGATGCCACACGTGCGCCCGGTCCAGGGCGAGGAGTTCGTCGTTGCGCATCGGCACCCGTTACGCGTTCGGCGCGAGGTCCGTGCCGGCCCCGCGGCGGCGCACCGCCACCAGGTCGGTCCGGGCGTCCGAGGCGTCCGCGGACACCGCGGCCGGAGCCTCGGCCGGGGGAGCCGCGTGGCCACCGCCGCACGGGCCGCAGCCGCCACCGGCCGTCGCGTTCGCGTCCGTGTCCGCGTGCGAGCCGCAGCCCGCCGCTGCGGAACCGCAGCCGCCCGCGGACGCGTGCGAACCGCAGCCGCCGCCCGCCGCCGCGAGCGCGTCGGCGCGGTGGGCGGGCAGCGTGGTCGTCCCCGCGCCCTCCACCTCGAAGCCGGCGTCCGCGATCATGTCGAGGTCGGCCTGGCCGGCCTGGCCCTCGCTGGTGAGGTAGTCGCCCAGGAAGATCGAGTTGGCGATGTTCAGCGCCAGCGGCTGCATCGACCGCAGGTGGACCTCGCGGCCGCCCGCGATCCGCACCTCCACGTCGGGGCAGACGAAGCGGACCATGGCGAGGATCCGCAGGCAGCGCTGCGGGCTCAGGTTCCACTCCTTCGCCAGGGGCGTGCCCTCGAAGGGGATGAGGAAGTTGACCGGCACCGAGTCCGAGTCCAGCTCACGCAGCGCGAAGACCACGTCGACCAGGTCCTCGTCGGTCTCGCCCATGCCGGCGATCAGGCCCGAGCAGGCCGAGAGGCCCGCCGCGTGCGCCTTCTGCACGGTGTCCACCCGGTCCGCGTAGGTGTGGGTGGTGGTGATCCCGCCGTACGTGCCCTCGGAGGTGTTGAGGTTGTGGTTGTACGCGTCGGCGCCCGCCGTCTTCAGCCGCTCGGCCTGGCCGTCGGAGAGCAGACCGAGGCAGGCGCACACCTCGACGCCCTCGTTCTGCTCCTTGATCGCCTCGATGGTCCTGCCGACCCGGTCGACGTCCCGGTCCGTCGGACCACGGCCGCTCGCGACCAGGCAGACGCGCTTGGCGCCGCCGGCGATGCCCGCCGCGGCCGCCTGGGACGCCTCGTCCGGCTTCAGCCAGGTGTACTTGAGGATGTCGGCCTTGGAGCCGAGCCGCTGCGAGCAGTACGAGCAGTCCTCCGGGCACAGTCCGGACTTCAGGTTGACGAGGTAGTTCAGCTTCACCCGCCGCCCGAACCACTGACGGCGCACCTTGCCGGCCGCGGCCACCACATCGAGCAGGTCGTCGTCGGAGGTCGCCAGCACGGCGAGCGCTTCTTCACGGGTCGGCGACTCGCGCCGCAGCCCCTTCTCCACCAGCGTGTTCAGCAGGTCCATAAGCGCTGATCCTTGCCTACCGCACACCCCTCGGCCAAGGAGGATCTGAACAAACGAGCCCGATCGAGGTGTGTGTATGACCACATCCCGACCTCGGCCCGCTGCCGTTAGGGTCTGTGCGCTGCCTACAAAAGGTGCCGACAAAAGGATCGCCGCATGTCCCAGGCCCAGCCGACCCAGCCCCCGCGCCGTTCCGCCTTCGACTGGACCGGGGCGGAGGCCCGCCGCCGGGCGGAGGCCGGGCTCGTACGGACGCTGCGGCCACGGCCGGCCGAGTCGGAGCTGCTCGATCTGGCGGGCAACGACTACCTCGGCCTCACCCGGCACCCCGAGGTCACCGCAGCGGCCGCCGAGGCCGCCCGCCGCTGGGGCGCCGGCGCGACCGGTTCGCGTCTGGTCACCGGTACGACCCAGCTGCACACCCGGCTGGAGGAGGAACTGGCCTCGTTCTGCGGCTTCGAGGCGGCCCTCGTCTTCTCCTCCGGCTACACCGCCAACCTCGCCGCGCTCACCGCGCTCGGCGGCCCGGGCGCGCTGATCGTCTCCGACGCCGCCAACCACGCCTCGATCGTGGACGGCTGCCGGCTCGCCCGCGCGGAGGCCGCCGTGGTCCCGCACGCCGACCCCGAGGCCGTGCGCAAGACGCTGGAGGCGCATCCGGGGCGCCGGGCGCTCGCCGTCAGCGACTCCGTCTTCTCGGTCGACGGCGACCGGGCCCCGCTGGAGGAGCTCGCCGCCGCCTGCCGCGAGCACGGCGCCGGGCTCGTCGTGGACGACGCGCACGGGTTCGGCGTCCTCGGCGCGGGCGGCCGGGGCGCGCTCCACGGCGCCGGGCTCGCGGGCGACGAGGACGTGGTGGCCACGCTCACCCTCTCGAAGTCCTTGGGCAGCCAGGGCGGCGCGGTCCTCGGCCCGGCCCGGGTGATCGAGCACCTGGTCAACGCGGCGCGGACGTTCATCTTCGACACCGGGCTCGCCCCGGCCGCCACCGGCGCGGCGCTCGCGAGCCTGCGGCTGATCTCCGCCGATCCGGGTCTCGCCGAGCGGGCGCGTACGGTCGCGACCACCCTGCACCGGACGCTCACCGAGGCCGGGTTCACCTCGGCGCGGCCGGACGCGGCCGTGGTCTCGGTCCGCGCGCCGGGACCGGAGGAGGCCCTGCGATGGGCGGCCGACTGCCGCGGACAGGGCCTGTCCGTGGGGTGCTTCCGGCCGCCGTCGGTGCCGGACGGGATCTCGCGGCTGCGGCTGACGGCCCGCGCGGACCTCACGGACGCGCAGATCGAGCGGGCGGTGGCGACGATCGTACGCACCGCGCCGGCCGGGGCGCGCTGACACGCGGCGTGTGGAGCGCGCCGGCAACGTGAGGAGTGCGTCTGTTCGGGACACGGTGGAGCGCGTCGGGTCGGGACGCCGTGGGGCGCGCTGCCACGGGACGACGTGGAGCGCGCCGACCGGGGACGAGGCCAGGGGTTCCGGCGGGGCGCTGGGCGTCGGCCCAAGGGCGCTTCAAGGGGCGAGAGTTCACCGCTTCGGGCGACAGAACGGGGCATATCTCGGGAGAACGTCCCACCCGGGCCCGCGATCGGTGGCAGTCTGACGCGGAGCGCGATCCGGGGCGACGGCCCCGGCGGGAAAGGGACGACCTCGCCATGGCAGATCACCAGGAAGCATCCGTCACCCTGCCGAGCGATCCCGCCGCGGTCGCCACGGCGCGGAGGTTCGTGGCGGAGGTGCTCGGCCGCTGGGGTCTGGACGAGTGCGGGGACGCGGCGGACTCGATCCGGCTGATGGTCTCGGAGCTGGCGACCAACGCGGTGCAGCACACCTTTGGGCAATCGCCCACCTTCACCGTCGAGCTGCGTCTCGACCGCGAGGAGGTGCTGCGGATCGGCGTCACCGACAGCCATCCGCGGTTCCCGCGCCGGCTTCCCGCCGCCGTGCAGCAGGACAACGGACGCGGCATGGTGATCATCCGGGTCCTGGCGGCGGAGGCCGGCGGGCGGCTCTCGGTCGCGCCGACCGCCGAGGGCGGCAAGACCGTGTCGATCACGCTGCCGTGGGCAGCGGCCGCCGTCCCCGCCTGACGAACGGCTCGTCGCCCCCGCTCATGTGGAGTGCATCGTGGTCGAGGGCCACGAGCCGCCCGCGAAGTGAGGGGCCCAGTAGTACGGATTGACCTCGACGAGCCTGCGGGAGAGCCAACGGGTCGGGTCCTCGGGGTCGGGCACGCCGACCTCGACGTCCGGGCCCCAGAGCGCGAGACGTTCCTGGCAGACGCCGCACGGCGGCAGGATGACGTACCGGCCGTCCTCCGGGTCGCGGAAGACGCAGACGCTGGCGGTGACCCGGCGGTCGAGGGTGTACGCCTGGCGGTACGCCCCGGTCTTTTGGCACAGGGTGCGGTGAAGCGGGGAGAGGCGCCCGCGGTGGGGGGTGCGGCGGCGCCACCGCACCCCGGGGACGACCGCGGGCGCCGGTGGGTCAGCGCACGCGCCCGTAGGAGACCTTCGAGGACCAGATCTTGTCGAGCTTCACCCAGGAGCCGGTCTTGGGCGAATGCCAGATCTTGCCGCTGCCGGCGTAGATCCCCACGTGGTAGACCCGGCCGCCCGAGTGGAAGAAGACCAGATCGCCCTTCTGCCGGCTGGAGGCGGAGATGTGCCGGGTCTTGTTGTACTGCTGCTGCGCGGTGCGGGGCAGCGACTTGCCCGCCTTCTTGTACGCGTAGAGCGTGAGCCCGGAGCAGTCGAAGCGGGTGGGTCCCGCGGAACCGTACCGGTAGGGCGCGCCCTTCTTGGCGGCGGCGACGCCCAGTGCCTTCGTCGCGTGGGAGGTGGCTGCCTGGGCCTCGGGTGCCGCTCCGGGTGCGAGGAGCGTGCCGCCGACGGCGGCGAGGGTGAGAGCCGAGACGGCTCCCGCCCGGGACAGCAGGGACGGGACATGCATCTGCGCAGTCATGCGCAACCCTTCGTCAGCCGCCTGTGAAGGATGACCTGTCGGGTTCGGGCAGGCGAAGATGCCCGGCCGCGGCTGCGGCTTCACCCCAAGGGACGGCCGCGCTGGGGATTCAGCGCGGTCGACCCGTACTGCTCGGGTCCTCCACTCCTGCCGGTCCAATCCTGTCGACCAGACGTCCGGGACGGCGGCAGGACTCGGCGTCCGCCCGGACCGCCCCGCCTGGATGGCGGGGGCTTGTCGTCGTCGAGGATCTTGACCCACGAGTCGGGCGAAAACCGAGCGGAAACGGCGTTATGTGAGGCTCCTCACGACTGATCCATACGGGTGGACAAGACGGTTTCGTGATCGTCGTAGGTTTGGCCGACGAGCCTCTTACCAGCGTCGGAATGTCCCATTCCGCCAAATGCGTACACCTGTTGCGCAACTCGCCCGCCCCAACTGTCGATTCCTCGACTACGCCGAACGGGGGACAGATTCTGCGTCCCGTGTCGGCCGTCCGGGGCTCGACACGACACGTCGGAATGTCAACTGGCCCGTGTTCCCGGCACGGTGACGCGCGCCGCGCGCCGCTCGCCGTCCAACACCCGCAGCGCGCAGGCCAATGTCTCGGCGTGGACCTCGCTCTCGCCCCGCATATGCATGAGCGTCAGGGCCTCGCGCAGCGCCTCCACCCGGCCTGCCAGCGCCTGCGCGGCACGCAGGGCCCCATAGGTATGCGAGGTCCTGGATGGATTGATCTTCCCTAGGAGGTCGACGACTTCGAGGTACGCGTCGATGAACTGCCCCTCGGCGCGCGTCAGGGCGGGCAGCGGTGGCAGCTCCGGGACCATCGCCGCCTCACCGGGCCGACGGGCCGGAGGCGGCCCGGCGGTCGCTGATGACGTGGTCGACCAGGCCGTACGCGAGCGCGGCCGGCGCGTCGAGGACGGTCGGGCGGTCGGTGTCGGCGGCGATCCGCTCCTCGCCCTGCCCGGTGTGCGCGGAGAGCAGCCGCGTCATCATGTCGCGCAGCCGCTGCAGTTCTCGCGACTGGAGGTCCAGGTCGGAGGGCCGGCCCGTGAACGACTCGTCCAGCACCGGCTGGCGCAGGGTGATCCGGGCGCCGGGCAGCATCATCCGCTTGCCGGGGGTGCCCGCGGCGAGCAGGACCGCCGCCGTGGAACCGGCCTGGCCGAGGCAGGTCGTCTCCACGTCGCTCGCCAGGCTCCGCATCGTGTCGTGGATCGCGGTCATCGCGGTCATCGAGCCGCCGGGGGAGTTGAGGTACAGCGCGATGTCCCGCCCGGGGTCGGCGTGATCGAGGTGCAGGAGCTGGGCGATGACGTCGGTCGCGGCGATGTCGTCGACCGGTGTGCCCAGGAAGACCACCCGGTTCTCCAGGAGCTTCGCGTACGGGTCGAGCGTCCGGGTTCCGTACGAGGTCCGCTCCGAGAACTCCGGCAGCACGTGGCGTGCGTCCATGAGGAACATCTCCTTCTGTCAAAAATGTACAGGACGTACAGACCGTAAGATGAGGAGCATGACCTACGAGATCCCGGTGACGCAAGCGCGGGCGGAGCTCGCCGACCTCATCAACCGCGTGGTGTACGGCGGCGAGCGCGTGGTCGTGACCCGGCACGGAAAGCCCCTCGTCGGCCTGGTCTCCGCCGCCGACCTGGAACGACTGGAGAAACTGGAGGCCGAGGAGGCGGAAGTGCCCGTCGAGCCGGTGATCAGTTCGCTCTCCGCCACGGGCGTCGTGGGCGGTCTCGGTTCCGCCACCGGTGAACAGCGCCGCTTCGGCATCGCCGCCCACCACCGCGACCCCGGTACGAGCTGACGGCCGCGCACAGCGGCGCCCGCTCGCCGGTGGCGACGCTGTCCTCGCCCACCACCGCGCCCGCGGTACGAGCTGACCGTCGCCGGTGGCGGCGCTGTCCTCGCCCACCGCCCCGACCCCGGTACGACCTGACCGCCGCCCGGCCCCCTCCTTCCTCTGACTCGCGCTGCGGCACCACCCCCTCCGTCCCTCTCGCTCGGGTCCGCGCCGATCCGCCGTCGCGCCGGCCCTTCCGGGCAGGCGAAAGCCGCGCGCCCCCGTCCGCTACGGCGGGGGGCACGCGGCCGTCCGGGTGCGGGCGGATCAGCCCGTGGCCGCCGGGACCGGGACCGGTGCCGGTGCGGCCGCCGGTGCGGTCCGCCGCCGTCCGCCCAGGGCCAGGGCCGTCAGGCCCGCGGCCGCCCAGAGGGCGAGGACCAGGAGGGGGCCGCCGGCTCCGGCGCCGTCGAAGTAGGCGACGGAGCGCAGGGCCGTGCCGCCCGCGCCCGGCGGCAGCCACTGGCCGAGGAGGCCGATCCCGGAGGGCAGGAGTTCCGGGGCGCTCGCCATGCCGGAGAAGGCGTTGCCCGCGAGGACGGTGAGCACCGCGGCGAGCCCGAAGCCGCGCTTGCCGAGCACGGTGGCGAGCCCCGCGAAGGTCGCGCCGATCGCCAGGACGGTCAGGGCCAGCACCCCCGCCTCGGCCCAGAAGTCACCTGCCAGCGCGCCGAGCCAGCCGTGCGCGAGCGCCGCGCCGGTGAGTCCCGCGAGCGCGGAGGCGCCGGCGAGGGTGGCGGCTGCGCGGGCCCCGCGCAGCCCGAGGAGCACGGTGATCACGCCGGTGGCGGCGCCGGCGACGGCGAGCGGCAGCAGGCTGGCGCCCAGGACGGCGCCGCGCGGATCGCCCGAGGGGAGGGCGACGACGTCGGTGACCGGGACGGTCCTGCCCTCGGTGGCGGCCGGGCCGGCGACGGCCTCGCGCAGCAGGCCGGCCACGACCGGGCTGCCGGCGGAGGCGGTCAGCAGTTCCGGGCCGGCGGGGGTGACGACCACCGCTCCGTAGACCTCCCGGTTCTCGACGGCGGAGCGCGCGGCGGCGGCGTCCTCGTACCGGTGGATCTCGAAGGCTCCCTCGTGCCGGCCGAGTTCGCGGGCCACTCCGTCGGCGGCCGCGGCCGGGCCCGCCACGCCGACGGGCAGGTCGCGCGGGGCGACGCGGGCGGCGGGCCAGGCGAAGGTCCACAGGACGAGGGCGGCGAGTGCCGGGACGAGCAGCAGCACCGCGAGGGTCTTGCGCCCCGCGGTGGGGGCGGTGGCGGCGGACATGACGGCCTCGTTTCGCAGGTTCGGGGACGGGCCGGAGCGCCCGGGGGCGGATCCGGTGCGGGACCGGGAGGTGGAGAGCGAGGGGCCGCCGCACCATCCGGCAAAGAGAAGGATCGTTCGTTTTACTTGAGCCCCACTGTCCGCCGGTGCGGCGAAGTTGTCAAGAATGAATATTCGTTTTAGCGTCGGCCCATGGCCCGTGTCTCCCAGGAACACCTCGACGCCCGCCGCCGCCAGATCCTCGACGGCGCCGCCCGCTGCTTCGCCCGCAACGGCTTCCACGCCACCTCCATGCAGGACGTGCTCGCCGAGGCGGGGCTCTCCGCCGGCGCGGTCTACCGCTACTTCCGGAGCAAGGACGAGCTGATCGCGGCCATCGCGGAGGAGACCTTCACCCGCATCCGCGGCGCCTTCGCGGAGGCCACCGGGGAGAATCCGCCGCCGATGCCCGACGTGCTGATCGCGCGGGTGATGACGATCGTCCTGGAGCGGCGGATCGCCGGCGCGGAGCGGCAGGCGTTCGCCCGGCTGATCATCCAGGTGTGGGCCGAAACCCTCCGGGACGAGGCCCTGGCGAAGACCCTCACCCAGGGCTTCGACGGTATGCGGGAGATCTGGGCCGGGCTGGTCGACGCGTACCGGGCGAACGGGCTCGTCCCCGCCGACGTCTCCTCCGAGGACATGGCCCGCACCCTCATCGCCACCGTGCAGGGCTTCATCGCCCAGCAGGCGCTCTTCGGCGACGTCGAGATCGACGTCCTGCGGGAGGGGCTGCGCGGGCTCATGTCGATGGGCGCGCCGACCCCGACCCCACCGGTCCGATGATCATGGAATCGCAAAGCCGGAGTTAACGCGCCGGAAAAACTTCCGCCCTAACGTGCAATGTCCGGCCGTCCACCGCATCTCCGCTGTTCAACAGAGTGTTGACGGTCGGTAGGGTCCGCAGCTGACCGGGTGCGGCCCGGTGGACGACTGTGAGGTGGAAGAGTGCAACTGAGCCCGCACGAGCAGGAACGCCTGCTCATCCATGTGGCTGCCGACGTGGCGGAGAAGCGCCGCGCCCGCGGGGTGAAGCTCAACCACCCCGAGGCCGTCGCCCTCATCACGGCGCACATCCTGGAGGGCGCCAGGGACGGGCGCACCGTCGCCGAACTCATGGCCTCCGGACGCAAGGTGCTCTCCCGCGACGACGTCATGGACGGCATCCCGGAGATGATCCACGACGTCCAGGTCGAGGCGACCTTCCCGGACGGCACCAAGCTCGTCACCGTCCACGACCCGATCGTCTGACGGGGGCCGGCGCCGATGATCCCCGGAGAGATCCTGTACGCCGACGGCCCCGTGCCCCTCAACGAGGGCAGGCCCGTCACCCGGCTCACCGTCCTGAACGCGGCCGACCGGCCCGTCCAGGTCGGGTCCCACTACCACTTCGCCGAGGTCAATCCCGGTCTCGCGTTCGACCGGGCGGCCGCGCGGGGCAAGCGGCTGCACATCGCCGCGGGCACCGCCGTGCGCTTCGAACCCGGCATCCCCGTCGAGGTCGAACTCGTCCCGATCGCCGGGCACCGGATCGTCGCCGGTCTGCGCGGCGAGACCGCCGGCCCGCTCGACCCGCCGGACGGAGCCGCCGGTCTGCGCGGCGAGACCGCCGGCCCGCTCGACCCGCCGGACGGAGCCGCCGGCCTGCGCGGCGAGACCGCCGGCCGACTGGACCCGCCGAACGGAGCCCCCCGTGCCTGACCTCCACCGCGCCGTGTACGCCGACCTGTTCGGCCCCACCACCGGCGACCGCATCCGGCTCGCCGACACCGACCTGCTGGTCGAGATCGAGGAGGACCGCTCGGGCGGCCCCGGACGGGCCGGCGAGGAGGCCGTCTTCGGCGGCGGCAAGGTCATCCGCGAGTCCATGGGCCAGTCCCGTACCACCCGCGCCGAAGGCGCCCCCGACACGGTGATCACCGGTGCGGTGGTCATCGACCACTGGGGGATCGTCAAGGCGGACATCGGCATCCGCGACGGCCGGATCACCGCCCTCGGCAAGGCCGGCAACCCCGACACCATGGACGGCGTCCACCCCGGCCTCGTCATCGGCCCCGAGACCGAGATCGTCGTCGGCAACGGACGGATCGTCACGGCCGGCGGCGTCGACACCCACGTCCACTTCATCTCGCCGACCGTCGTCGAGCAGGCCCTCGCCACCGGCGTCACCACCCTGGTCGGCGGCGGCACCGGCCCCGCCGAGGGGACCAAGGCCACCACCGTCACCCCGGGCCCCTGGCACACGGCCCGGATGTTCGAGGCCCTCGACACCTTCCCCGTCAACATCGGCCTCCTCGGCAAGGGCACCACCATGTCCCGCGAGGCCATGCACTCCCAGCTGCGCGGCGGCGCCCTCGGCTTCAAGATCCACGAGGACTGGGGGGCGACCCCCGCGGTCATCGACGCCTGCCTCGGCGTCTGCGAGGAGACCGGCGTCCAGCTCGCCATCCACACCGACACCCTCAACGAGGCCGGGTTCGTCGGCGACACCCTCGCCGCCATCGCGGGCCGGACCCTCCACGCGTACCACACCGAGGGCGCGGGCGGCGGGCACGCGCCCGACATCATCACCGTGGTCTCCGAGCCGTACGTGCTGCCCAGCTCGACCAACCCGACCCGGCCGCACACCGTCAACACCATCGAGGAACACCTCGACATGCTGATGGTCTGCCACCACCTCAACCCGGCCGTCCCCGAGGACCTCGCCTTCGCCGAGTCCCGGATCCGGCCGTCCACCATCGCCGCCGAGGACGTCCTCCACGACCTCGGGGCCATCTCGATCATCTCCTCCGACTCCCAGGCCATGGGCCGGATCGGCGAGGTGATCCTGCGGACCTGGCAGACCGCCCACGTCATGAAGCGGCGGCGCGGCGCGCTGCCGGGGGACGGCCGGGCCGACAACCACCGGGTGCGCCGCTACGTCGCCAAGTACACGATCAACCCGGCCGTCGCCCAGGGCATGGACCACCTCGTCGGCTCCGTGGAACCCGGCAAGCTCGCCGACCTCGTCCTGTGGGAGCCCGCCTTCTTCGGCGTCAAGCCGCTCGTCGTCCTCAAGGGCGGCCAGATCGCCTACGCCCAGATGGGCGACGCCAACGCCTCCATCCCCACGCCCCAGCCGGTGCTGCCCCGGCCCATGTTCGGCGCGCTCGGCAGGGCGGCCGCCGCGGGCTCCGTCAACTTCACCGCCGAGGCGGCCATCGAGGACGACCTTCCCCAGAGACTCGGCCTGGCCAAGGAGTTCACCCCGATCCGTTCCACCCGCCGCGTCACCAAGGCGGACATGCGGGAGAACGACGCCCTGCCGCGTGTCGAGGTCGACGCCGACACCTTCACCGTCACCATCGACGGCGAAGCGGTCGAACCCGCGCCCGCTGTGGAGCTGCCCATGGCCCAGCGGTACTTCCTCTTCTGATGGCCGCCTCCCGCTCCGCACTCCTCGTGCTCGCCGACGGGCGCTTCCCCGCCGGCGGGCACGCCCACTCGGGCGGTGCCGAGGCCGCCGTCAAGGCCGGGCGCATCCATGACGCGGCGGGGCTCGAAGCCTTCTGCCGTGGGCGTCTGCACACCACCGGCCTCACCGCGGCGGGCCTCGCCGCCGGCGCGTGCCTCGGCCTCGACCCGTACGCGCTCGACGCCGCCGCCGACGCCCGCACCCCCTCGCCCGCCCTGCGCGCCGCCGCCCGCCGGCTCGGCCGCCAGCTGATGCGGGCCGCCCGCGCCGCCTGGCCCGGCCCCGAACTCGACGCGCTCGCCGCCGCCTTCCCGCGCGGCGCGCACCAGCCCGTCGTCCTCGGCGTCACGGCCCGCTCCGCCGGACTCGGCCCCGAGGACGCCGCGCACTGCGCCGCGTACGAGACGGTCGGCGGCCCGGTCACCGCCGTCGTGCGCCTCCTCGGCCTCGACCCCTACCAGGCCACCGCCGTGCTGGCCCGGCTCGCACCCGAGACGGACGCGGTCGCCGCGCGCGCCGCGGCCGCCGCCCACCACGGTGTCGACGCGCTGCCCGCCGCCTCCGCGCCGCTCCTCGACATCACCGCCGAGCAGCACGCGACCTGGCCCGTCCGCCTCTTCGCCTCGTAACACGGGAGTTCCCATGCACCTCGACCACGGTCACACCCACCACGGCGCCGTCTCCGCCGACGCCCACCGGCCCGACGGCACCCGGCGCGCGCTGCGCATCGGGCTCGGCGGGCCGGTCGGCTCCGGCAAGACCGCCACCGTCGCCGCGCTCTGCCGCACCCTCCGCGACACGCTCTCGCTCGCCGTCGTCACCAACGACATCTACACGCGCGAGGACGCCGAGTTCCTGCTCCGCGAGGCCGTGCTGCCGCCGGAGCGCATCCAGGCCGTCGAGACCGGCGCCTGCCCGCACACCGCCATCCGCGACGACATCTCCGCCAACCTCGAAGCCGTCGAGGAACTGGAGGACACCGTGGGCCCGCTCGACCTGGTCCTCGTCGAGTCCGGGGGCGACAACCTCACCGCCACCTTCTCCAAGGGCCTCGTGGACGCGCAGATCTTCGTCATCGACGTCGCCGGCGGCGACGACATCCCCCGCAAGGGCGGCCCCGGCGTCACCACCGCCGACCTCCTGGTCGTCAACAAGACGGACCTCGCGCCCTACGTCGGCTCCGATCTCGGCCGGATGGCCCGCGACGCGGCGGAGCAGCGCGGCGACCTGCCCGTGGCGTTCACCTCGCTCCGCTCGGCGGAGGGCGTCGGCCCGGTCGCCGACTGGGTGCGCGAGCGGCTCGCCGCCTGGACGGCCGCGCCGGCGCCCACCGCATGAGCCTGCGCGCCACCGCCCGGATCACCGCCGGGGCCGGCGGTTCGCTGCCGGTCCTGGAGAGCGACGGGCCGCTCGCCCTGCGCCGTACTCGCGCCGCCGCCCCCGGCTGGGCACGGGTGACGGTCGTCGGCGCGATGAGCGCGCCGCTCGGCGGCGACCGGCTCGCGATCGAGACCGAGGTGGGCGACGGGGCCAGGCTCCGGGTCGACTCGGCGGCGGCCACGCTGGCCCTGCCCGGCCGCACCCCGGACCCCGCGACGTACGAACTCCGGCTCCGCATCGGCGCGGACGCCGTCCTGCACTGGCTGCCCGAGCAGCTCGTCAGCGCCCACGGCTCGGACCTGCGCGTGCGGACCGGCGTCGACCTCGCGCCCACGGCGCGGCTGGTGCTGCGCGAGGAGCAGATCCTCGGCCGGCACGGCGAGCCGCCCGGGACGCTGGTCTCGCGCCTCACCGTCCGCCGCGCGGGCCGGCCGCTGCTCGACCAGGAGCTCGCGTACGGCCCCGGAGCCCCCGGCGGCTGGGACGGCGGCGCCGTCCTCGCCGGTCACCGGGCCACCGGTCAGCTCCTCGTCGTCGACCCGGCGTACGAGGAGGCGCCGGTGGCGGCGCGCCCGCTCGGCGAGCACGCGGCGCTCACCCCGCTCGCCGGCCCGGCCGCGCTCGTCACCGCCGTCGCCCCCGACGCGCTCGCCCTGCGCCGGATCCTCGACGCGGCCCTGGACGAACTCGGCGCCGCCGGGCCCGGCTTCCCGGTGCACCGCTGAGCGGATTCCGTACTCCGGTTATGGGTTCGGCAAAGAAACGTGTGTTCGGAATGACGTCGTGGCCTCTCTGACGGAAGGATCGCCCGAACAGACGACCACCTACAGGGGGAGGACACCTGTGAGACGACGCACGGCAGTGCTCGGCTCCGCCGGCACACTCATCGCCGGCACGCTCGCCGCGGGCGCGCTCGCGGCTCCGGCCGCCGTCGCCGACAACGGCGCGCGCCACGGGCGCGACGCCGAGGCGGCCGGGGCAGCCGTCGCCGCGGCCCAGGCCGCCCGCACCGGCATCGACTGGCAGGACTGTCCCGCCGACTGGGGCCTGGAGAAGCCGATCCAGTGCGGCTGGGTGACCGTGCCGCTCGACTACGCCAAGCCGTACGGCAAGAAGATCAAGATCGCCGTCGACCGGATCGCCGCCACCGGCACCCCGGCCGAGCGCCAGGGCGCCCTGCTCTACAACCCCGGCGGCCCCGGCGGTTCCGGCCTGCGCTTCCCGCGCCGCGTCACCACCGGCAACAAGATCTGGGCGAACGCCGCCGAGGCGTACGACTTCGTCGGCTTCGACCCGCGCGGCGTCGGCAGGTCCACCCCGATCTCCTGCGTCGACCCGACCGAGTTCGTCAAGGGCCCCAAGCTCGACCCGGTCCCCGACAGCGAGGCCGACAAGCGCGCGCAGCGCAAGCTCGCCGCCGAGTACGCCGAGGGCTGCGCCGAGAAGAGCGGCGACATGCTGCCGCACATGACGACGCCGAACACCGCGCGCGACCTCGACGTCGTCCGCGCCGCCCTCGGCGAGCGGAAGCTCAACTTCGTCGGCGTCTCCTACGGCACCTACCTCGGCGCCGTCTACGGCACCCTGTTCCCGGACCACGTCCGGCGCATGGTCCTGGACAGCGTCGTGAACCCGTCGACCCGGTCCATCTGGTACGAGGCCAACCTCGGCCAGGACATCGCCTTCGAGGGCCGGCTCACCGACTGGATGACCTGGGTCGCGAAGAACGACGCCACCTACCACCTCGGCGACACCCTGGCCGAGGTCCGGCAGCAGTGGGACACCCTGCGCGCCGCCGCGAAGAAGGCGCCGCTCGGCGGCACCGTCGGACCGGCCGAGCTCATCGGCTTCTTCCAGAACGCCCCCTACTACGACTCCATGTGGGCCCCCGTGGCCGAGGTGTGGAGCGCGTACGCCGCCGGCGACCCGCAGCCGCTCATCGACAACGCCGCCGCCGACCTCACGGACACCGCCGGCAACATCGCGGCGGAGAACGGCAACGCCGTCTACACGGCGGTCGAATGTGCGGATGCACCGTGGCCGACCAGCTGGAAGAAGTGGGACCGGGACAACTCCCGGCTCCACGAGCAGTACCCGTTCATGACCTGGTCCAACGCCTGGATGAACCTGCCCTGCGCCACCTGGAAGGCGCCCAGCCGCCAGCCCGTGCAGGTCAAGACCGGCAAGGGGCTGCCGCCCGTGCTCATCACCCAGGCCGAGCGCGACGCCGCCACCCCGTACGAGGGCGCTGTGGAACTGCACAAGCGGTTCAAGGGCTCGCGCCTGATCACGGAGCGGGACGCCGGCTCGCACGGCATCACCAACCTCGCCAACCCGTGCCTCAACACCAAGGTCGAGGACTACCTGCTGACCGGTCGGCTCGACGCCACGGACCAGACGTGCGCCCCGCACGCCGCTCCGCAGCCGTGACCCCGGCGGCCTGACGCAGCACGGAGGGGCGGTCGCGCACGGCGACCGCCCCTCCGCCCGTTCCCGGAGCCGTCCCTCGGCCCGTTCCCGGAGCCGTCCCTCAGGAGCCGGCCGCCTTCACCACGGCCGCGTACTCGTCCACGTACTCCTGCCCCGACAGCCGCATGATCGCGTACATGATCTCGTCCGTGACCGCCCGGACCACCGCCCGCTCGTCCGCCGAGCCCGCGAAGCGCGAGAAGTCCAGCGGCTCCCCGAACCGGATGGTCACCCGCCGGATCCGCGGCACCACCCGTCCCGGGGGCTGGATCTCGAAGGTGCCGACCATGGCGCACGGCACCACCTTCACCCCGGCCGTCAGCGCCATCACCGCCACCCCGACCTTGCCCTTGTACAGGCGCCCGTCGTGCGAGCGGGTGCCCTCCGGGTAGATGCCCAGCAGTTCGTCCTTCGCCAGCACCCCCAGCCCCTCGCGGATCGCCGCCTGGCCCGCCTCCTTGCCCGAGCGGTCCACCGGGATCTGCCCGGCCGCCCGGAAGAACGCCGCCGTCAGCCTCCCCTTCAGCCCCGGCCCGGTGAAGTACTCCTGCTTCGCCAGGAACGTGATCCGCCGGTCGAGCACCACCGGCATGAGGAAGTGGTCGGAGAAGGAGAGGTGGTTGCCCGCGACGATCGCCGCGCCCTCCTCGGGGATGTGCTCGATCCCCTCCACGCGCGGCCGGAACAGCAGTTTCAGCAGCGGTCCGATCAGTACGTACTTCAGCAGCCGGTAGAACACCGGGACCCCCGTTCGTCGTCCGTCACGCCCCGTTGTAACGCCCCGGCCGCCCGTGGTCCACTGGGAGGAGTGTCCCGAACCACCGGGAGGCCGACATGCCAGGCGCGCGCGGACCCCGGCGTCCCGGCCGTGTGCTCACCGCACTGCTCTGCGCGGTGACCGCGGCCGGTCTGTACGGCTGCTCCGGCTCGGGCCCGCCGGGCCCGTCACCGACGCCGACGCGCGCGCCCACCACCGCCACCACGCCGAGCGGCGTCTCGCCCTTCACCGGCCTGCCCGCCCGCACCGGCCCCGTCCTCGCCGTGAAGATAGACAACGTCGCCGCCGCCCGCCCCCACACCGGCCTCGGCGCCGCCGACCTCGTCTACGTCGAACAGGTCGAGGGCGGCGTCACCCGCCTCCTCGCCGTCTACTCCTCCCGCCTCCCCGACAGCGTCGGCCCGGTCCGCAGCGCCCGCGAGTCCGACATCTCCCTCCTGCGCCCCTTCGGCCGGCCCGCCCTCGCCTACTCCGGCGCCCAGAGCAGGCTGACCCCGCTCCTGGAGGCCGCGCCGCTCGACCTCGTCGCCCCGTCGGACGCGCCCCGGGCGTTCCGGCGCTCCCCGGACCGCCCCGCCCCGCACAACCTCTACCTGAGCCCCGAGCGCGCCCTCGCGGCCGCCCCCGACGCCTCCGACGCGCGCCCCGTCGGACTGCGCTTCGGCCCCGCGCCCGCCGGCGGCACCGCGACCGCCTCGGAGACCGCCCGCTTCCCGGCCGCCCGCTACACCTTCACCTGGTCCGCCGCCGACCGCGGCTGGCGCGTCGCCATCGACGGCCGCGCCGCCACCAGTACCGACAGCGGTCCGCTCACCCCCGCCACCGTCGTGGTCCAGCGCGTGACCGTCCGCCCCTCGGACTTCCACGACGTCACCGGCGCCGTCTCCCCGTACACCGAGACCACCGGCTCCGGCACGGCGACGGTCCTGCGCGACGGGCGGGCGTACGAGGCCCGCTGGTCCCGCCCCGACCCGGACGGCGGCACCTCCTTCACCACCCCCGAAGGCCGTCCGCTCGCCTTCGCCCTCGGACAGGTCTGGTTCGTCCTCGTGCCCCGCTGAGCTCGTCGAGCGGTGCCGCGCGGACCGTCACACGTGAGCCGGCGCCGTCAGCGTGCCGACGGACCGGGCCCCGTCCCGCCCGCGCGGGGTCCGCGCGGCGCGGCCGTGTCGGCGCTGTCCGCCGCCGCCATCCCGATGGTCGCGATCCCGAGCACGATCCAGCCGAACCAGAGCCAGCCGCTGCTGCCGAGCGCCACCGTGTACGCGGTGATCAGCACCAGGGCCGCGCACGTGACGTACGTCATCGCCTTCGTGGAACCGGACATGTCCGCTCTCCTCCCGACCGGGGCCTGGGAAGCCTCCCTGCCATCGTGACTCCCCACCGGGGGCGCGCGCTACTCCCCGGACGCACCCGGCGTGCGCCGGACGGCGCGAGGCCCCCGGGACCGTGCGGTCCCGGGGGCCTCGCGCCGACGTGGCGGGCGGGTCAGCGGCGCGCCTGGAGCGAGGCCAGGTACGCGTTGTACTCCGCCAGCTCCTTGTCGCCGTCCCGGTCGGCCTGCCGGTCCTTGCGGACGGCCTGGCGCTGCTCGGAGTGGTACCACTGGTACACCAGGGCGATCAGCACCAGGACCGACGGGATCTCGCTGAAGGCCCAGGCGATGCCGCCCGCGGCGTTCTGGTCGGCGAGCGCGTCGATGCCGAGCGAGGCCGGCGGGTTCTTGTACGCCTCCACCATCGGCTGGGTCGCCATCATCATCGCGATGCCGAAGAAGGCGTGGAACGGCATGCCCGCGAAGAGCTCCAGCATCCGCATCACGTACCCCGGCCGGTGCGGGCCCGGGTCCACGCCCATGATCGGCCAGAAGAAGACCAGGCCCACGGCGAGGAAGTGGACCATCATCGCGATGTGCCCGGGCTTCGACGCCATGAGGGTGTCGAAGAGCGAGGTGAAGTAGAGGCCGTAGAGGCTGGCGATGAACATGCTGATGGTGAAGACGGGGTGCGTGATGACCCGCATGTACCGGCTGTGCAGCAGCTTCAGCAGCAGCTCGCGCGGGCCGAGCGCATCGCGCCCGGCCACCGGCAGGGCCCGCAGCGCCAGCGTCACGGGCGCGCCGAGCAGCAGCAGGATCGGCGAGACCATCGAGATGACCATGTGCTGCACCATGTGCACGCTGAACATGACCATGCCGTAGTCGTTCAGCTTGGTGCACATCACCAGGGCGATGGTCAGCACGCCGGCGGTGAAGAGCACGGTCCGGGCGACCGGCCAGGCGTCACCGCGCTTCCGCAGCCGGGCGACCCCCCACCCGTACAGGCCGAGGGCCGCGAGGCACCCGATCAGGAAGAAGAGGTCGGGAGAGAACTCCAGGCCCCGCCCCAGCGTGAACGGCGGCAGATCCGTGGTCATGCCGTGCCCGCTGTGATCCATCGCTTACTCCTGGAGCCCATTGCGCGCCGAGCCCGTTTCGCGCTTGTTGTCCGCACCAGACTAGAACCGCCCCCGGTCGCGCTCGCGACCGGGGGCGGGTGTCGTGCGGAAGGGTGCTCAGAGCACGCACTCGGCCTCGGCGTAGCGGTCCTCGGGGACCGTCTTGAGGGACTCCACGGCCTGCGCCAGCGGCACCATCACGATGTCGGTGCCGCGCAGCGAGGTCAGCCGGCCGAACTCGCCGCGGTGCGCCGCCTCGACCGCGTGCCAGCCGAAGCGGGTGGCGAGGACGCGGTCGTACGCGGTGGGGGTGCCGCCGCGCTGGACGTGGCCGAGGATGACCGGGCGGGCCTCCTTGCCGAGGCGGCGCTCCAGCTCGACGGAGAGCTGGTTGGCGACGCCGGTGAAGCGCTCGTGGCCGTAGATGTCGGTGCCGGCGGTCTTGAAGTCCATGGAGGAGCCCTCGCGCGGCTTGGCGCCCTCGGCGACGACGACGATGGCGAACCGCTTGCCGTCCTCGAAGCGGGCGCCGACCCGGGCGGTCAGCTCGTCGATGTCGAAGGGGCGCTCCGGGACGACGACGGCGTGGGCGCCGGCGGCCATGCCCGAGTGGAGGGCTATCCAGCCGGTGTGACGGCCCATGACCTCGACGACGAGGACGCGCTGGTGCGACTCGGCGGTGGTCTTGAGGCGGTCGAGGGCCTCGGTCGCCACGGTGACGGCGGTGTCGAAGCCGAAGGTGACGTCGGTCGAGGCGATGTCGTTGTCGATCGTCTTCGGGACGCCGACGATGGGGAGGCCGGCCTCGGAGAGGAGGTTGGCGGCCTTGAGGGTGCCCTCGCCGCCGATCGGGATGATCGCGTCGAGGCCGAGGTCGGCGACGTGGCCCCGGGCCCGCTCGACCCCGTCGACGAGGTGCGCGGGCTGGACGCGGGAGGATCCGAGGATGGTGCCGCCGCGGGCGAGGATGCCGCCCACCGCGTCGAGGTCGAGCTTCCGGTAGTCGCACTCCAGGAGGCCCTTCCACCCGTCGTGGAAGCCGATGACCTCGTCCCCGTGGTCGACCACGGCCCGGTGCACGACGGAACGGATGACGGCGTTCAGACCGGGGCAGTCTCCGCCGGAGGTGAGCACACCAATGCGCATAGCCCAAAAACCTTTGCAACGTGGGCCGACTCCCGGACCACGTCGTCCGGCTGGATCCCCGCCACCCTATCGTTGCCGGGTGGCGGGGCCGAACCGGATGTCCGCAGATTGGACACCGCATTCACTTACGAATCCAATGTGCGGCGGCCCGCTCAGAAGTGCGCTTCCGCCGGGCTCCTGGCGTTCCGTCAGGCGGGCTGCGAGGCGGACGCGATGCGCTCGGCGCGCAGCGCCTCGTACCACCGGTCGTCGGTCGGCGGCAGCGCGTTGACGTCGAGGGCCAGCTTCAGCAGCAGGTCCGCGATCTGTGGGTTGCGGGCCATGACGGGACCGTGCATGTAGGTGCCGAAGACGGTGTCGTTGTACGCGCCCTCGGTGCCGTCGCCGTTGCCGTTGCCGTTGCCGAAGACGGTCCGGGCGAAGGGGCGGGCCGTCGGGCCGAGGTGGGTGACGCCCTGGTGGTTCTCGAAGCCGGTCAGCTGGGGGAGGCCCAGCTGCGGGTCGATGTCGGCGAGCACGTCGCCGACGCAGCGGGCGCCCTCGCCGCGGACCGTGGTCACGTCGAGCAGGCCGAGGCCCGGCTCGCGCGCCCCGAGGTCGTTGATGAACTCGTGGCCCAGGATCTGGTACCCGGCGCAGACCGAGAAGATGATCGCGCCGTTGGAGGCGGCCCGGGAGAGGCCGCCGTCGCGGCGCAGCCGCTCGGCCGCGAGCCGCTGCGGCCGGTCCTCGCCGCCGCCGATGAGGTAGATGTCGCCGGAGGTGGGGACGGGCTGGTCGCTGCGGACGTCGACGCGGTCGACGTGCAGGCCGCGCTGGCGGGCGCGGCGCTCGACGACGAGCACGTTGCCCTGGTCGCCGTAGGTGCTGAGCAGGTCGGGATAGACCCAGACCACACGCAGGCTGCTGTCACTCATGCTGCCACTCCTTCTGCGGGCCGGGGCGGGGTCAGTTGCCGACACGGCGGCGTACGTCCTGGAAGGCGGTGTAGTTGGCGATCAGCTCGATCTGCCCGGGCGGGGCCATGGCGACGGCCTCGTCGATCGTCTCGCAGACGCGGAAGTCGACACCCGCGACCTCCAGCCGGACCGCGAGGTCGAGCCGGCGGTCGCCGATCACCATGATCGGGTGGCCGGCGAGCCGGCCGTAGTCGACGTCCCACAGCCAGGACGTGTCGGTGCCGTCGGCGCCGCGCGCGTTCACCGCGAGGACGACCGGCGTCGGCGGCTGGTCGATCAGGGAGAACGTCTCCAGCCAGCCCGCCGGGTTCTTCGCGAGCAGCAGCCGCAGCTGCCGGTTCTGGAAGGAGACCACGTCGTACCGGCCGGCCACGGCCTGCACCTGGTACATGCGCTCCAGGGCGACCTGGGGCGGCACGCCGAAGACGGCGGCGACGGCGGCCGAGGTGGCGGCGTTCGCCTTGTTGGCGCGGCCGGGCAGCTGGAGCCGGATGGGCCAGGCCGAGCCGTGCGGGTCGAGCACGTGGTCGCCGCTGAGCGCCCAGCTCGGGGCGGGACGGCGGAAGCCGCACTCGCCGCAGAACCAGTCGTCGCCGGGGCGCTGGAGCACACCGCCGCAGGAGGGGCACGACCAGGCGTCGTCCTTCCACTCCTGGCCGACCGCGACCCACACCACGTTGGGGGAGGAGGAGGCGGCCCACACGATCAGCGGGTCGTCGGCGTTGGCGATGACGACCGCCTTGGAGCCGTTGAGGCCCTCGCGCCACTTCTCGGCGAGCATCCGCGTCTCGGCGGCGCGGTCGAGCTGGTCGCGGGAGAGGTTGAGCAGCGCGATCGCCTTGGGGGTGGTGTCGCGGGCGACACCGGCGAGGTACTTCTCGTCGACCTCGATCACGCCGTACCGGGCGTCACTGCCGCCGGCGAGGGCGGAGGTGATGCCCGCGGGCATGTTGGCGCCGAGGGCGTTCGAGACCACCGGGCCGCTGGCCCTGAGCGCCTCGGCGATGAGCCGGGTCGTGGTGGTCTTGCCGTTGGTGGCGGACACGAGGACGACGTCCAGGTGCTGCGCGAGCCGTCCCAGCAGGTCGGGGTCGAGCTTGAGCGCCACCCGGCCGCCGATCACCGATCCGCTGCCACGGCCGGCCGCCCGCGACACCGCGGCGGCTGCCTTGCCCGCGGTCACGGCCAGCTTGGCACGCGGCGACAGCGGCTCTGGATTACCGGGGTGTCCTGACATCGTCCTTGATCCTCCTTGCGTCGGTCGGGGCTCAGCCTATCGAGAACCGGCCAGGAGCCCGAACCACGGCACCGTGCCGACCGTATGAAATGAGGAGGTCACGGCGGACCGTACGCTTACCGGCATGCGAAACCGCCCCATCCCCGGCAGCTCCGGCATCGTCCGGACGATGACCCTGCTCGGCGACCCCGTGCTGCACGCACCCTGCGCCCCCGTCACCGAGTTCGGGCCCGTGCTCGACGGTCTGGTGGAGTCGATGTTCGCCACCATGTACGCGGCGCACGGCGTCGGTCTGGCCGCCAACCAGGTGGGCGTGGGGCTGCGGGTCTTCGTCTACGACTGCCCGGACGACGAGGACGTGCGGCACCTGGGACACGTGGTGAACCCGCGCCTCGTCGAGGCGGACGGCGACGCCTACCGGGGTCCGGAGGGCTGCCTCTCGCTGCCGGGCCTGGAGGCGCCGGTGGCCCGCTTCGACCGCGCGGTGGTCGAGGGCGTGCGGACGGACGGCACCCCGGTGCGGATCGAGGGCACCGGCTTCTTCGCCCGCTGCCTCCTGCACGAGATGGACCACCTGGAGGGCCGCGTCTACGCGGAGCACGTCACGGGGTGGCGGAGATCACGCCTGTTCCGCGCGATCCGCAGGCAGCCGTGGGGCGAGGGAGCCGCCGCGCTGGACGCGTAGCGGACGTTTCCCCGGTACGGCTCCGAGGGCGACCGCCCGGAATCGCCGGGCCCGCCCCCCGGCGACCCGCCTCGCTCCGGGGCCGCCCCCCGGCGCCCCCCCCGGTCGGCCGGTGGTCAGAACCCCGGGCCGTCCGCGCGGTCGTCGGCCTCGGCGAGGCGGCCCCAGAGGAGGTCCGCGAGGGAGCGGACCAGTTCGGCGCGGGAGCAGGGGCGCTCGCCCAGCCACCAGTCGCCGGCGGCGTGCATCATGCCGACGATGCCGTGGCCCCAGATCCGGGCCTGCGCCTCGGCGGCCGGGCCGAGGTCGACGCGCTCGGCGATGACCTGGCCCAGCTCCTCGCCCATGCGGCGGAGCAGCGGGGCGGAGTGGCGCCCGACGTCGAAGCCCTGCTCGGTCTGGTGGGACTCCTCGGCCGGGTGCATGAGGAAGCGGTAGACCTGCGGCATCGCCTCGATGGAGGCGAGGTAGGTGTCGAGGGTGGCCTCGACCCGGCGGCGCCGGTCGGCGGGCGCGTCGAGGGCGGCGCGCAGCGAGGCGAGGAGGGCGTCGGTGTGGCGGGTGGCGAGGGCGCGGTAGAGGCCGCCCTTGTCGCCGAAGTGGCGGTAGAGGATCGGCTTGGTGATGCCCGCCTCGGCCGCGATCGCGTTCATGGATGCCTTGGGGCCGTCGCGGAGCACCACCCGGTCCGCCGCCTCCAGCAGTTCGCGCCGCCGCTGCTCGGCGGGCTTCTGCTGGTCGGTGGTCCGGTGTGCGATGTCCATAAGCGTGTCTCCCCGCCCGTGCGATGACCTGAGGCTGTCGCAACGTAACACCCGACCGGCATGCTGTGCCGAACCGTCCGATCCGCTTCGCCCGGGAGGATCCGCAGGTTGACAGCTGTACCCGCCGGTAACAGACTGGGTGTTACCGCAAGTAACATACTGCTGGGAGGGAACATGGCCGAGTTCACGTTCGAGCTCAACGACGACCAGAAGGAAGTCCGTGACTGGCTTCACGGCTTCGCCGCGGACGTCATGCGGCCGGCCGCCGCCGAGTGGGACGAGCGTGAGGAGACCCCCTGGCCGATCATCCAGGAGGCGGCCAAGCTCGGAATCTACTCCCTCGACTTCTACGCCCAGCAGTTCTTCGACCCCACCGGTCTCGGCGTCCCGATGACCATGGAGGAGCTCTTCTGGGGCGACGCGGGCATCGCCCTCTCCATCGTCGGCACCGGCCTCGCCGCCGTCGGCGTCCTCGCCAACGGCACCGAGGAGCAGATCGGCACCTGGGTGCCGCAGATGTACGGCGACGCCAACGACGTGAAGGTCGCCGCCTTCTGTTCCTCCGAGCCCGACGCCGGCTCCGACGTCGCCTCCATGCGCACCCGGGCCGTCTACGACGAGGCCAAGGACGAGTGGGTGCTCAACGGCACCAAGACCTGGGCGACCAACGGCGGCATCGCCAACGTCCACGTCGTCGTCGCCGTCGTCGACCCGGAGCTCGGCTCCAAGGGCCACGCCTCCTTCATCGTGCCGCCGGACACCCCCGGCCTCTCCCAGGGCCAGAAGTTCCAGAAGCACGGCATCCGCGCCTCGCACACCGCCGAGGTCGTCCTGGAGGACGTGCGCGTCCCCGGCTCCTGCCTGCTCGGCGGCAAGGACAAGCTGGACGAGCGCCTGGCCCGCGCCCGCGAGAAGGCGAAGACGGGCGGCGAGCGCGTCAAGAACGCCGCCATGGCCACCTTCGAGGCGTCCCGCCCGGCGGTCGGCGCCATGGCCGTCGGCACCGCCCGCGCCGCGTACGAGGTCGCCCTCGACTACGCCAAGACCCGGGTCCAGTTCGGCCGCCCGATCATCGAGAACCAGGGCGTCGCCTTCCAGCTCGCCGACATGGCCACCCAGATCGACGCGGCCCGCCTGCTGGTCTGGCGCGCCTCCTGGATGGCCACCGCCGGCAAGCCCTTCACCAAGGCCGAGGGCTCCATGTCGAAGCTGTACGCGAGCGAGGTCGCCAAGACCGTCACCGGGCAGGCGATCCAGATCCTCGGCGGCAACGGCTACACCCGCGAGTACCCGGTGGAGCGCATGCACCGCGACGCCGCGATCTACACGATCTTCGAGGGGACGAGCGAGATCCAGCGGATGGTCATCGGCCGCGCCCTCGGCAAGTAGCCCTCCGGCGCGGGGCCCGGCCTCAGCCGAACCAGACGATCAGGCGGACGTTCTCGTCACCGTGGACGGCCGCCAGGTCACGCATGATCGTCCAGACGGGACCCCAGCGGTCACCGTCCGGCGGCGCGAACATCCGCGCCGTGTACACCACCGGACGGTAGACCGCACCCTCGAAGGGGACCTCGCCGCCCGGTGGCCACTCCCACGGCCACAGGTCCTCGCCGAACAGCTCCTCCGACGCGTCCAGGACGGCGAGCGGCGCCCAGCCCACGTAGTCCAGGACGAGCTCGCCGTCCGGCCCCGGCACCCACACCCCGAGGTGGTTGCCGTCGGCGCGGTCGTTCAGTGGCGCGTCCCAGTCGACGGCCGCCACCTCGGCCCATGTGGCGTACGAGTGGCTGTGGTTGATCTCGTCGTCGGGGATGTCCTCGGAGGCCCCCTCCGGGACGCCCCGCGCGTCCCACAGCGGACGGTCCACCTGGAGCGCGCCGCCGTACCCGAACAGGATCTCCCGCGCGCTCCGGTCGCGCACCGACGCGCAGTCGGGCAGCCAGTCACGGACCGCCCAGCGCCCGTCCCGCCCCCGCACCTCGATCGCACCTTCGATATCGGTCCCCATGACCGGAAGGCTATCCGCGTGTGCCGGACGGCCGTTCGGAATTCACGGCTCCGCAAGGGCCGCTCCATTCCGCCTCCGTAGCGTCTCGGCCCGTCCGAGACCGCTACCGAGGAGTACCGTGAGCGCCTCCGCCCTGACCGCCCTGGCCGCCGCATTCAGCGTCGTGGCCGCGGTCCCCGCCGCCCCCCACCCCGTCACCGTCACCGCCCGCGTCGAGACGCCCGTCGTGTACGACGACGAGGCGGGCGGGAACGCGAACGCGGACGACCCCGCCGTCTGGGTCGACCCCACCCGGCCCGGCCGCAGCCTCGTCATCGGCACCCTCAAGGAGGGCGGGCTCGACGTCCACGGGCTCGACGGCCGCCGTCTGCAGCACGTCGCCGCCCCGCAGGCCCCCGGCCCGGACGCCGCCCCCGGGCGGTTCAACAACATCGACCTGGTCTACGGCTTCGAGCTGAACGGGCGCAGGACCGACCTGGCCGTCGTCAGCGACCGCGGCCGCGACCGGATCCGCGCCTACGCGATCGACCCGGCCGCCGTCGCCGCCGGCCGCCCCCCGCTGAAGGACGTCACCGCCGCCGGCGTCACCCCCGTCTTCGCCGCGAGCGAGGCCGAGGTCGACGACCAGACCACCTCCTACGGCCTCGCCGCGTACCGCGACGGAGACGACGCCTACGTCGTCGTCTCCCAGCGCGAGCGCAGCCGGCTGCGCCTGCTGGAGCTGGAGGACCGCGGCGGCCGGGTCGGCTACCGCACCGAGTCCACGCTCGACCTGCCCGCCTCCTTCGCCCTGCCCGACGGCACCTCCTGGCGGCCCTGCGCGGACCCCGGCGAGCTGCCGCAGGTGGAGGGCATGGCCGTCGACCAGGAGGAGCACGTCCTCTACGCCGCCCAGGAGGCCGTCGGCCTCTGGCGGATCGAGCTCGACGACGAGGAGTTCGAGCGGCCCGAACTCCTCGACCGTGTCCGCGAGTACGGCACCCCGTGGAGCTACGACGAGGCCGAGGAGGAGTGCGTCCTCGACACCGCGCACGACCCCGGCTTCGGTGGTGAGCACCTGAGCGCCGACGCGGAGGGCGTCACCGTCTACCACGGCGGCGACGGCGAGGGCTACGTCCTCGCCTCCAGCCAGGGCGACGACAGCTTCGCCGTCTACGCGCGCGAGGACGGCAACGCCTACCTCGGCTCCTTCGCCGTCACCGACGGCCCGGCCACCGACGGCGTCCAGCACTCCGACGGCGCCACCGTGGTGAACGTGCCCCTCGGCGGCGCCTTCCCCCAGGGCCTGCTCGTCACCCACGACGGCGAGGCCACCCCGGCGGACGGCGACCGCGAGGGCACCAACTTCAAGTTCACCCGCTGGGACGCGGTCGCCGCGGCCTTCCCCGAGCCGCTGACCGTCGACACCCGCTCCTTCGACCCGCGCGACGCCGGATGACCCGGGACCCCGTCCGTCAGACCACGCAGAACTCGTTCCCCTCCGGGTCCTGGAGCACCACCGCGTAGTAGTCCATGCCGTGCGGCTCGTCCATCGCGTACAGCACGGTCGCGCCGAGCGCGGTCAGCCGGGCCACCTCCCCGTCGACCCGCGCCCGGCGCACCGCGAGGGGCACCCCGCGTCCACCGCCGACCTTCAGGTCCAGGTGGACGCGGTTCTTCACCGTCTTGGGCTCCGGGACCTGCTGGAACCACACCCGCGGCCCGACGCCCTCCGGGTCCACCAGGGACTCCGCCAGGTCGCCGGCGCCGTCGCCGAGCTCCTCCTCGGGCACCCCGGTCGCCGCCCAGTACGCCCGCCAGCTCGCGTGCCCGTCGGGCGCCGGCTCCGGCACGTACCGCAGCGCCTCCGCCCAGAACGGCACCAGCCGGGCCGGATCCGCGCAGTCGATCGTCAGCTGGAGGGTCATCCCGGGGCGCTCGCCCCTCGTGTTCTCGTCCATGCCGACGAGCCTCCCAGACGCCACCGACAACCGCCTGGATCCGGCCAACAGGCCAGATCCGGACGGCCCGCTGGCGGAAGCTACCCACGGGTCACCTCCCTGCGGGACAATCGCCCCGGCGCCGCGAACCAGGGGGAAGTCATATGGACACCGAAGCCCGAACCGAAGCCCGGACCGAAGCACCGGTCCTCACCGGACTGCCCGTCGTCGGATCCATGTTCGACCTGAAGAACGACTCGCTCGGCACCTTCCTGCGCGCCCGGCGCGAACACGGCGACGTCGTCCGCATCAGCGCCGGCCCGCCCGGTGCCCGCGCCCACGTCTACGCCGTCTTCTCCGCCGAAGGCGCCCAGCAGGTCCTCGCCGGCGAGTCCGCCAACTTCCGCAAGGACAACTCCTTCTACCAGGAGATCCGCGAGTCCTTCGGCAACGGCCTGCTCACCAGCCAGGACGACGACTACCTGCGCCAGCGCCGGCTCGTCCAGCCGCTCTTCACCAAGCGCCGCGTCGACAGCTACGCCGACGCCATCGCCACCGAGGTCACCACCCTCACCGCCGAGTGGGGGAAGGCCGGCCGCACCTCCGTGGACGTCCTCCACGAGTCGACCCGGCTGGCCCTGCGCGCCGTCGCCCGCATCCTCTTCGGCACCGACGTGGACTCCGCCGTCGAGGTCGTCGAGCGCTGCTTCCCCGGCGTCGGCTCGTACGTGCTCCGCCGCGGCTACTCCCCGGTCAACGTGCCCCGCGAGTGGCCCACCCCCGCCAACCGCCGGGCCGCCGCCCTCCACAAGGCGCTCTACGAGGAGTGCGACCGGATCATCGCCGAGCGCAGGGCCACCGGGCGGACCGGCACCGAGGGCGACGACCTGCTGACCCTGCTCATGGCCGCCGAGAGCGCCGAGGACGGAGCCTTCTCCGCCACCGAACTGCGCGAGCAGGTCCTCGTCTTCCTGCTCGCCGGCCACGAGACCACGGCCACCTCGCTCGGCTTCGCCCTCCACCTCCTCGCCCTCCACCCCGAGGCGCAGCGGCGCGCCCACGAGGAGGTCGACCGGGTCCTCGCCGGGCGAGCCCCCGGCGCCGCCGACCTCGACGCCCTGCCGTACGTGACGCGGGTCCTCAAGGAGGCGATGCGGCTCTTCCCCGCCGCGCCCGTCATCGGCCGCCGGGCCGTCGCCGCCACGACGGTCGGCGGGGTCGGGATCCCGGCCGGCGCCGACGTCATCGTGGCCCCCTGGGTCACCCACCGGCACCCCGCCTACTGGGACGACGCCGAGCGCTTCGACCCGGACCGCTTCACCCCCGAGGCGGAGGCCGCACGGCCCCGCTACGCCTGGTTCCCCTTCGGCGGCGGGCCGCGGGCCTGCATCGGCCAGCACTTCTCCATGCTGGAGTCGGTGATCGCGCTCGCCACGATCCTCCAGCGCCATGGCTTCGAGGCGGTGGACACCGAGGTGCCGGTGGCCCCCGCGATCACCCTCCAGGCGGTCGGCCCGGCGCGCTGCCGGCTGGTCCCCCGGGAGGCGTAGGCCGTCAGTCGGCCTGTTCGCGGCCGCGGAGGTGGAGCGAGCGCAGCGCCGCCTCCAGGGCGAAGCGGCGGTCGGGGTCCAGGAGCCGGTCGCCGAAATGGTTGTCGAGGTTCCGCAGGCGGTAGCGGACCGTCTGGGCGTGCACGCCGAGCAGCTCGCCGACCTGCTCGGCGGGGGCGCGGGTGGAGACGTGCACCCGCAGGGTCTCGATCAGCCGCTCCCGCCGGGTGCCGGACAGCCCGTCGAGCGGGGCCAGTTCGCGGCGGGCCAGCTGGTCCGTCAGGGCCGGGTCGGTGAGCAGCCACAGGGTCGTGAGGTGGTCCTCGCAGCGGACGGCGGCGGCGTCCGGCACGATGCCGTCGTCGATCAGCCGGAGGACTTGCCGGGCCCAGCGCAGCGAGTGGGCGGCCTGCGTGGTCGGCACGGTCAGTCCGAGGACGGCGGGCGTCCCGGCCAGCGCGGAGTCGAGCATCGCCCGGCGTTCGCCGGTCAGCGGGCCGGGCACGAGCAGATGGGGATGGGGCAGGCTGAGGTCGGTGAGGACGTCCCGGTCGAGCCGGGCCTGGAGGACCCCGGTGGCGGGCGGCCGGACGGCGACCAGGGTGCATTCGGCGGGGAGCTGCCAGGACGCCTCCTGGCAGAGTTCGGCGATGGTCGCGCGGGGCAGCGGCGGGCCGGCCACGACGAGGTGGAGCAGCTTCCGGCGCAGGGCGGAGACGTCGGAGACCGCGCGGCTCTGGACGGCGAGGTAGCCCTCGCGGGAGAGCGTCTCCAGTTCGTCCACGTACGCGAAGAGGGCGTCGGCGAAGGCCAGGATGAGGGTGGGGGAGAGGTTGTAGGTGCGCCCGATGCTCTTGGCCCGGCGCAGGGCGATGCGGGCGCCGAGGCGGTAGGCGCCTTGTAACGTGTCGAGGTCCCGGCCCTCGTACGCCTCCACCCGGCCGAACTGGCGCAGGAGGTCGTCGCGCAGGGCGGACTTCGCGCCGGGGCGGTCGACCCGGTCCACGAAGGCCGCCAGGGCCTGTTCCACGCCCTGGCGGATCGCGTCCGAGTGGGGCCCGTTGAAGAGGTGGGCGTACACGGGATAGGCGCGCTCGATCTCCACGCCGATCTCCTTGATGAGGCCCGGGATCTCCGGTCTCATCAGGGCGGCGAACTCGCGGGGCAGCGGATCGAGCGGCTCACCGAGCTCCGGTGACTGTGCGATGGAGGGCATGGATGACCGATCCCTTGCTCTGCTACGTGACCGGTGGGGGAGCGGCGCTGCGGCGCCCGGCCGGGAGGGGCGGGCGCCGCAGGAGCCGTCAGGTACGTACCGATGTGGACTGCTGAAAGCTAGGACAACTGTTGTGTGCTGTACACAACTTGAGCAAGGTTCATGTCTTCCGGCGGGGCGCTGGGGGCCGAGTCGGCCGGTAATCACCCCTGGGTGGCCGTTAGTTGACGGCGGAGTGCCAGTTCCGCGAGAAGACCTTGCCGGCGTCGGGGGCGAGGACGCCGGGGGCGAAGAGGCCGGTCAGGAACGTCTGGGTGTTGTTGAGCGTGAGCTTGTTCTTGCCGGCGGCGGAGGGCAGGCCCGTCTTCAGGTTGACCGCCGCGTCGATGATGCCGAACAGCCCGAGGCCGCAGCCGCTGGCGCCGGGGACGGCGAAGCTGTCGTCGTACTGGGTGGAGCCGAGGAGGTTGAGGCGGCTCATGTCGCCTTCCTCGTTCGCGGTGCCGTTGCCGTCGAAGCGCTCGACGCCGAACGAGGGCGCGTCGAGGTTCTTCGGGCGGAGCAGGATGGGGTTGGACTTGGTCCCGATGTAGCAGTTGTCGCCGAGGAACGGGTTCTGCAGCCGGATGCGGACCGGGATGGTCACGATCGGCTGGTCGGTGAGGACGCCCGCGATCTGGTCGAAGTTCGAGGGGGTGCCGACCGACTCCATGGTGGCGGTGATCTTGTTGAGCTTGGCGTCCGACAGCTGCCGGCAGATGTCGGTGATGAACGGGATGTCGCTCGGACACATCAGGCCCATCAGCCCGCCCGGGACGGTGGCGGAGTCCGCGATGAGCGCGCCGCCGGCGGGCGCGACCACCGAGTTGGTGCCGTCGACGTTCTGCACGACGCCCATCTGGAGGTTGGTCTTCCCGGTGGTCACCGTCGTGTTGCCGAGCTTGATGGAGCCGCTGAGCGAGTACGAGACGATGCACTGCGGCGCCTTGTCGAGCCCGTCGGACGTGATCATCGCGGTGGCGTCGACGGGGCAGCGGGTGGAGGGGGCCCAGCCGCCGTTCAGGACCGGGGCGGCCGCGGTCGCCGTGCCCATGGAGGCGAAGGCGCCGAGCGCGGTCAGGGCCGAGACGGTGGCCAGCTTGGTGCGGGCGGTGATGCGGGGCATGGCGGGGTGCCTTTCGTCGGAGGGGGCGGGACGGGGGTACGGGGGATCAGCGCTCGGGCTTGGGGACGACGAGCGGCTGGCGGTCCTCGGTGCACTGGTCCGGAGGCGGAACCTCGACGCCCACGGAACAGGTCTGGCCCTGGATCTGCTTGAGGTGGTTGCCGGGGCCGGAGATGGCGGCGGTGAAGAGCCGGTCGAAGTTCTCGCCGTCGGAGCCGCACCCCTGGAAGGCCGGGATGGTCACCTCCCCGGTGAGGGGGCCGCCGCCGGTCAGGATGTACCCCTCGGCGGGCAGGCCGAAGGGGATCTTCCCCAGCCCGAGCAGCACGAGGTGGTTCCCGGGGTACTCGGCGGGCTTGGGCTCCGGCGAGGAGAGCGGAGCGGCGGTGCGGCAGGAGGGGCCCACGTCGAGCGGGACGCCGTTCACCTCGACGTCGAGGACGCGCAGGACGAGCGGGGCCCGGACCGTGTTCTCCAGGTGGTTGTCGCCGGTCGCGAAGATGACGCGGACCAGGGTGTCGATCGTGATGGGCCCCGTCTGCTCCAGGACCATCGTCGCGGTGACCGGCTGGAAGTCGAAGGTCAGGAACGTGGAGGTGAACGGCGGGGTCTGCTTGCGCCCTTGGTAGTCGAGGTTCCCCAGGGACAGGTTGGTGAAGTGGAACTCGCCCTCCGGCGGAGGGGTGGTCGGTATCTGCATGTCGCCCTGCTCGATCAGCATGCAGGTCACCGGGAGGAGCGAGGCGCCGTTCAGCTTGCGCACGTTGGAGTAGCCGGTGATGTACGCCGACAGCGAGACGGGCGTCGGCTTCTCGGTCACGCACGGGGGCACGTCCGGGCGGGGTGCCGGGGTGCCGGGCGTCTCCTCGCCGGCGTCCGCCGGTCCCGCGTCCGCCGGTCCCGCGTCCGCCCGCGGTCCGACACGCGGCGGCTCGCCCGCCCCGCCGGTGACCGGCGGGCGCGCGGGGCCCGTCGGGTCCCCCGGGAGCGACGGCGGAGGAAGGCCGGAGGAGGGGGACGGCGACGCCGGGGAGGAGCCGGACGGGGACGGCGGGGTCGGCGTCGGGGCGGGGGTGCTCGGTTCCCCGGTGCCGGTGCCGGCACCGACCGGGACCGTGGCGAGCCGCGTACCGCCCTGGGCGTCCGGGTGCGGGACGCAGGTGACGGCGAGGGAGGCGGGCACGGTCGCCGCGCCGTCGGCGGTGCTCGGGGCGAGGTCGACGGCGATCCCCCCGGCGGCGAGGGTCAGATCGCCGGCGGTGTCCGTGGTCAGGATCGGCACGTCGCCGGAGGTGGTCAGCGTGAGCGGGCCTTCGGCGGGCACGGCGACGGGCTGGACCGTGCCGCTCCAGGTCGCCTCCGCGCGCTGCCCGTTCTGGGACACGCCGACGGCGAGCCGGGTCTCCGCCCGTACGGTGGCGGCCTCCAGCGCCGTGAGGTCGGCCACGGCCGCCGCCGGGAGCTCCACGGTCGTGGTGACGTCGGCGGGCCGGATCTCCTCGCCCACGGCCGCCCGTTCGGGGAAGGCCGCCGTGATCCGTACGGTCGCGGGCTGCTGCCCCGAGGGCAGGGCGCAGACGTAGGGCAGCGCGGTGTCGACCTTCAGGGTCCCCATGGCGACGGCCGCCGCCGGGAGCAGGGGGGCGAGCGCCACGAACGCGGCGATCGTCGCGCCGCGCGCACGCGCGCGGGAGGGACGGGGGGTGGGCCGTGGGCCTCTCATCGGGTGCTCCGCTCGGGGTCGTGCGCGAACGCGGGGGAGGTGCGGGTGCGGGGGCTCACGGGCCGGTGCCGACGATCGCCGGGGGGAGGGCGGTGCCCGTCGTCCTGACGAGGTGGTCCGCCCTGACGACGAGGCTGACGCCGACCGGCGCCGCGTCGCCGCAGTTGGTCTGGGAGACGACGGTCAGGTCGCCGGTGGCGGCGGAGAGGGTCAGCCTGCCCGTCGCGTTGGTGTAGGTGAGGGGAAGGCGTCCCCGGACGCGGAAGACGCAGGCGCCGACGGTCCCCCTGAGATCGACGTCGGCGAGGTGCCCCTCGGTGACACCGGTGGAGGCGGTGTGGTCCTCGGCGACGAAGGTCCAGGGCGGGGACGGAGCGAACGTCACCGGGCCGAGGGCGCTGGTGCAGGCCGCGCCGGAGGAGCCGAGGGTGACGGCGCCGACGGTGCCGACGGCCGCCGGGTCGCCGGTGGCGCTCCGCAGGGTGCCGGAGAAGGCCGTGCGGGAGCAGGTGATGCCGATGCCGTTGCCCTTGACGATCTCGATCAGCAGGACGGCGTTGGCGCTGTTCGTCGCCGAGAAGCCGGCCGGTGACGGGCTGACGGTCCAGACGGTCGACGGCGCCGCCGGGGCCGATGCGGCCGTGAGGGCGCAGACGGCCGCGGTCGCGCCTGCGACGGCGGCGAGCTTTCCGATCGGCTTCTTCACGGCGCGGAGACTCCTGGGGGAGGGCTGGTGTGCGGGGGTGCGGACAGCCCCGCGTCCGCCCGGCCGGGAGGCCGGCCGGACGGACGCGGGTTCCTGGACCCTTACGGGTTCGAGCCGACGATCTTCGGGATGGCCGTGCCCGCCTTGAAGAGGTACGTGCCCTTGAAGGTCGGCTTGGCGCCGACCGGGACGGCCGCACCGCAACCGGTCGACGAGACGACGGTGAGCTCGCCCGCGACGCTGTTGACGGCCAGCGCGCCCGTCGAGTTGGTGTACGTGGCGGACGCCTTGCCCGTGACGCGGAAGACGCAGGCGCCGACCGTCACCTTGGCGTCGACGTTGCCGACGTATCCCTTGGTGACCCCGGTCGCGGCGGTGTAGTCCTGCGCCACGATCGTCCAGGGGGTGGTCGGGACGGTGGTCACCGGGCCCAGCACGCTGGTGCAGGGCGCACCCGTCGCGCCGAAGGCGATGGAGGTGATCTGGCCGACGGTCGCCGGGTTGCCGGTGGTGCTCGCTCCCGTGCCCGCGCCGTTCGACTTCGTACACGTCATCGCGATGCCGTTGACGCTGAGGACGATGTTCCCGCTGTTGACCGCGGTGATGCTGGCCGGGTTCGGGGTGACGGTCCAGACGGTCGAGGGCACCGCGGTGGCGGGGCTCACGGTGAGGGCGAAGGCGGCGGAGGCGCCTCCCGCGACGACGGCCAGGTTTCTGATCGACTTCTTCATGGCTCTGGGACTCTCCTTGGGGATTGACCGGCAGAGGGTGCTTCGGTGGGGGTGCCGCGGCGGGGCCGGAATGGCCGGCGAGCCGGTAGTCGTCCCGCCGTGAAACCTGACGTTACTTGCGGGAAACTTAGCCGAACAATGGCGCGAACCATGATTCTTTGAAGACGTCTCAATGCCTGTCAAGGGGGTGAGCGATGGCGAGAATGCGCTTGGTTCCGGCGTGCGTAATGTCGACAATTCTGATCGATCAGACGAGGTCGGGGAGGGGTTCCGCCGGTCAGGTCGCCCGAATTCTTACGAGGATGACAAGCGCTCTCACGGAATTGTCTCCGGCCTGATAAGCGGGCCCCTGGCGGTGCCTGTTCCGCGAAAACTCCGGATCCGGTATTGCCCCGCGAGGTTACTCAGCCGTAGCGTTCCCGGGAGTCGACGCTCAGCCGCAGGTCGGCGCCCCATTCTGTCGCGGCGGAGACAAAAGAACCTCCCGGTTTTGTCTCCGCCGTGACAAACGCGGAAGCGGATCAATGACTTTGCGCCACACCTATTGTCCGGGTGATCCAGAACGGCCTACCGTGCGCCCGCGGCGCACGCGCCACGCACGCCTGCTGGAGGTGGGATGGGAATCGAAGTAGTCGTTGAGGGACTGACCATGTCCTTCGGCAAGCAGAACATCTGGCAGGACGTGTCGCTGACGTTGCCGGCCGGAGAGGTGAGCGTCATGCTCGGTCCTTCCGGAACCGGAAAGACCGTTTTCCTGAAATCGCTCATCGGGCTGCTGAAACCCCAGCAGGGCCGGGTCCTCATCAACGGCGTCGACATGGTCCGCAGTCCGGAACGGGACATCTACGAGACCCGCAAGCTCTTCGGCCTCATGTTCCAGGACGGCGCCCTCTTCGGCTCCATGACCCTCTTCGACAACATCGCCTTCCCGCTGCGCGAGCACACCCGCAAGCGCGAGTCCGAGATCCGGCGCATCGTCATGGAGCGCATCGACCTCGTCGGCCTCCTCGGCGCCGAGGGCAAGCTGCCCGGCGAGATCAGCGGCGGCATGCGCAAGCGCGCCGGCCTGGCCCGCGCGCTCGTCCTCGACCCGCAGATCGTGCTGTGCGACGAGCCCGACTCCGGCCTCGACCCGGTCCGCACCGCGTACCTCTCCCAGCTCCTGATCGACCTCAACGCGCGGATCGACGCGACGATGCTGATCGTCACCCACAACCTCGACATCGCCGCCACCGTCCCCGACAACATGGGGATGTTCTTCCGGCGCAACCTCGTCACCTTCGGGCCCCGCGAGGTGCTCCTGACCAGCGACGAGCCCGTCGTCACCCAGTTCCTCGCCGGCCGCCGCGAAGGCCCCATCGGCATGTCCGAGGAGAAGGACGCGGCCACCCTCGCCGCCGAGGCCGACCAGGCCCCCGCCGGCCGGCCGGACACACCCCGCGTCATCGTCCCGCAGCTGGAACCCTCGCCCGGCCTGCCCCCGCGCGCGGCCGTCGCCCGCCGCCGGGAGCGCGTCCTCGGCATGCTGGACACGCTGCCGCCCGCCGCCCGCGCCGCCATCGAGGCGACCTACGCGCGGCACGCCGCAGCGCCGACCGTCCCGATACCGACCACCGGCGGCGGCTCGTGATCGGGGGCGCGCTGCGGCAGACCGGCCGCCTCTTCGCCCTCGCCGCCGAGGTGAGCCGGGCCGTCTTCCGCAGGCCCTTCCAGTTCCGGGAGTTCGTCGAGCAGTTCTGGTTCGTCGCGAGCGTCACCATCCTGCCTGCGGCCCTCGTCTCCATCCCGTTCGGCGCCGTGATCGCCCTTCAGGTCGGCTCGCTCACCCAGCAGCTGGGCGCCCAGTCCTTCACCGGCGGCGCCAGCGTCCTCGCCGTCATCCAGCAGGCCAGCCCGCTCATCGTCGCCCTCCTCATCGCCGGCGCCGCGGGCTCCGCGATCTGCGCCGACCTCGGCTCCCGCAAGATCCGCGAGGAGCTCGACGCGATGGAGGTCATGGGCGTCTCGCCGGTCCAGCGCCTCGTCGTCCCCCGCGTCCTCGCCACCATGGCCGTCGCCGTCCTCCTCAATGGGATGGTCTCCGTCGTCGGCACTCTCGGCGGCTACTTCTTCAACATCGTCCTCCAGGGCGGCACCCCCGGCGCCTACCTCTCCAGCTTCTCCGCCCTCGCCCAGCTGCCCGACCTGTACATCAGCGAACTGAAGGCCCTGATCTTCGGCTTCATCGCGGGCATCGTCGCCGCCTACCGGGGGCTCAACCCCCGTGGCGGCCCCAAGGGCGTCGGCGACGCCGTCAACCAGGCCGTCGTCATCACCTTCATGCTGCTCTTCTTCGTGAACATGGTGCTGACGGGCCTGTACCTCCAGATCGTCCCGCCGAAGGGAGGCTGAGACGATGGCCTCCCCGCTCGCCTGGCTCGACCGCTCCGGCGACCAGCTCCTGTTCTACGTGAGGGCCCTGCTCTGGGTCCCGAGGACCCTGCGCCGCTACCTCAAGGAGGTGCAGCGGCTGCTCGCCGAGGTGGCCTTCGGCTCCGGCGGACTCGGCGTCGTCGGCGGCACCGTCGGCGTCATGATCGCGATGACGCTCTTCACCGGGACCGTCGTCGGCCTCCAGGGCCACGCCGCCCTCGAACAGATCGGCACCGCCGCCTTCACCGGCTTCGTCTCCGCCTACTTCAACACCCGCGAGATCGCCCCGCTCGTCGCCGGCCTCGCCCTCTCCGCGACCGTCGGCGCCGGCTTCACCGCCCAGCTCGGCGCCATGCGGATCAACGAGGAGGTCGACGCCCTCGAAGGCATGGGCATCCGCTCCATGCCGTACCTGGTCACCACCCGCATCATCGCCGGCGTCGTCGCCATCGTCCCGCTCTACGCGGTCGGCCTGCTCTCGTCCTACCTGGCCTCGCGCACCGTGACGGTCTTCTTCAACGGCCAGTCCCAGGGCACGTACGACCACTACTTCAACCTGTTCCTGTCACCGACGGACGTCCTGCTGTCGATGCTCAAGGTGCTCATCTTCAGCGTCATGGTCATCGTCGCCCACTGCTACTACGGCTTCCGCGCCTCCGGCGGCCCCGCCGGCGTCGGCATCGCCGTCGGCCGGTCGGTGCGCAACGCCATCGTGCTGATCAGCGTCACCGACTTCTTCCTGTCCCTGGCCCTCTGGGGCGCGACCACGACCGTGAAGGTGGCGGGGTGAGATGAACGCTCCACGAGGAGAGACCCTGCGCCGCCGGTCCGCCGGCGTCGTCTTCCTGCTAATGCCCGCCCTGCTCGCCTGGCTGGCGGTCGCCGTCTACGACAAGAAGTTCACCGACTCCGACCCGGTCGTCGTCGAGACCGGCAGCGTCGGCAACGAGATGCACCTCGGCGCCGAGGTGAAACTCCGCGGCGTCGTCGTCGGCGAGGTCCGCGCCATCGACGCCACCGGCACCGGCGCCCGCCTCACCCTCGCCCTGCGCCCCGGAGCCCTGGACCACGTCCCCTCCGACGTCCGCGCCCAGATGCTGCCCACCACCCTCTTCGGCGAGCGGTTCGTCGCCCTCGTACCGCCCGCGCACCCCTCCCCGGAGCCGCTCGGCCCGGGCGCCGTCATCCCCGAGGACCGCTCCGGCAACGCGATCGAACTCCAGCAGGTCCTCGACAACGTCCTGCCGATGCTCACCGCCGTCCAGCCGCAGAAGCTCTCCGCCACCCTCTCCGCCGTCTCCCAGGCCCTCGAAGGACGCGGCGACAAGCTCGGCGACACCCTCGCCCGGCTCGACAGCCACCTCAAGAAGTTCAACCCCCAACTGCCCGCCCTCACCCGGGACCTCAAGGAACTCGTGAAGGTCAGCCACCTCTACGCGGACGCCGCCCCGGACATCCTCACCGCGCTCACCGACTTCACCACCACCAGCGGCACCCTCGCCGAGCAGGAGGCGGCGCTCTCCGACACCCTCGGCGCCACCACCCGCACCGCCCAGGACCTGACCGCCTTCCTCCGCAGGAACAAGGACACGATCATCCGGCTCAGCGCGAAGAGCCGCCCCACCCTGGAGCTGCTCGCCGAGTACTCCTCGTCCTTCCCCTGCACCCTGCGCACCCTCGCCCAGTTCGTGCCCGCCATGGACAAGGCGCTCGGCAAGGGGACCGACCGGCCGGGACTCCACGTGAACGTCACCACCGTGCCCTCACGGGGCGCGTACGTCCCCGGCCGCGACACCCCCCGGTACGACTCCGGCGGCGGCCCCCGCTGCTACCCGGTGCCCTACCTCGGCGTCCCGGCCGCACCCGCCGCCCGCGCCTCCGCCGCGGCCGACCAGGACCTCGGCCCCGCCAACTCCCCGCAGGAGAACGACCTCGTCACCGAACTCCTCGCCCCCGGCGCGGGACAGCGGGCCGACGCCCTGCCCGACTGGAGCAGCCTGCTCGCCGGCCCCGCCTTCCGCGGAGCGGAGGTGACCCTCCGATGACGAGGAAGCAGACCCACACCCGGCGCCGCGGACTGACCGGCACCGTCCTCAAGTCCCTCGCCTTCGTCCTGGTCACGGCGGTCGCCACCACGGTCCTCGGCTTCAGCATCGCCAACACCGGCGTCGGCTCCGCCACCCGCTCCTACAAGGCGCTGTTCACCGACGTCACCGGCCTCGTCGCCGGCGACTCCGTGCGCATCGCCGGCGTGAAGGTCGGCGAGGTGACCGACGTCCGCGTCGTCGAACGGCGCACCGCCCAGGTCACCTTCACGGTCCGCGAGGACCGCACCCTGCCCCGCTCCGCCACCGCCGCCGTCAAGTACCTCAACATGGTCGGCCAGCGGTACGTCTCCCTCGGCCGGGGCAGCGGCGACGTGACCGGCACCCTGGACGACGGCGGGACGATCCCGCTCGACCGCACCACCCCCGCGCTCGACCTCACCCTCCTCTTCAACGGCTTCAAGCCGCTCTTCGAGGGCCTGTCGCCCGCCGACGTCAACGACCTCGCCGGCTCGCTCGTCCAGGTCCTCCAGGGCGAGAGCGGCACCGTCGACAGCCTGCTCCGCCACATCGGCTCCCTCACCCGGACCGTGGCCGCCAAGGACCAGGTCATCGGCGACGTCGTCACCCACCTCAACACCGTCCTCACCACCCTCAACGACCGCGAGGCCGGCTTCGAGGACCTCGTCGTCACCCTCCAGAAGCTCGTCACCGGCTTCGACACCGACCGCAAGCCCCTCGGCGAGGCGGTCCAGGCCATGGGCGCCCTCACCACCACGACCGCCGGCCTCTTCCAGGACAGCCGCGCCCCGCTCAAGAAGGACATCCGCGAACTCGGCCGGCTCTCGGGCACCCTCGGCGCCCACACCCCCGCCCTGGAGCGGTTCCTCGCCAACACCCCCGGCAAGCTGACCGCACTCGCCCGCCTCTCCTCGTACGGCTCCTGGTTCAACCTCTACCTCTGCGAGGCGCGCGTGACCGGCGTCAGGACGTCCGACGGCTCCAAGCCGCCGACCGGCATCGCCGTGACCGAACCGAGGTGCCGCGGATGAGCCCCCTCCGGATCAAGCCCGCCAGGGAACGCAACCCGATCGCCGTCGCCGTCGTGGGACTGCTCCTCCTCGGCCTCCTGGCCGCCCTCGCCTACAACGTCGAACGGCTCCCCCTCGTCGGCGACGACACCACCTACAGCGCCGACTTCTCCGAGGCCGCGGGGCTCGACGCCGGCGACGAGGTCCGCGTCGCCGGCGTCAAGGTCGGCGAGGTCACCGCCGTCACCCTCGACGGCGCCAAGGTCAAGGTGGTCTTCGAGGTCGGCGACGCCTGGGTCGGTGACCGGACCACCGCCGCCATCGCCATCAAGACCCTCCTCGGCGAGAAGTACCTCGCCCTCGACCCGCTGGGCTCCGCACGCCAGGACCCCGGCACCCGCATCCCGCTGGCGCGCACCACCTCGCCGTACGACGTGACCCAGGCGTTCCAGGACCTCAGCGGCACCATCGACGCCCTCGACACCGGAAAGCTCGCCGAGAGCTTCGAGACGATCTCCGACACCTTCAAGAACTCGCCGCCGCACGTCCGCAACGCCGCCGACGGCCTCTCCCAGCTGTCGAAGTCCGTCTCCAAGCGCGACACCGAACTCGTCCGGCTCCTCCGGAACAGCGAGAAGTTCACCAAGACCCTCAAGGACAGGAAGTCCAGCTTCGAGCTCCTCCTGGAGGACGGCGGCTCGCTCCTCGGCGAACTCACCAAGCGCCGCGACGCCATCCGCGCCCTGCTCAAGGGCAGCCGCGCCCTCGGCACCGAACTCGGCGGCCTCGTCGGCGACAACGAGCGGCAGCTCGGGCCGACCCTCAAGGCCCTGAGCCGCGTCACCGGCGTCCTGGAGAAGAACAGCGGCCAGCTCGACAAGACGCTCGCGCTCGTCGGCCCCTACTACCGGCTCGTCGGCAACACCCTCGGCAACGGCCGCTGGTTCGACAGCTACCTGTGCGGCGTGGTGCCCCGCGGCTACCTGCCCGAGGGCTCCCAGCCCACGACCGGATGCATGCCGCCGAAACAGAAGGCGGCGGCCCAGGGGAGCGGTGCACGATGACCAGGACCAGAAGGCCCCTCGCCGCCGGCCTCACCCTCGCGGTGCTCGCCGCCTGCGGACTCGTCGCCGTCCGCGCCCTCGACGAGGAAGGCATCCGCGTCACCGCCTACTTCGACCGGGCCGTCGGCATCTACGCCGGCTCCGACCTGCGCGTCCTCGGCGTCCGCGTCGGAGAGGTCGAGTCCGTGGAGCCCCAGGGCACCCGGGTACGCGTCGCCCTCCGCCTCGACGAAGGCGTCCGCGTCCCCGCCGACGCCCGCGCCCTCGTCGTCGCCCCGAGCATCGTCGCCGACCGGTACGTCCAGCTGACCCCCGCCTACACCTCCGGCCCCGCCCTCGACGACGGCACCGAACTCCCCGCCTCCCGCAACCGCGTCCCCGTCGAGATCGACCAGCTCTACGCCTCCCTCACCGACCTGAGCCGGGCGCTCGGCCCCGACGGCGCCAACTCCACCGGAGCCCTCTCGAAGCTCCTCGACACCGGAGCGAAGAACCTCAAGGGCAACGGCGAGGCCATCGGCGGCTCCATCGAACGCTTCGGCAAGGCCGCCAAGACCCTCGACGGCAGCAGCGACGAGTTCTTCACCACCCTCGGACAGCTCCAGACCTTCACCACCATGCTCAAGGAGAAGGACGGCGACGTCCGCACCGCCCAGGAACGCCTCGACGAGGTCGTCGGGTTCTTCGCCGCGAACAAGGACGACCTCGCCGGCGCCCTCAAGGAACTCGGCAAGGCCCTCGCCCAGGTCAAGACCTTCATCAAGGACAACCGCGGCGAACTGAAGAAGAACGTCGACCGGCTCGTGCCCCTCACCCAGACCCTCGTCGACCAGCGGGCCTCCCTCGCCGAGGCCCTCGACGTCGCCCCGCTCGCCGCCGGCAACCTCGTCGACGCCTACGACAAGGACACCCGCACCATCGACGGCCGCGCCAACCTCAACGAGATCAGCATGGGCGGACCGCTGCTCCCGCTGCCCGTGTCCGGAGCCGCCGCGAGCAGCGGACCCCCGGCGGGCACCGACGCCCCCGCGAACCCCGGAGAGGAGGAGCGGTGAGACGCCCCCGCCTGCCCTCCCGACGGGCCGCCGGAGCCGGCGCCGCCGGCGCGGTCGCCCTCGGCCTCGGCCTGGCCGTCGCCCTCGGCGCGGTCCCCTCGATCCCCGTCCGGTTCGACGGCATCGAGAACCTGCCGCTGCCCGGCGGCGCCGACCTCGGCGACCACCCCTACACCGTCACCGCCGAGATCGCCGACGTCCTCAGCCTCGTGCCGCAGGCCGCGGTCAAGGTCGACGACGTCGCCGTCGGCCGCGTCACCGCCATCGAACTGGACCCCGCCACCTGGTCCGCCCGCGTCACCCTGAAGATCAACGGCGACGTCCGGCTGCCCGCGGGCACCGGCGCCCGGGTGGAACAGTCCAGCCTCCTCGGCGAGAAGTACGTCCAGCTCGTCGCCCCGCTCCCCGCCGGCGCGTCCCGGTCCGGCGTCCAGCAGGCCGCGGCCCGCCGGGACACCGGCGACCGGCTCGCCGACGGAGCCGTCATCCCGCTCGCCCGCACCAGCCGCAACACCGAGGTCGAGGAGGTGTTCGGCGCCCTCTCCCTGCTCCTCAACGGCGGCGGCGTCAACCAGCTCAAGACCATCACCCGCGAACTCAACGCGGCGCTCGGCGGACGCGAACCCGAGGTCCGCTCCATGCTCAAGCGGGTGAACACGCTGGTGACGAACCTGGACGCGCACCGCGGCGACATCACCCGCGCCCTCGACGGCCTCAACCGGCTCTCCACCACCCTCGCCGGCCGCAAGAAGGACGTGGGCACGATCCTCACCGACCTCTCACCCGGCCTGAAGACGCTGGAGAACCAGCGGGGTTCCCTGCTCACCATGCTCCGCGCCCTGGACACCCTGTCCGGGGTCGCCGTCACCACCGTCGAAGCGAGCAAGAAGGACATGGTCGCCGACCTCAAGGCCCTCGCCCCGACCCTGACCGCCCTCGCGGACGCCGGCGCCGACCTGCCCGAATCGCTCCAGGTCCTGCTGACGTACCCCTTCACCGACGAGGTGATGAAGGGCATCAAGGGCGACTACCTCAACACCTACCTCCACCTCGCGGCCGAACCCGGGACCGAGGTGATCCCGCCGATCGTCCCCCAGGCCGACCCCGGCTCCACCCCCGGCCCCACGCCCTCCCCGACGGACCCGAACGCGCCCGCCGGGCAGCGCCGGGGCGGCGACGGCACCGCCCGGGGCGCCGGGTCGCCCCTCCCCCTGCCCCCGGTCCGGACGGCCCCCCCGTCCGGGCCGGGCACCCCCCTCGGCCCCGGCACCACCGGGCCGGCCACCCCGCCGAAGGACGGAGGAGACCGGTGATCACCCGTACCGTACGGCTGAAGAACCTCGCGTTCCTCGTCATCGCCGTCACCGTCCTCGGCTTCGTCGGCGTCCGCTACGCCGACCTCGGCCACTACGCCGGCGTCGCCGACCACTACACCGTCCGCGTCCATCTCGCCCGCGCGGGCGGGCTGTTCCCCCACTCCGACGTCACCTACCGGGGCGTCTCCGTGGGCCGCGTCGGCGCCATCGACCTCACCGCCGACGGCGTCGTCGCCGAACTGCGGATCAAGAAGTCGGCCCCCCGGATCCCCGCCGACGCCCGAGCCGTCGTCGCCGGGCTCTCCGCGGTCGGCGAGCAGTACATCGACCTGCGCCCGGAGAGCGACGACGGCCCCTTCCTCGCCGACGGCGCCCGCATCGAGCAGCCCGACACCCAGGTGCCGGCCCCCGTCACCGACGTGCTCAGCAGCATGGACGACCTGACCCGCTCCGTCCCGCTGGAGTCCCTCCGCACCGTCGTCGACGAGCTCGGCAAGGCGTTCGAGGGACACGGCGACGACCTCCAGGTCCTCCTCGACAGCGGCAGCGCCTTCGTCCAGGCCGCCGACGAGGCCCTGCCGGTCACCACCCGGCTCATCCAGGACGGCGAGGTCGTCCTGCGCACCCAGGCCGACGAGAGCCGCGCCATCCGGAACTTCGCCACCGGCGCCCGCGAACTCGCCGCCACCCTCAAGGACTCCGACGCCGACCTGCGCCGGCTGCTGACCGTCGCGCCCGACGCGGCGGGCCAGGTCAGCGGCCTCCTGAACGACGTCGACCCCAGCCTGGGCGTCGTCCTCGCCAACCTCCTCACCCCCTCGGAGATCGCCCTCACCCGGCAGCGCGGCATCGAGGAACTGCTCGTGACCTACCCGGCCGCCGTCGCGGCCGGAGCCACCGCCGTCGACGACGGACGCCTGAACATCGGCATGGCCGTCACCTTCTTCAAGCCGCTGCCCTGCACCTCGGGCTACGGCGGTACCCGTTACCGCAACGGCCTCGACCTCGGCACCGCGCCCGCCCTCAACACCGGGGCCGCCTGCACGAGTCCGGCCGGGTCCGGGATCAACGTACGCGGCTCCGCCCACGCCCCCGAGGGCGGCGCAGCGCCCGCCCCGCGCGGCGCGGGCACCCTGACCCCCGAGGGCCGGAAGGGCGCCGCCGTCGCGCGGACGCTCCCCGGCGCGCTGGCCCTGCCGGGCGGGACCGGCGGCCCGACGGACCTGGCCGGACTCCTCGGACTGGACACCGGGAGCGAGCGATGAGGCGGGCCGGGCTCCTCTCCGCCGTCGCCGTCGCCGTCGCCCTCGGCTTCTGCGGCACCGGAGCCTGGATCTACCTCGAGGCCCGCACCGACCAGGAGCTCGCCTTCGGCCGCGAGCGGGACACCGCCCTCGCCGAGGGCCGGCAGCGCCTCACCGTCCTGAACACGCTCGACGCCTCCACCCGCGAGAGCGCCGCGGCGGGCATCGACGCCTGGCGCGACGCCTCCACCGGCCCGCTCCGCACCGAACTGGGCCGCACCGAGCCCGCGGCGGGCGCCTCCGCCCGGGCCACCGTCACCGAGGCCGCGCTCACCGCCCTCGACACCCGCGCCGGCACGGCCAAGCTCATCGCGACCGTCCGCGTGGACGTCACCCCCCGGAAGGGCGCCGCCACCACCGACCGCAAGCGCCTGGAGGCCGTGCTGACCCGCACCGGTGAGAACACGTGGAGAGTGGCGGCGCTCAGCGCGGTCCCCGTCGCCGGAGCGGAGGAGGACGAGTGACCCTCCTGAACGACGACCAGACCGAGACCGGGACCGGGACCGAGACCGCGACCGAGACCGGGACCGCGACCGGGACCGGGACCGCGACCGGGACCGGGACCGCGACCGGGACCGGGACCGACACCGACACCGAAGCCGCGCCCGACGCCGACACCGCGACCGGCTCCAGCTCCGACTCCGACTCCGGCTCCGCCCCCGCCGGCCGTCGCGCCGCCCGACTGCGGAAGGCCCTCGTGCCCACCGCCGTCGCCGCCCTCCTCCTCGGCGGCAGCGCGTTCTTCTACGGGGCCCACCAGCTCCGTTCCACCCCCTCGGCGGACAACAGGGCGCTGACCGACACCGCCGCCACCCACCGGGTCGCCGGCGACGTCAGCGAGGGACTGGCCCGGATCTTCTCCTACACGCCCACCAGTTCCGGCGCCGCCGAGCGGTCCGCCGCCACCGTGCTGGCCGGCCGCGCCGCCCGCCAGTACGGCGATCTGTTCGCCCAGGTCCGCAAGAGCCTGGTCGAGCAGCGCCTCACCCTCTCCACCCAGGCCGTCCGCACCGGCGTGATCGAACTCGACGGCGACAGCGCACGCCTCCTCGTCTTCCTGGACCAGGTCTCGCGGCGGGACAAGGGCGCCGCCACCGCCGCGGCGGCCCAGCTCACCGTCACCGCCCGGTTCCAGGACGACCGGTGGCGGATCACCGACATCAAGGCCCGCTGACATTGGGCGGGAGACGGGAGCACCCCATGACACGCGCGGTCCGCACGGCGGCCGGTGCCCGGCCGGCCCTGGTCGTGGCCCTCGTGCTCACCCTGGTCGCGGGCGGCTTCGCGGCCTGGACCGGCCAGGGCTGGTACGCCGCGGCCCACGACGACTCCGCCGCGTACGCCGCGGAGCGCGATCGGGCGCTCGCGGCGGGGGAGCAGGCGGTGCAGAACCTCAACACGCTCGACCACCGGCGCGTGGACGAGGGGCTCGACCTCTGGGAGTCCTCCACGACCGGCGAACTGCACGAGCAGCTCGTCGGCGGACGCGAGGAGTTCGCCGACCAGGTGAAGGCGGCGAAGACGGTGACGACGGCCCGGGTGCTGTCCGGCGCCGTCACCGAGCTCGACGACCGCTCGGGGCGGGCCCGGCTGCTGGTCGCCCTGCGGGTCACCGTCACCACGCCGGACAGCAGGAGCACCGACAAGGACAGCCGCATGCTGGGCGAACTCACCCGCGCCGGCGGCCAGTGGAAGCTCAGTGCGCTGGGGCAGGCCCCCGTGGGCGGGACCGCGTCCGGCTGACCGGGCCGCACCGACCGCCCGCGACAGCCGCCAGCACCCGAAAGGACACCGCACGATGCCGACGCCCCGCCACCACCTCAACCGCCAGCGGCGCCGTCAGGCCCGCGCCGACCAGCCGGCCTCCGCCACCCCCGCGGCCTCCGCCCCGGCAGGCCCCGCCGACTCCGGGGAGGCCGGCGCCGGGAGCCCGGTGGGCGTCCTGACCGAGCCCGCGCCCCCGGGGCGGCGGCGACCGGCGGCGAAGCCCGTACCGGACCGGGCCGAGGTCCCGGAGCGGGAGGAGACCGGCGAGGGGACGGCGCAGCGGCCTCGGCACCGCCTCCCGCTGCTGGTCCTGTGCGTCCTGACGCTCCTGCTCGGCGGCTTCGCCGGGTGGGCGCACAGCAGGGCCGGCGAGCTCCGCGACGATCCCGCGCGCGGGAACACGGCGCTCACCGACCTCGCCCGCACCAGCGAGATCAAGGGGCGGACGGCGGTGGCCGTCGCCGCCCTCTTCTCCTACGACCACACCGACACGGGCGCCTTCGCGGAGGCCGGGAAGACCTTCCTCACCGGGAAGGCCGTGGAGCAGCACCGGACGCTCTTCGCCGGGGTGCTCGCCCAGGCCGGCCGGCAGAAGCCGGTCATCACCACGACCGTCACCGACAGCGCGGTCGAGCGGATCGACGGCGACCGCGCCCGGGTCCTGGTCTACGCCGACCAGAGCAGCGTCAGCACGGCCGGGAAGCCCCGGTCCCAGGCGGGCGGGAAGCAGGCCGCGGCCCAGGACCAGGGCGTCTATGCGGGCGCGATGTTCGCGGTGGACGTGGTGCTGCGGGACGGCACCTGGCTCATCGAGAACATCGACACCTTCGGCCGCTGACCGTCACTCCCCGAGGGTCGCGACGAGCACGGTGGCGTAGCGCTCCTCGCAGGAGACGAAGCGCGGCGTCAGACCGTGCGCGGCGACGGCGGCCGCCGCCGCGCCGGTCTGGCGCTCGCTCGTCTCGACGAGCAGGTGCCCGCCCGGCGCCAGCCACCCGGGCGCGTCGGCGGCCACCCGGCGCAGGACGTCGAGGCCGTCCGGGCCGCCGTCGAGCGCGACCAGCGGCTCGTGCTCGCGGGCCTCGGGCGGCAGCAGTCCGACCTCCTCGGTCGGGACGTACGGCACATTGGCGACCAGCACCTCGACCCGGCCGCGCAGCTCCTCCGGCAGCGGGGCGAAGAGGTCGCCGCCGAAGACGTGGCCGCCGCGCGGTTCGATGTTGCGGCGCGCGCACGCCACCGCGGCGGGTTCGACGTCCGCCGCGTAGACGCGGGCCTCCGGCACCGCCGAGAGGAGCACCGCGCCGGCCGCGCCGGAGCCGCAGCACAGGTCGACGCAGAGCGCGCCGGGCGCGGCCAGCGCCACGGCCCGCTCGACGAGGAACTCGGTGCGCCGCCGGGGCACGAACACGCCCGGCTCGACGGTGATCCGCAGGCCGGCGAAGTCCGCCCAGCCGACGATGTGTTCCAGGGGGAGGCCCGCCGCGCGCCGTTCGACGAGGATGTCGAGGCCGGCGGCGTCATGGGCCGCGGAGAAGAGAAGTTCCGCCTCGTCCTCGGCGAACACGCAGCCCGCGGCGCGGAGCCGGGAGACGGTGGCGGTGCGGAGGGGGACAGAGGGGTCGAGCGCCATGAAAGACCTTCCGGGAAGCCGTGAGGAGGCTCCCGCGGCCGCTACGACCGAGCCGCTGGTACGGCCGCCGAGGGGGAGCATCCTGCCTGCGTCGTGCGGATGGAACCCACCTCCTACGGTCGTCACGATCTGATCTTGATGATCCTATCCTATGCGCGCACGGGCCCCGGGCCGTCCGCCCGGGGCCCGTGCGCGCGGGTCCGCGCCGCTCAGGCGAGGAGCGCCTCGATCGCCGCGACGACCTCGGCGGCCTCCGGCTCGGTGCGCGGACGGAAGCGGGTGACGGTCCCGTCGGCGGAGATCAGGAACTTCTCGAAGTTCCACTGCACGTCACCGGCCTCGCCGTCGGCGTCCGCGACCTGGGTCAGCTCCGCGTACAGCGGGTGCCGGCCGTCGCCGTTGACGTCGGTCTTCTCCAGGAGGGGGAAGGTGACGCCGTACGTCGTCGAGCAGAAGGACCGGATCTCCTCCGCCGACCCCGGCTCCTGCCCGAGGAACTGGTTGCAGGGCACGCCGACGACGGTGAGACCGCGCTCCCCGTACGCCTTCTGCAGCCGCTCCAGGCCCTCGTACTGCGGGGTGAGGCCGCACTTCGAGGCCACGTTCACCACCAGCAGGGCGCGGTCGCGGTAGTCGGCCAGGGAGACCGGCTCACCGGCCAGGTTCTTCAGCGGAATGTCGTACAGACTCATGGGGAGCTCCTCGTCGAGACTAGGACGTGATGACAACATGAGTGAAGAACCGCTGGCAATCGCGGTCGATTCCGCCCCGGCGGCGCGTCGTCCGGTCCGCTGCCGCCTCTGCGGCCGCCCCCTCACCGGCGCCGGCTCCCGCCGCACCGGCCTCGGCCCCACCTGCGACGCCAAGCTCCACCCGCCGGCCCCCGGCATCCGCACCCGGCGCCACGAGGTCGAGCAGGACACCCTGCCGGGCCTGGACCCGCCGGCCGGGGAGGCGTGAGGCTACCAGCGGGAAAAGGGGAGGCCACGGATTTTCCGGCCCGGCACAGTGACCGGCGATGAGAGAGAAACGCCGACCACACCGAGCGGAGCCCTGAACCATGTCCACCCTGCGCGTCACCGCCGAAATCCTCACCGTCCATCCCCATCCGAACGCCGACGCCCTCGAACTGGCCCAGGTCGGCCTCTACCGGGCCGTCGTCGCCAAGGGCGCCTACCGGACCGGCGACACCGCCGTCTACATCCCGGAGCAGGCCGTGCTGCCCGCCGCGCTCGTCGACGAACTGGGACTGACCGGACGCCTGGCCGGGAAGGCGTCGGACCGCGTGAAGGCGGTGCGGCTGCGCGGGGAGCTGTCGCAGGGGATCGTCTGCCGGCCGGGCACCCTCGCCGGGGTCGACCTGGACCGGGCCGCCGCCGACGGCACCGACTTCGCGGAGACGCTCGGGATCACCAAATGGGTGCCGCCGGTCCCGCCGACCATGAGCGGCGAGGTCGAGGCCGCGCCCGCCCTGCTGCCCTGGGTGGACATCGAGAACCTCCACCGCTACCCCGGCGTCTTCGAGCCCGGCGAGGAGGTCGTCCTCACGGAGAAGATCCACGGCACGGCCTGCCTGCTCACCTACGTCGCCGGCGGCGGCGGGGTGCACGTCTCCTCCAAGGGCTTCGGCGCCAAGGGCCTCGCCCTCCGGGAGGACCCGCGCAACCTCTACTGGCGCGCCGTCCACGCCCACGGCCTGCCCGCGGCCGCCGAGCGGCTCGCCACCCGCCTCGGGGCCACCCGCGTCGGCTTCTTCGGCGAGGTGTACGGCTCCGGCGTCCAGGACCTCGCCTACGGCGCCGACGCCCGCCGCGAGGCCATCGGCTACGCGCTCTTCGACGTCTCCGCCGAGATCGACGGGCAGGTCCGCTGGCTGGACCCGGCCCGGGTCCTGGAGCCGGGCGAGGTGCCGCTCGTCCCGCGCCTGTACGAGGGCCCGTACGACCTGGACACCGTCCTCGCCCACGCGAGCGGCGCCGAGACCGTCTCCGGGCGCTCCGCCCACCTCAGGGAGGGCGTCGTCGTCCGGCCGGCCGTCGAGCGGTACAGCCCGGTCACGGGCGGCCGGGCCGTCGCCAAGGCGGTCAGCCCGGCCTACCTCACCCGCAAGGGCGGCACCGAGTACGAGTGACCCGGCCCCGGGGTCAGGCCAGGGCGCGGAACAGGCCCTCCTGGACCACCGAGACGAGCATCCGGCCCTCCCGGTCGTAGATCCGGCCCCGGGCCAGTCCCCGGCCGCCCGTCGCGACCGGGGACTCCTGCTCGTACAGGAACCACTCGTCGGCCCGGAACGGGCGGTGGAACCACATCGCGTGGTCCAGCGACGCCATGTCGAAGCCGCGCGGTCCCCACAGCGGCTCGACGGGGATCCGCACCGCGTCGAGGAGCGTCATGTCGGAGGCGTACGTCACCGCGCAGGTGTGCACCAGCGGGTCGTCGCCCAGCGGCCCCACCGCCCGCATCCACACCGCGCTGCGCGGGTCGGCGTCCTTGGCCTCGTCCTTGGTCCACCGCAGCCGGTCGACGTACCGGATGTCGAAGGGCATCCGCCGCGCCATCCGCTCCATCGACTCCGGCAGCCCCCCGAGGTGGTCGCGGACCTCGTCCGCGAGCTTCGGCAGGCTCTCCGGGTCCACCAGGTGCCGGGGCGGCAGCTGGTGCTCGAAGGCACCCTCCTCCGGGAGGTGGAAGGAGGCCGTCAGATTGAAGATCGTCCGGCCCTCCTGGACGGCCGTGACCCGCCGGGTCGTGAACGACCGGCCGTCCCGCACCCGCTCCACCTGGTAGACGATCGGCACGCCCGGCCGGCCCGGCCGCAGGAAGTACGCGTGCAGCGAGTGCACCGGACGGCCCTCGTCCACGGTCCGTCCGGCCGCCACCAGGGCCTGGCCGGCGACCTGCCCGCCGAAGACCCGCTGGAGCGACTCCTGCGGGCTGCGGCCGCGGAAGATGTTCACCTCGATCCGTTCCAGATCGAGCAGGTCCACGAGCCTGTCGGCGGGGTTGGTCACGAGCGTCCTCCTCGGGGTGTCCTCTGCGTCCTGTCCGCTACAGCTGTCCGACCGACGTCACGCGGACGACCGCCCGGCCCTCCTCGTCGGAGGCCGCGAGATCGACCTCCGCGCCGATGCCCCAGTCATGGTCGCCGTTCGGGTCGGCGAAGGTCTGCCGGACGCGCCACAGGCCGTGCGCGGCGTCCTCCTCGATCGCGAGCAGCTTCGGGCCGCGCGCGTCCGGACCCGTGCCGAGGTCGTCGTACTCGTCCCAGTACGCGTCCATCGCCTCGCCCCACGCGTCGGCGTCCCAGCCGGACTCGGCGTCCATCTCGCCCAGCTCGCCGACCTTGTCGAGCGCCGCCAGCTCCACCCGGCGGAACATCGCGTTGCGCACCAGGACGCGGAAGGCGCGGGCGTTCGCCGTGACCGGCTTGACCTGGTCGGCCTTCTCCTGCGCCTCCTCGGCCGTCTGGATCTCCGGGTTCGCCAGCTGCTCCCACTCGTCGAGCAGCGAGGAGTCCACCTGGCGCACCATCTCGCCCAGCCAGGCGATCAGGTCCTCCAGGTCGTCCGTCTTCAGGTCGTCCGGGATGGTGTGGTCGAGCGCCTTGTACGCGCTCGCGAGGTAGCGCAGCACGATGCCCTCGGTCCGCGCCAGCTCGTAGTGGGAGGTGAACTCGGTGAAGGTCATGGCGCGTTCGTACATGTCGCGGATGACGGACTTCGGCGACACCGGGTGGTCGCCGACCCACGGGTGCGACTTCCGGTAGACGTTGTACGCGTGCCAGAGCAGCTCCTCCAGCGGCTTCGGGTACGAGACCTCCTGGAGCCGTTCCATCCGCTCCTCGTACTCGACGCCGTCCGCCTTCATCCGCCCGACGGCCTCGCCGCGCGCCTTGTTCTGCATGGCGGCGAGGATCTGGCGCGGGTCGTCCAGCGTCGACTCGACCACCGAGACCATGTCGAGCGCGTACGACGGGGACTCCGGGTCCAGCAGGTCGAAGGCGGCCAGCGCGAACGTCGACAGCGGCTGGTTCAGCGCGAAGTCCTGCTGGAGGTCGACGGTCAGCCGGATCGTGCGGCCCTCCGCGTCCGGGGTGTCCAGCTGCTCCACCACACCGCCGTCGAGCAGCGAGCGGTAGATCGCGATGGCCCGCCGGATGTGCCTGAGCTGGTTGCGGCGCGGCTCGTGGTTGTCCTCCAGGAGCTTGCGCATCGCCTCGAAGGCGTTGCCCGGGCGGGCGATCACCGACAGCAGCATGATGTTGGTGACCTTGAAGCGGGAGGTCAGCGGCTCCGGCTCGGCGGTCTGAAGCTTCTCGAAGGTGGTGTCGCTCCAGGCGACGAAGCCCTCGGGGGCCTTCTTGCGGACCACCTTGCGGCGCTTCTTCGGGTCGTCGCCCGCCTTCGCGAGCGCCTTCTCGTTCTCGATGACGTGCTCGGGCGCCTGTGCCACGACGAAGCCGGCGGTGTCGAAGCCGGCCCGGCCTGCCCGGCCCGCGATCTGGTGGAACTCACGGGCGCGCAGCGTCCGGACCCGGTTGCCGTCGTACTTGGTCAGGGCGGTGAAGAGCACCGTGCGGATCGGCACGTTCACGCCCACGCCGAGCGTGTCCGTCCCGCAGATCACCTTCAGCAGACCGGCCTGCGCCAGCTTCTCCACGAGCCGCCGGTACTTCGGCAGCATGCCCGCGTGGTGCACGCCGATGCCGTGCCGGACGTACCGCGAGAGGTTCTGGCCGAACTTGGTGGTGAAGCGGAAGTTGCCGATCAGCTCGGCGATCTTGTCCTTCTCCTCGCGCGTGCACATGTTGATGCTCATCAGCGACTGCGCCCGCTCGACGGCCTGCGCCTGCGTGAAGTGCACGATGTAGACGGGCGCCTGCTTCGTCTCCAGGAGCTCGGTCAGGGTGTCGGTGATGGGCGTGAGCCGGTACTCGTAGGAGAGCGGCACCGGCCGGGTCGCCGAGCGGACCACCGAGGTCGGCCGGCCCGTGCGCCGGGTCAGGTCCTTCTCGAACATCGACACGTCGCCGAGCGTCGCCGACATCAGGACGAACTGCGCCTGGGGCAGTTCGAGGAGCGGGATCTGCCAGGCCCACCCCCGGTCCTGCTCCGCGTAGAAGTGGAACTCGTCCATGACGACCTGGCCGATGTCGGCGTCCTTGCCGTCGCGCAGCGCGATCGAGGCCAGCACCTCGGCCGTGCAGCAGATGACGGGCGCGTCCGCGTTCACGGACGCGTCGCCGGTCAGCATGCCGACGTTCTCCGTGCCGAAGATCTTGCACAGGTCGAAGAACTTCTCCGACACCAGCGCCTTGATCGGCGCCGTGTAGAAGGTGACCTGGTCGTTGGCGAGCGCCGTGAAGTGCGCTCCGGCAGCCACCAGCGACTTCCCGGACCCGGTCGGGGTCGACAGGATGACGTTCGCCCCGGAGACCACCTCGATCAGCGCCTCCTCCTGCGCCGGGTAGAGCGTGATGCCGCGCTCCTCGGCCCAGGCGGAGAAAGCCTCGAAGAGGGCATCGGGGTCGGCGGTCGGCGGCAGCTGATCGATAAGGGTCACGTCCCCATCTTGCCTGCATTCCGCCCGGATGAGGGAACCGGCCGTCGAACGTGAAGATCACGCCCGATAGGCTGCTCCGTCGACCGGTCGTCAACTCGGCGCCGGCAGGGGAGAAACGGGGCGACACCGACCATGATGGGACCGGCGCACTCGCTGTCCGGAGCGGCGGCCTGGCTGGGCGTGGGAGCCGCCGCGGCCGCCTTCGACTACCCGATGCCCTGGCCGGTGCTGCTCGTCGGCGCGCTGCTGTGCGCGGGTGCCGCCCTCGCCCCCGACCTGGACCACAAGTCGGCCACCATCTCGCGCGCCTTCGGCCCCGTCTCCCGGGGCCTCTGCGAGATCGTCGACAAGCTGTCGTACGCCGTCTACAAGGCGACCCGCAGCCCCCAGGACCCGCGCCGCTCCGGTGGCCACCGCACCCTGACCCACACCTGGCTGTGGGCCGTCCTCATCGGCGGCGGCTGCTCGGTCGCGGCCGTCACCGGCGGCCGCTGGGCGGTCCTCGCGATCCTCTTCGTCCACCTCGTCCTCGCCGTCGAGGGCCTGCTGTGGCGGGCCGCCCGGATGTCCAGCGACGTCCTGGTCTGGCTGCTCGGCGCGACCAGCGCCTGGATCCTCGCCGGCGTCCTCGACCAGCCGGGCAACGGCTCGGACTGGCTCTTCACCGGCCCCGGCCAGGAGTACCTGTGGCTGGGCCTGCCGATCGTCCTCGGCGCCCTCGTCCACGACATCGGCGACGCCCTCACCGTCTCCGGCTGCCCGATCCTCTGGCCGATCCCCGTCGGCCGCAAGCGCTGGTACCCGATCGGCCCGCCCAAGGGCATGCGCTTCCGGGCCGGCAGCTGGGTCGAGCTGAAGGTCCTCATGCCGGCCTTCATGGTCCTCGGCGGAGTCGGCGGAGCCTCGGCCCTCGGCTTCTTCTAGCGCCGCGCCCCGCGCCGCGCCGCGCCCCGCGCCGCGACCTGGGCGCCGGCCCGGCGGCGGGGCGTCCCGCGCTCCCCTCCGCGACCCCGGTCCCCGGGGATAACGCGGTGTTATGGACGAACGGGATTACCCGGAGGTCCGGCGCGTGACGACCCTGGTTCCACCCACTCCCCCCACAGGCGGCGCCTCCGTGTGCCGTCGGAGACGAGGAACCTTGCGTACGCACCGCATATGGGCGTCGGCCGCCGCCGCGCTCTCCGTGCTCGCCCTCTTCGCGCCCGCCGCCGCGGCGGCGGAGCCGCCCGCCCGCGCCGACGCCGCGGCCGTCCAGCCGATCATCGGCGGCGGCTACGCCCAGAGCGGCCCCTGGGCGGCCCGGCTCCTCTCCAACGGCAGGGAGACCTGCTCCGCGACGATCATCGCCCCCACCTGGATCCTGACGGCCAAGCACTGCGTCACCGGGGGCGGACTGTCCTTCCGGATCGGCAGCCTGGACCAGCACAGCGGCGGGACCGTCGCCAACGGCGTCCAGACCTACACCCACAGCTCGGACCTCGCGCTGGTCCGCCTGGACCGCTCCGTGACGGCGACCTACGCCCGGCTCGGCCAGCCCGGTTCCGTGAGCGTCGGACAGAACGTCCAGGTCTACGGCTGGGGCGCCACCTCCCAGTGCGGCTCCGAGGCCACCTGTCAGTCCCGCTACCTGAAGGTCGCCAACGTGACGGTGACCGGGGGCTGCCGCGACGCGTACAACGGCTCGGCGATCTGCGCCCGGCGCGGCGACGGCATCACCGCCGGCGGCGACTCCGGCGGCCCGATGATGGCGAACGGCGTCCAGGTCGGGGTCGCCTCCACCAGCGACCGCCAGACGACCACCGCGTACACCAACGTGACGGCCTACCGTTCCTGGATCCAGTCGGTCGCGGGCGTCTGACCCGCCGCCCCGCGACCGTGACCCGCGCCCTGCCCGGGCGCGGGTCACGGTCGTCGCCCCCGGGCCGGGGGGCCGGGCTCAGCCGTGCCAGGAGCGCCACAACGCCGCGTACGCGCCGTCCGCCGCGACCAGGTCGTGGTGGCTGCCCAGCTCGCTGATCCGGCCGTTCTCCACCACCGCGATCAGATCGGCGTCGTGGGCCGTGTGCAGCCGGTGCGCGATCGCCACGACCGTCCGCCCGTCCAGCACCCGCCCGAGCGAGCGCTCCAGATGCCGGGCGGCGCGCGGGTCGAGCAGCGAGGTCGCCTCGTCCAGGACCAGCGTGTGCGGGTCGGCCAGCACCAGCCGGGCCAGCGCGATCTGCTGCGCCTGCGCCGGGGTCAGCGCCCGGCCGCCCGAACCGACCTCCGTGTCCAGGCCCGCGTCGAGCCCCCGCGCCCAGTCCTCCGCGTCCACCGCCGCCAGCGCCGTCCACAGCTCCGGGTCACCGGCCTCCGGGCGGGCGAGCAGCAGGTTGTCGCGGAGCGTGCCGACGAAGACGTGATGCTCCTGGTTGACCAGCGCCACGTGCTCGCGGACCCGCTCGGCCGGCATCCGCGCCAGCTCGGCGCCGCCGAGCGTGACCGCACCGGCGCGCGGCCCGTAGATGCCCGCGAGGAGCCGGCCCAGCGTCGACTTGCCCGCGCCGGAAGGGCCGACGAGCGCGAGCCGCGTGCCCGGGGCCACCGCGAGGGACACGCCGTGCAGCACGTCCACGCCCTCCCGGTACCCGAAGCGCACCCCGGCCGCCTCGACCGCGCGCCCGTCGGGCCGCACCGACCCGTCGCCGGGCTCCGGCTCGATGTCCCGCACGCCCACCAGCCGGGCCAGCGACACCTGCGCCACCTGGAGCTCGTCGTACCAGCGCAGCACGATCCCGATCGGGTCCACCAGCATCTGCGCGAGCAGCGCGCCGGTCGTCAGCTGCCCGACGTCCATCCAGCCCCGGAAGACGCAGAACCCGCCGATGGCGAGGACGCCGCACAGCACCGTGATGTGCGTCAGGTTGACCACCGGGAAGAGCACCGACCGCAGGAAGAGGGTGTACCGCTCCCATCGCGTCCACTCCTGGATCCGCCGGTCCGAGAGCGCGACCCGGCGCGCGCCGAGGCGGTGGGCCTCGACGGTGCGGCCCGCGTCGACGGTCTCGGCGAGCGCGGCGGCGACCGCCGCGTACCCCGCCGCCTCCGAGCGGTAGGCCGAGGGCGCCCGCCGGAAGTACCAGCGGCAGCCGGCGATCAGCAGCGGCGCGGCGACCACCACCGCCAGGGCGAGCGGCGGCGCCGTGAGGGCGAGCCCGCCGATCAGCAGCCCCGCCCACACCACGCCGATGACCAGCTGCGGCACGGCCTCCCGCATCGCGTTGGCCAGCCGGTCCACGTCGGTGGTGATGCGGGAGAGCAGGTCACCGGTGCCCGCCCGCTCCAGCACGCCCGGCGGGAGGCCGACCGCGCGGACCAGGAAGTCCTCGCGCAGGTCGGCGAGCATCTCCTCGCCGAGCATCGCGCCGCGCAGCCGGACCAGCCGCACGAAGACCGTCTGCACCACCAGCGCGACGGCGAAGACCGCGACCGCGTTTCCCAGAGGGAGATCCCGGGCGCCCTCGGCGAGCCGGTCCACCACCTGGCCGAGGACGTACGGCCCCGCCATGGACGCGGTCACGGCGACCGCGTTCACGCCGATGAGCAGGGCGAACGCCCTGCGGTGCCGGCGCAGCAGGCCGCCGGTGTAGGCCCGGACGGTCGTGCCGGCGGCGACCGGCAGGGTGGTGGCGGTCGTGGGGGCCGCCGGGTCGTACGCGGGCGGCGCCAGGCCGATCATGCGGTTTCCCCTTCCAGTGCTTCGAGCCGGCGGGCCGCCCGGGGACCCTCGGGGGGTCCGGCCGGCGCCGCGGCGTGTTCGTCGTCCGTCTCCCGGGTGACGACCGCCCGGTAGAGCGGCTCGTCCGCGAGGAGCGAGCGGTGGGTGCCGTGCGCGACGGCCCTGCCCTCGTGGACCAGGACCACCCGGTCCGCCAGGTCCAGGAGCAGCGGCGACGAGGCCAGCACCACGGTGGTCGCGCCGGAGCGCAGCTTGCGGACGCCGGCCGCGACCCGGGCCTCGGTGTGCGAGTCGACCGCCGAGGTCGGCTCGTCGAGGACGAGCACCTCGGGGCCGGTCACCAGCGAGCGGGCGAGCGCGAGGCGCTGGCGCTGCCCGCCGGAGAGCGAGCGGCCCCGCTCGGTGATCCGGGTCCGCATCGGATCGCCGTCGGTGTCCACCGACGCCTGCGCGAGCGCGTCCAGCACGTCGTCGCACTGGGCGGCGGCGAGGGCGTCCTCCGGCCGGACGGAGCCGGAGGAGGGCACGTCGAGCAGGTCGTGGAGGGTGCCCGACAGCAGCACCGGCTCCTTGTCCTGGACGAGGACGGCCGTCCGGGCGGCGTCCAGCGGCAGCTCGTCGAGCGGGACCCCGCCCAGCCGGACGGAGACGTGGTCGTCGCCCGGCTCGGCCGGGTGCCCGCCGAGCCGGTCGGCGAGCCGCCCGGCCGCGTCCGGGTCCCCGCACACCACGGCGGTGAGGATCCCGGCGGGGGCGATGAGCCCGGTCACCGGGTCGTACAGGTCGCCCGACGCCTTCCGCTCCCGGCCGTCCGGCCCGTGGCCGGCGGGCTCGGTGACCCGGCGGAGGGCCAGGACCCGCGCCGCGCGCTTCGCCGAGGGCCGGGAGAAGGCGTACGCCATGGCGATCTCCTCCACGTTCCGCAGCGGATGGTGGGTGAGCGCCACCGCGCCGTAGACCGTGACCAGCGCGCCGACCGTGATCCGGCCATCGAGCGCCAGGCCCGCCCCGTACACCACCACGGCGATGAGCAGCAGGCCCGGCAGCAGCACCTGCACGGCGGCGATCAGCGCCCACATGCGGGCGCTGCGCACGGCCGCCCGGCGGACCTCCTGGGAGGCGGCCCGGTACCGGCCGAGGAACAGCTCCTCGCCGCCGATGCCGCGCAGCACGCGCAGCCCGGCGACCGTGTCGGAGGCGAGTTCGGTGGCCTTGCCGGCCTTCTCGCGCTGCTCGTCCGCCCGGCGGGTCGCGCGGGGCAGCAGCGGCAGCGCGGCCAGGGCGAGCGCCGGGACGCCGATCGCGACGACGGCGCCGAGCGCCGGTTCGTAGACGACGAGCCCGACGCAGACGGCCAGCAGGGTGAGGACGGCGGCGGCGAAGCGGGAGAACGCCTCCACGAACCAGCCGATCTTCTCGACGTCGCCCGTGGACACGGCGACCACCTCGCCCGCCGCGACCCGCCGCGTCAGCAGCGAGCCGAGCTCGGCGGTCCTGCGGGCGAGCAGCTGCTGGACCCGCGCGGCGGCGGTGATCCAGTTGGTGACGGCCGTGCGGTGCAGCATCGTGTCGCCGACGGCGATGCCGGCGCCGAGCGCCACGACCACCCCGCAGCCGAGCGCGAGCCCGCCGCCGTCACGGTCGACGACGGCCTGCACGGCGAGGCCGACGCCGATCGGCAGACCGGCGATGGACAGCTGGAGCAGCAGCCCCCACAGCAGCGACCGCACCTGCCCGCCGAGCTGCATGCGTCCGAGCCAGATCAGGAACCGGGTCCCCGACCGGACGTCGGGCACCCCCGGGTCGGCGTAAGGGAGTTGATGGATCTGCATGACGTCCCCAGGGGTGCTCGGGGGCGGACGGGGAGGTGGGCCGGGCGCACGCGGGCGTGCGTCGGCCGGGGCCCTTCGAAGGACCCCGTGGGTGCGGATCCCGGGGTGCGGGATCTGTGCCAGGTTCGCCCTCCGCGCGGGCCCTCGGCAACGGATTTTCCGGCGCGGACGGTACGGATCCGGCCGTCCGGGCCCCCGTGGGACCCGCCCGTCACCCCTGCCCCGCGGACTCCTCCGGCTGCCGCGGTCCGGGGACGCCCCGGTCGTTCTGGAGCTCCAGGAGCTCCCGGAAGAGTCCCGGCGCGCCCGAGAGTTCGGCGTAGGTGCCCTCCTGCACGATCCGCCCGTGCCCGAGGACGACGATCCGGTCGGCGACCGCCACGTTGGCCAGCCGGTGCGTGACGAGCACGACGGGCCGCCCCTCGGCGACCTCCCGCAGTCCGGCGAAGATGCGGTGCTCGGCCCGGGCGTCGAGGGCGCTCGTCGGCTCGTCGAGGACGAGCACCCCGGGCCGGTAGAACGCCCGCGCGATCGCGATCCGCTGCCACTGGCCGCCGGACAGCTCGACCCCGCCGAACCACTCCCGTGCCAGCAGCGTCCCCCAGCCGCTGCGCAGCCCGTCCACGACCTCGCCCGCGCCGGACCGCTCGGCGGCCCGCAGCAGCGCCCCGCTCCCGCCGCGCGGCTGGCCCAGCGTCACGTTCTCCTCGGCGGAGAGCGGCCAGTGCGCGAAGACCTGCGGGACGACCGCCGTGTGCCGCCACATCGCGTACGCGTCGAGCTCCCGGACGTCCCGCGCGTCCCAGGTCACGGTGCCCTCGCTCGGCAGGTACAGGCCGGTGAGCAGCCGGGAGAGGGTCGTCTTGCCGGAGCCGTTCTCGCCGACCAGGGCGACGATCTCGCCGGCCCGCACCTCCAGCGTGACGTCGGTGAGCGCGGCCCGGTCGGCGTCCGGGTACGTGTAGCAGAGCCGTTCGGCGCGGACGCTCTTCGGCGGGCCGGGGACGATCGTGCCCCGGTCCAGGCGGTGGCCGCCCGCCTCCGCGATGAAGTCGGCCCAGTCGTCCACGTACAGCCCGGTGCGGAAGATCCGGGTGCCGTAGCCGACGATCCCGTACAGGTTGTTGCCGACCGTCTGGAGCGCGAAGACCGCGGTGCCGGCCGACGCGAGCGTCATCCGCCCGGAGGCGAGCAGCAGCACCAGCGCGCCCCACATCACGGCCGAGGCGGCGCCGCCGGCGACCGAGCCGGCCATCGCCCAGCGCGAGCCGCGGTGGATGGACCGGTCGGTGACGGCGTCCACGCGGGCGCCGATCTCGCGGTAGCGGCCGAGGAGGAAGCCGAACATGGTACCGGAGCGGAGCTGGTCGGCGATCTGCCGGTCGGCGATGTACCAGCGCAGATGGCCGAGGGTGCGCCGCTCGGCGGAGACGGCCCGGCTGCTCTCCCACTGGAGGTGCGCGCCCTTCATCCGGGCCAGCGCCTGGGGGAGCACGGCGAGCACGAGCAGCGGCAGCAGCACGGGGTGGAGGACGGCGACGACGCCGGCGGCGGCGACGATCGAGGCGAGGCAGGACATCAGCATCTGCGACTCGGTGATGAGGTCCTTGGCGACGTCGGCGCCCCGGTCGGCGTGGTCCCACTTGTCGTTGAAGCCGGGGTGGTCGTACGCGGTGAGCTCGGCGTTCGCCGCCGCGTGCAGCATCTCCAGCTCGGCCTCGCGGGAGATCCGCGGCGAGAGGCGCGAGGAGACGTCGGAGATCACGATGCCGAGGACGGCCCTGAGGCCCACGGCGGCGGCGATCAGCGCGATCGACGGCAGCGCCTCGACGAGCCGGTCCCGGATGTCGCCGGGGGCGACGAGCGAGGTGAGGGTGGCGCCGGTGGCGACGAGGCCGGTGGCCTCCAGGGCGGCGGAGACGGCCTGGCAGGAGAGGAGCACGGTGACGGCCCTGCGGTCCACCCGCCAGCCGAGCGCGAGCCCTCTGCGGACGAGCTGCGGCAGCCGGCGGGCCATCACCCACGGCGAGGTGGGTCTGCCCTCCAGGGCGGTGAGCTTGCCGGGCTGGAAGCGGTACTCCTCGGCGGGCCGTTCCCGGTTCCGGTCCTCCGGGGCGCTTGGGTCCGGATTCCGGTGCCGGTCCGGGGCCGGATCCCCCTGCGGGTCCGGGTCCGGCGCCGGGGTTGCTGCGGTCTGCTCTGCGGTCACGGTGGTGGTTCCCCCGTCCGGGTGACGACACGGAAGGGGAGGAGTTACCCGGTTTCGTCCGCGGCGCACCCCCCGGCGGGTGGTTCACCCGCCGGGGGGAGCCGTTTCCGGACAGGCTCCGGGCTCATGGGCGGGTGGCACGCTCCAGAGCGAGGAGGGCGGAGGCGTAGCGGCGGCCGGTGGCGCGGTCCATGCCGATCTCGCACATCCGGTTGGCGGAGAGGTACGCGTCGAAGGGACGGGCGGTGACCTCGGCGGCCTCGCGGGCGGTGGCCGAGGCCGTCAGTTCGGGGTGGAGCATGCCCCGGTCGCCCGCGAAGGCGCAGCAGCCGGCGTCGACCGGTACGACGACCTCGTCGGCGCAGAACTCCGCGACCTCGGTGAGCTTCTCCGCGTCCCCGAGGTGCCGCATCGAGCAGGTGGGGTGCACCACCGCCGACTCCAGCCGTCGGCGGGCCTCCAGCCGGGGGAGGAGTTCGTCGGCGGCCCACACCAGGGAGTCCACCACGGTGAGTTCGGCGTGCAGCGCGCGGTTGTCGTCGGTGAGGTACTCCACGACCTCGTGGGCGATGCCGAGGGTGCACGAGGAGGCGTCCACGACGAGCGGGAGGCGGCCGCCGGCGGTCCAGCCCCAGGCGGCCTCGACGATCCGGTTGGCCATCACCTCGTTGCCCGCCGCGTACCCCTTGGAGTGCCAGATGGTGGCGCAGCACGTGCCGGCCACGTCGTCGGGGATCCACACGGGCCGGCCGGCCCGGGCGGAGACGGCGACGACGGCCTCGGGCAGGGAGGGACCCGGAGTTCCTTCGGCGTTGCCGAAGATGCGGTTGACGCAGGCCGGGTAGTAGACGGCGGTGGCCGCCGGGCGGTGGGTGCGGGGCAGCCGGTGCCGGGCGGCGCCGGGGATCTCGGGCAGCCACTCCGGGACGAGGTCGGGCCGGACGGCCTTGCGGGCGAGGCCGGTCACCCGCTCCAGGAAGCCGTCGCCCATCCGTCCGGCGGCGCCCACGGCGAGCCGGGCGGACACCTCCACGGCACGGAAGTGCCGGGCTGCCAGGGCGGCGATCCGCTCCTCGCGCGGGGAGTGCCGCTCGTGCCGGAACTCCTTCATCAGCGCGCCGGTGTCGATGCCGACGGGGCAGGCCAGCTTGCAGGTGGAGTCGCCGGCGCAGGTGTCGACGGCGTCGTAGCCGTACGCCTCCAGGAGCCGCTGCTCGACGGGGGAGCCGTCGGCCTGCCGGAGCATCTCCCGGCGCAGCACGATCCGCTGGCGGGGGGTGGTCGTCAGGTCGTGGCTGGGGCAGGTCGGTTCGCAGAAGCCGCACTCGATGCAGGGGTCGGCGATCCGTTCCACGGACGGGATGGTCTTCAGGCCGCGCAGATGGGCCTGGGGGTCCCGGTCGAGGACGACGCGGGGGGCCAGGACCCCGTCCGGGTCGACGAGTTCCTTGGTCCGCCACATGAGCGCGGTCGCCCGGGGGCCCCATTCCAGTTCCAGGAAGGGGGCGATGTTGCGGCCGGTGGCGTGCTCGGCCTTCAGGGAGCCGTCGAAGCGTTCGACGGTGAGCTTGCAGAAGTCGTCCATGAAGGAGGCGTACCGCTCGACGTCGGCGGGGTCCGCGGCGTCGAAGGCGAGGAGGAAGTGCAGGTTGCCGTGGGCGGCGTGGCCGGCGACGGCCGCGTCGAAGCCGTGCCGGCCCTGGAGGTCGAGGAGTTCCGCGCACGCCTCGGCGAGCCGGGACGGGGGCACCGCGAAGTCCTCGGTGATCAGGGTCGTGCCGGAGGGGCGGGAGCCGCCGACGGCCGTCACGAACGCCTTGCGGGCCCTCCAGTAGCCGCCGATGACGGCCGGGTCGCGGGTGAAGGCGTTGACGGCGGAGGGCACCGGGGCGACCAGGTCGAGTCCGGCGAGCACCTCTCCCGCGGCCCGCTCGTACGCGGCCAGGGCCGGCTCGTCCGGTGCCCGGAACTCGACGAGCAGCGCCGTGGTGTCCCTGGGCAGCTCCGCCCAGTCGGCCGGGACGCCGGGCACGCGCACCGAGGCCCGCAGGGTGTTGCCGTCCATCAGCTCGACGGCGAGCGCCCCGGCCTCGTTGAATCGGGGCACGGCCGCCGCGGCGGCGGGCAGGGTGGGGAAGAAGAGCAGGGCGGTGGAGACCAGCCGGTCGAGCGGGAGGGTGTCGAAGACGACCTCGGAGAGGAAGCCGAGGGTGCCCTCGGAGCCGACCATGAGACCGCGCAGGATCTGCACCGGGGTGGCGCCGTCGAGGAAGGCGTCGAGCCGGTAGCCGTTGGTGTTCTTGATCTCGTACTTGGCCCGGATCCGGGCCGTGAGCTCCGTGTCGGCCTCGATCTCGGCCTTGATCGCGAGCAGTCCCGCGCAGAGGCGGGGCTCGGCGCGGGCCAGCTCCTCGTCGGCGGCCGGGTCGGCGGTGTCGACGACCGTGCCGCTCGGGAGGACGAAGGTGAGCGAGGAGACCGTCCGGTACGAGTTCCGGGTGGTGCCGGCGGTCATGCCCGAGGCGTTGTTGGCGACGACCCCGCCGATGGTGCAGGCGACCGCGCTGGCCGGGTCGGGGCCGAGGACCCGGCCGTGGGGGGCGAGCGCCGCGTTGGCCCGGACGACGGTGGTGCCGGGGCGGATCCGGGCCCGGGCGCCGCCGTCCAGGACCTCCACGCCCACCCAGTGGCGGCGGACGTCGACGAGGATGTCCTCGCCCTGCGCCTGGCCGTTGAGGCTGGTCCCGGCGGCCCGGAAGACCACCTCGCGGCCCTTTCCGTGCGCGTACGACAGCACGGCCGAGATGTCGTCGACGTCCTCCGCGACGACGACCACCTGCGGCAGGAACCGGTAGGGGCTGGCGTCGGAGGCGTACCGCACCAGGTCGGAGACGCCCGAGAGGACCTTCTCCGGCCCGAGCAGGGCCGCCAGATCCTCGCGCAGCCGCCGCGGGGTGCCCCGCGCCTGGAGGTCCGCGACCCGGTCGGGAGCCGGGGTCCGCTTCCGGCCCGGGCTGAGGGCCTGCGGGTTCGGTTCCAGCAGCGGCATGGCACGGCTCCCCTCGGCGCGGGCGCCGGCGGCGTCAGCAGCCGCTCTCCGGGACGGGCCCGGCCAGGGCGGTCAGCAGACCTCCGAGCACCTCGCGCTGTTCGACGGTCAATGGAGCCAGGATGTCCTCTGCGGCGGCCCGGCGCGCGCTTCGCAGCTCCCGCAGCGTGGCGCGCCCCTCGTCGGTGAGCTCGATCCGGATCACCCGCCGGTTGGCCGGATCGGGCACCCGACGCACCCGTCCGGCCGCCTCCAGGCCGTCGACGAGGCTGGTCACGGCGCGGGGGACGACCTCCAGGCGGGCGGCGAGGTCGGCCATCCGGGGCGGGGCGTCGCCGAAGTGGGCGACCAGGCGCAGCAGCCGGGACTGGGCCGGGGTGATGCCGACCGGCTCCAGGTGGCGCTTCTGGATGCGGTGGAGCCGGCGGGTGAGCCGGAGCAGCTGCTCGGCGAGGAGCCCGTCGGGGTCGGGGGCGCTCACGGCGGGGGTGTTCATGGGGGAACATTATCAGGACCTTGTTCATTGTGAACATAGGTAAGAGTGAGCTACAGTCCGATGTGCGCCCCACGTGTGCGCACCCTGACGTCGCATCCCCTCGAAGGAGCCCATGCGCCCCCACGACGAGTCCACCTGGACGCCACCGCCGCGCGATCCCGCGCAGCCGAAGGAGCCCGCCCAGCTGCGGCGCATCCTCGGCCTCTTCCGCCCCTACCGCGCCCGCCTCGCGCTCGTCGGCCTCCTGGTCGGCGCCGCCTCGCTGGTCTCGGTCGCCACCCCGTTCCTCCTCAAGGAGATCCTCGACACCGCGATCCCCGAGGGGCGCACCGGGCTGCTCAGCCTGCTCGCCCTGGGCATGATCGCCACCGCCGTGCTGACCAGCGTCTTCGGCGTGCTCCAGACCCTGATCTCGACCACGGTCGGCCAGCGCGTCATGCACGACCTGCGCACCGCCGTCTACGGCCGGCTCCAGCGGATGCCGCTGGCCTTCTTCACCCGGACCCGGACCGGCGAGGTCCAGTCCCGGATCGCCAACGACATCGGCGGCATGCAGGCCACCGTCACCTCGACGGCGACCTCCCTGGTCTCCAACCTCACCGCGGTCGTCGCGACCGTGGTCGCGATGCTCGCCCTCGACTGGCGGCTCACCCTCTTCTCGCTCCTCCTGCTCCCCGTCTTCGTCTGGATCAGCCGGCGGGTCGGCGGCGAGCGGAAGCGGATCACCACCCAGCGCCAGAAGCAGATGGCCGCCATGGCGGCGACCGTCACCGAATCGCTCTCCGTCAGCGGCATCCTGCTCGGCCGCACCATGGGCCGCGCCGACTCGCTCACCGAGTCCTTCGCGCGGGAGTCCGAGCGCCTCGTCGACCTCGAAGTGCGCTCCTCCATGGCCGGACGCTGGCGGATGTCCGTCATCGGCATCGTCATGGCCGCCATGCCCGCCCTGCTCTACTGGGCGGCCGGCTTCGCCATGCAGGCCGGCGGCGCCGCGATCTCCCTCGGCACCCTGGTCGCCTTCGTCTCGCTCCAGCAGGGCCTCTTCCGGCCCACCGTGAGCCTGCTCTCCACCGGCGTCCAGATGCAGACCTCGCTCGCGCTCTTCCAGCGCATCTTCGAGTACCTCGACCTCCCGGTGGACATCACCGAGCCCGAGGAGCCCGTCCGCATCGGCGCCGTCCGCGGCGAGATCGGCTTCGAGAAGGTCCGCTTCCACTACGACCCCGAGCGCGCCGGCCGGCCCACCCTCGACTCCATCGACCTGACGGTGCCCGCCGGCGGAAGCCTCGCCGTCGTCGGCCCCACCGGCTCCGGCAAGTCGACGCTCAGCTACCTCGTGCCCCGGCTGTACGACGTGACCGAGGGGCGCGTCACCCTGGACGGCGTCGACGTCCGCGACCTCGGCTTCGACACCCTCGCGGACGCGATCGGCGTCGTCTCCCAGGAGACGTACCTCTTCCACGCCTCCGTCGCCGACAACCTGCGCTTCGCCAAGCCGGACGCCACCGGCGAGGAGATCGAGGCCGCCGCCAGGGCCGCCCAGATCCACGACCACATCGCCTCGCTGCCGGACGGGTACGACACCCTGGTCGGCGAGCGCGGCTACCGCTTCTCCGGCGGCGAGAAGCAGCGCCTGGCCATCGCCCGCACGATCCTGCGCGACCCGCCGGTGCTCATCCTCGACGAGGCGACCAGCGCCCTCGACACCCGCACCGAGCGCGCGGTCCAGCAGGCCATCGACGCCCTCTCCGCCGGCCGCACCACGATCACCATCGCCCACCGCCTCTCCACCGTCCGTGACGCCGACCGGATCGTGGTCCTGGAAGCGGGCCGGATCGCCGAGAGCGGCACGCACGAGGAACTGATGGCCGTGGACGGCACGTACGCCACCCTGGTCCGCCGTGACGAACAGGCGAACGTGGGAGCGGTTGTTCCCACGAACGTGTGATCGTCTCCGGATTCGTTGCCCAACTCCCGTACGGCGTCGGATGATTACGGTGCGCAAGCGACGGGCTGCAGACCGCGACTGCGCTGTCCCACGAAACACCTGTACGAGGAGAAGCACCACCATGAACGTCATCACCGATCTGCTCGCCGGCGTCCTCCACTTCCTGGGCTGGCTCGTCTGACGCTCGCAGTTCACGGCGCCGCCGGTTCCCCGTCCCAGGGAACCGGCGGCGCCGCCGTGTGTGCGGGCTCGCTCGACTGCGCCCTGGCTCACTTCGTCGCCGTGGCCCCGGGGGCACCCGCTTCACCGCCGACCGCGCGGACCGCCGGGCGAACGTGGCCGCATTCGACGAGCGGCGGAGGCAGGCGCGCGAGGGATGGGCGAGCGGGAAGTGGGGTGTCGGGATATCGACCGATTTGCTCGGTATCGCGACGACGTCCGGCTCGTTGGGCAGCGCATGAAGCAGCTCAGACGGCGTCGCTGGATCTGGTCCCCCATCACCTCCTGGCAGGCCAGGCGACTGGCCCGGGTGGCCGGAGTGGCCTTCGACGACGCCTGGGTCGAGATCAGGCTGACCACCCATCCGGACGAGCGGCATTTCGCCCTCGCCCACGACGTGCTCACCCAGGTCCTCCTCACCCGCGGCGCCGTCTGCCCGGAGGAGGCGCTGAGGTGCGCGCCGGACGGCGGGACGCGGTACGTACCCGAGGCCGGGACGCGGTACGCGCCGCACGAGGGGTCCCGGCCCCGCTACGCACCGGACGGGGGGTCCCGGTACGGGCCCGGGGCCGGGCTGCGGTCCCCGGACGGGCAGGGGCGGCCGCGTGACGGCTCGCTCAGACCGTGACCGGCGCGCCTGCCCGCGCCTCCTCGCGGGCGAGGAGACGGCGGATGTCGCTCACCGCCGCCCGACCGGCCCGGTTGGCACCGATCGTCGAGGCCGACGGGCCGTAACCCACCAGGTGGACGCGCTCGTCCAGGACGGCACGGGTCCCCTCCAGCTGGATGCCCCCGCCCGGCCCCCGCAGGCGCAGCGGGGCCAGGTGGTCGATCACCGGCCGGAAGCCGGTCGCCCACAGGATCACGTCCGCCTCGACCGTGCGGCCGTCCGCCCAGACGGCCCCGGTCGGCGTGATCCGTTCGAACATCGGCTGCCGGTCCAGGACGCCGTTCGCGAGCCCCGCGCGGATGGCGTCGTTCAGCGGCAGCCCGGTCACCGAGACCACGCTGCGCGGCGGCAGCCCCTGCCGGACCCGCTCCTCGACCAGGGCGACGGCGGCGCGGCCCTCGGCCTCGCCGAAGGGGCCCTCGCGGAAGACCGGCTCGCGCCGGGTGACCCAGGTCGTCGCGGCGGCGTGGCCGGCGATCTCCAGGAGGTGCTGGGTGGCCGACGCGCCGCCGCCCACCACGATCACCCGCCGCCCGGCGAACGCCTCCGGCCCCGGGTAGCGGGTGGTGTGCAGCTGGACGCCCCGGAAGGTCTCCTGGCCGGGGTAGCGCGGCCAGAACGGCCGGTCCCAGGTGCCGGTGGCGTTGATCAGCGCACGGGCCGCGTACACCCCCTCCGAGGTCTCCACCCGCAGCCTCCCGCCCTCGCCCTCCCGGACGGCGGCCACGTCCACGGGCCGGTGCACGCGCAGACCGAAGGTCCGCTCGTACGTGTCGAAATAGCCGCCGATCACCTCGGAGGAGGGCCGGGCGGGATCCGCCCCGGTCAGCTCCATGCCCGGCAGGGAGTGCATCCCGTGCACCTTGCCGTAGGTCAGCGAGGGCCAGCGGAACTGCCAGGCCCCGCCGGGGCGCGGCGCGTGGTCGAGGACGACGAAGTCCCGGTCCGGCTCCAGACCGACCCGTCGCAGGTGGAAGGCGGCGGAGAGCCCCGCCTGCCCGGCGCCGATCACGATGACGTCCACCGCCCGGACCGCTGCTTCGACCACAGAATCGTTCACGTTTCTACCAACGGGGGTGGGGCCCGGGATCTTCCCGGACCCCACCCCCGTCCGCCGGGCGGTGTTCTGCCCGTCGCCTTCGGAGCGTGGAGGGCTCCCCGGCCCGGCCCGAAGGGAAGGGACTAGCGTCCGCCCCCGATCCCCGCCACGCCGGCCAGCAGGGGCGACGCCGGGACCGTGGTCAGCAGGCCGCGCTCCGCGAGCAGCGGGGTGACGCCCTCGCCGAACCAGTACGCCTCCTCCAGATGCGGGTAGCCGGAGAGCACGAAGTGCTCCACGCCCAGGTCGTGGTACTCCTCGACACGGTCGGCCACGTCCGCGTGGCTGCCGACCAGCGCCGTACCGGCCCCGCCCCGGACGAGCCCCACGCCCGCCCACAGGTTCGGGGCGATCTCCAGCCGGTCCCGGTCCAGCGCGCCGCCCCGGTGGAGGGCGAGCATCCGCTGCTGGCCCACCGACTCGCTGCGGCCGAGCAGCGCCTGCGCCGCCGCGACCGTCCCGGCGTCCAGGTCGGCCAGCAGCCGCTCGGCCGTCGCCCACGCCTCGCGGGAGGTGTCGCGCGAGATCGTGTGCAGCCGGATGCCGAAGCGCACGGTCCGGCCGCGCTCCTCGGCGAGCCGGCGGATCCAGTCGATCTTCTCCTTCACCTGCCACGGCGGCTCGCCCCAGGTGAGGTAGACGTCCGCGTGCTCGGCGGCGACGGGACCGGCCGCCGGGGACGAGCCGCCGAAGAAGAGCTCCGGCAGCGGGTCCGGCGGCAGCGCGGTGAGCCCGCCCTCCACCTGGAAGTGCTCGCCCCGGAAGTCGTACGGGCGTCCGCTCCACACACCCCGCACGATCGACAGGAACTCGGAGGTCCGCGCGTACCGCTGGTCGTGGTCCAGGTGGTCGCCGAACCGCCGCTGCTCGACGGAGTCCCCGCCGGTCACCACGTTCAGCAGCAGCCGGCCGCGGGTGATCCGCTGGTAGGTCGCCGCCATCTGCGCGGCGAGCACCGGGGAGATCACCCCCGGCCGGAACGCCACCAGGAACTTCAGCCGCTCGGTGTGCTGCGCCAGCGCGACCGTCGTCAGCCAGGCGTCCTCGCACCACGTGCCGGTCGGCGTCAGCACGGCCTCGAAGCCGAGCCGCTCGGCCGCCTTGGCGATCTGCGCCAGGTACTCGATGTCGGGAGCGCGGACCCCGGCGGCGGCGCCCGAACGGTTCCGGGTGATCCCGCCGTCGGTGTAGGCGTGCCGGTCGACGAGGGTGCGCCCGTCGCCGCCGGTCGGCAGGAACCAGTGCAGGTGGACCGTCATGGGTCAGTCGTCCTTTCCGTAGGAGCGCGCCGGGGTGGTCGACGGCGGCAGGTCCTTGTCGAAGCGGTTGTCCACGAAGTCGGCGAAGCGGAACCGGTTCGGGATGAGGCCGAGCCCGGCGAACGTGTCGGCGATCTTCTGCTCGGAGGCGATCGCCGCCTCGTCGAGGGCGACCGGGATGCGGGTGCCATTGCTGCGCTTCACGGCGGCGAGCGCCACCTCGTACGGCAGCCCCGTCTCCTTCGCCCAGACCTTCGCCCACTCCTCCGGGTGCGCGAACACCCAGCCCTGGGCGCGCCGCAGCCGCTCGACGAAGTCGCCGACGGCCTTCGACTTCTCGGCGTCCGCGAGCGCGGCCGGCGCGGCGACCTGGAAACCGAGGCCGTTGACGAGGCCCCGCCCGTCGGTGAGGACCCGGCCCGAACCGCTGTGCAGCACCTGGGAGGTGTACGGGTCCCAGACCGCCCACGCGTCGACCTTGCCGCTGGTGAAGGCGGCGAGCGCGTCGGCCGGCTGCAAGAGGGTGACCTGGACGTCCTTCAGCGTCAGCCCGGCCTTCTCCAGCGAGCCGATCAGCTGGAAGTGCGCCGAACTGCCCTGCGCCACCGCGACCTTCCTCCCCTTCAGGTCACGGGCCGACCGGAGCGGCGAGTCCTTCGGCACGAGGATGGCCTCGCCCGCCGAGTCGCCGTGGGTCGCGGCGATCACGGTGATCTTCGAGCCGGCGCCGGCGGCGAAGACCGGTGGGGTGTTGCCGACGCCGCCGATGTCGACGGCGCCCGCGTTGATGGCTTCGAGGAGGGGTGGCCCGGAGGTGAACGTGGACCATTTCACCCGGTACGGCAGATCGTCGAGCTCCCCGGCGGCGCGCAGGACGGCCTCGGCGCCGCCCTTCTGGTCGCCGACGTTCAGGACGAGATCGCCCTTGCCGTCGGTGCTCCCGCCGGCGTCGGCGCCGGAGGCGGGCGTGCAGGCGGTCGCGGCGAGCAGCGCGAGCGGCAGGAGCAGCGCGGCGGAGAGGGTGCGTCGGAGGGACTTCACAGGGGACTCCTAGGGGTGGGTGGCCGCGGCGGGAACGCGGGTGGGGGAGGAGGCGGGGGCGGACTCGGGGACGGCGGCCGGGTCGGGGGCAGGGTCGGGGGCCGGGGCGCGGGACTCCGGCGGCCCGGCCTCCCGGCCCTTTCCGTCCTCGGCGTCCCCGGCGTCGTGGCCCTCCTCGACGCCGAGTTCGGCGAGGAGGCGGCCGCGGAGGGCGGCGAAGGCGGGGTCGGCGGGGGAGCGGGGCCGGTCGAGCGCGACCGGGGTGTCGTACGCGATGACGCCGTCGCGCATCACCAGTGCCCGGTCCGCGAGGAGCAGCGCCTCGTCCACGTCGTGGGTGACCAGGAGCACGGTGCAGCCGCGCCGGCGCCAGAGTTCGGCGACGAGCCGCTGGGCCTTGATCCGGGTCAGCGCGTCGAGCGCGCCGAACGGCTCGTCGAGCAGCAGCAGGTCCGGGTCGCGTACCAACGCCCGTGCCAGAGAGGCGCGTTGGGCCTCACCGCCGGAGAGGGTCTTGGGCCAGACGTTCGCCCGGTGGCCGAGCCCGACCTCCTCCAGGGCGCGGTCGGCCACGGCCCGGTCGGGACGGCCGGGCAGGCCGAGGAGCACATTGCGCCAGACCCGCTTCCACGGCATCAGCCGAGGGGCCTGGAAGGCGACCGCGCGGCGGCGCGGCACGAGCACGGTGCCGGAGATCTCCCGGTCGAGCCCGGCGAGCACCCGCAGCAGGGTGGACTTGCCGCAGCCGCTGTGCCCGAGCAGCGCGGTGAACTGCCCCGGTTCCAGGGTGAGATCGAGCCCGTCGACGACCGGACGGCCGTCGAAGGAACGGGTGAGCCCTCGGACGGTCACTGTCCGGTGAAGGTCGGTCGCCATTGCAGCAGCAGCCTTTCGAGAGTGCGGACGACGGCGTCGGCGAGCAGGCCGAGGAAGGCGTAGACGACGAGGCAGACGACGATCACGTCGGTGCGGAAGAACTCCCGCGCCTGGTTCATCAGGAAGCCGATCCCGGCGTCGGCGTTGATGGACTCGCCGAAGACGAGGGCGAGCCACGCGGTGGCGAGCGCGTACCGCAGCCCGGTCATCGCGCCCGGGAGCGCGCCGGGCAGCACCACGTGCCGCACGAGCCCCCACCGCCCGAGCCCCAACGACTGCCCCGCCTCGACGAGTTGGGCATCGACGCCGCGGATCCCGGCATACACGTTCAGATAGAGGTGGAAGGCGGTCCCCAGCGCGATCAGGGCGACCTTCGGCGCCTCGCCGATGCCCAGCCAGATGATCAGCAGCGGGATCAGTCCCACCCAGGGGACGGTGCGCAGCATCTGCACCGTCGCGTCGACGAGGTCCTCACCGAGCCGGGAGAGTCCGGACAGCAGGGCGAGCGTGACGCCCACGGCCCCGCCGATCAGCAGTCCGGCCGCCACCCGCTGGAGCGAGACCCCCATCGCGGTCGGCAGGGTGCCGTCGGCGACCAGGCCGGCGGCGGACCGCGCGATCGTCCCGGGCGAGGCGAGCACCTCGGGGGCGAGCACCCCGGTGGCGCTCGACACCTGCCACAGCAGCAGGAGCAGCACGGGCCCGACGGCCCGCCGCAGCCAGCGCGGCACGGTGGTCCGGCGCCCGGGGCGGCGGGTGGGGGTGAGCGATTCGACATCCGGAATAAGCGATATATCCGGCAGAAGGGATGCGGGGGGTGGGGGCGCGTGACCGACGGCCATGACGGAACTCCGGTGGGAGGGGGAAGAGGGGTACGCGTCGACGTCACCGCACGCGGAAGGCACACGCGTACGGCGAGAGGATCAGAGCGTCAGGAAGGGGACCCGGCCCGACGGGCGGACCAGAGGGAAGAAGGCGTCAGCAGCCGCGGGAACAGGTGGCGGAGGCCACCCGCAGCAGGTCGATGTGACCGCGCGTGGTGAGCAGGGCTGTACGCAACATGGCGCGAACGTAGCGACCCGCGGCCGACACGGTCAACGGTGTCTCGGAGCGTGGACGGGCGATCCTGCGCCTCGGACGGCAGGATGACCCCATGTCACACTCTTTCACCACCCGCGTCATCGGCCTCACCACCGGCGCCAGCGAGACGGTCACCGACCTCACCAAGGTCTGCGAGGACTTCCTGACGGAGACGGCCACGGGCCGTGACGGCCTCCTCAACCTCTTCGTCCCCCACGCCACCGCCGGCCTCGCCGTCCTGGAGACCGGCGCCGGCAGCGACAGCGACCTCCTCTCCACCCTCCACCACCTGCTCCCCGCCGACGACCGCTGGCAGCACCGCCACGGCACCCCCGGCCACGGCCGCGACCACGTCCTCCCCGCCTTCCTCCCGCCCCACGCGACCCTTCCCGTCGTGGCGGGCCGCCTCTCCCTGGGCACCTGGCAGTCGGTCTGCCTGGTCGACACGAACGTCGACAACCCGGAGCGGCAGGTGCGGCTCAGCTTCCTGGGGTGACCGGGGGCGGCGGGTGCGCTCGCGCTCACCGGGTGCGTCGGGGGCGGCCGCCCGACGCCTCCTGGCGGATCGTCACAGGCTGAGGGCGTCCTCGGGGTTGTCGGTCCACGGGGTGACGGAGTTTCCGGGGGACACGTTCAGGCCGGGCGTGGCGGCCGTGAGCGGGGTCTGCTCCAGGTCGGAGTCGGTGGTCATGGTCATCGCGATCGAGGAGACCGTCCGGCTCCCGGGGCCCTTGGGACCGCCCATGAGCCCCGCGTAGGCGGATCGGCCCGGGGCGAGACGGATGGCCTCCTCGATGCCGGGGGCCGTGCCGCGTTCCGTCGCGTGTCCGTCCAGGTCGCCGAAGGTCACGACGGGGTGGCCGAGCACCCGGCACGGCTTGGCGGTCCTGTTGGTGATCTTCAGCAGGTAGCTGCTGGTGGTGGGCTCGGCCAGGCTCGCGGTGAACGTCACGTCGTGGGTGCCGCACGGGAAGACGGCGTGGTCCGGGTCGGCCGTCGGCGAGGGGGGTGCGGGGGGCGCCGTCGGCGTGACGGGCTTCGTCGGCGCGGCCGGCGGGGTGGACACCGGAGGCTCGGCGGGGGCGGTCGGTGACGGGGGCGTCGTCGGCGAGACCGGTGTCGCCGGGGTCGCGGAGGCGGACGGGGGCGCGGTCGGCGTCGCGGGTCGGTCCGCGGCGGCGTCCTCGGAGGGACCGCAGGCGGTCAGGGCCAGCGCGGAGACGGAGACGAGGACGGCGGCGGCTCTGCGGACGACGGCACTCATGGCGGTACTCCCCCCGACGACAGCGCACCGGCTGCGCTGTGACGGGATTCAGGTTCGCGCCCGGGTTTCACGGTTCGGTGACGGCGTCTCGCCGAATCCACCACGGTTCGTCCCAGGGGCACCGCCGAAGGCCGGCGAACCCGGGGCCGGCGGGCCGGGCGGGCCGGGCGGGGCGGGCCGCCCTCCTTCGCGTCGTGGCGGAGCCGTCTCAGGCACCGCCGTTCCCGGACGCGCCCGGCCGGAGGGGCGCCGCCGTCGGGGCCGGCGGCGCCCCCGGCCGCCGCGCGCCGCTACGGCGACGTGGTGCGGCCGGGCGAGCGGAGGACGAGGAGGGTGATCTCGCTGGGGGCGAAGACGCGGAAGGGCGGGCCCCAGAAACCGGTGCCGCGGCTGGTGTAGAGGAGGGTGCGCGAGCCGTGGCGGCTGAGGCCGGCGACGGTCGGCTGGTCGAGGCGGACCAGGTAGTGGAACGGCCAGATCTGGCCGCCGTGGGTGTGGCCGGAGAGCTGGAGGTCGACGCCGTGGGCCGCCGCGCGGTCGACGAACGCGGGCTGATGGGCGAGGAGCAGGACCGGCAGGCCGGGGTCGGCGCCGTCGAGGGCGCCGTCGAGGTGGGCGCGGTGGCCCGCGAGCCCGGAGGACTCGGCGGTGACGTCGTCGACGCCGGCGACCACGAGGGTGTCGCCGCCGCGTTCGAGCAGCAGGTGGCGGTTGCGCAGCGGCTCCCAGCCCAGTTCGTCCATCAGGTCGACCCAGCCCTGGGCCTCGCTGTAGTACTCGTGGTTCCCGGTGACGTAGACCCGGGCGCGGGTCGCCCGCACGGTGCCCAGGGGCGCGGCCTGGGCGCGGCGGCGTTCGGCCGTGCCGTCCGCGATGTCGCCGGTGTGGCAGACCAGGTCGGCGTCCAGGGTGTTCACCGTCTCGCAGACCCGGGCCGACCAGCGGGCGCGGTCGAGCGGACCGTAGTGGGTGTCGGTGATCAGGGCGACGCGGGTGCCGTCCAACCCGGCCCCCAGACGCGGGAGTTCCACGTCGAGCCGGCGCACGCGCGGCACGCGCCGGGCCTCGGTGTACCCCCAGGCGAGCAGCACGGCGGCGACGCCGAGGACGGCCCAGGTGACGATGCGCGCCCGTTCCTGTCCGTCGCCGACGCCGGCGACGGACAGGGCGGGCCGCAGCAGGACGCCGAGCAGGACGGACCAGGTGAACAGGACCCAGACGGCGCCCAGCAGCGTGTCCCCGACGATCGCCGCCCGGTCCTGCTGGCGCCGGCCGTGACCCCGCGCCATCGCGAGCGGCATGCCGACCAGGCCGAGGACGGACAGGGCCGTGCCGAGCAGCGTGACGGGGAGCGGCCAGTGCTGGCCGGTGTGCAGGAGCACCCAGCACGGCACGGCCCACAGGAGGACGGGGGCGACCAGGGGGACGAAGCGCATCAGGCGCCGCAGCCGGCTCCGTGGTTCCCCGTGTGTCTCACTGGCGGCGGATCGGGTGTTGCCGGTCTCGGTCACGCTTCCCCTCCTGAGGTGCTGTCCGGCGGATCGTGCCCGTGACGGGACGGGACGAGCAGGACGTGGCGGTACGGGGCGGAGCCGGGTGGTGGCCGCGGCACCGTGGTCGTACCGACCACCCACCCGCGGCCCCGGCCCGGGTCCACGGCTCGGGTCCACGGCCCGATCCGCGTCCCGGATCCGCCGTCCGCACCGCTCCCCGCTCCCCGCTCCCGCTCCGGCCTCGGCTGCCGGACTCTCTTGGACAGCCCATTGTCCGCCGTCGCGGAACCGGTCGCCCCCCGGGCCCGGACCCGCGCCCGTGACAGGCTCCGGGCCCGCGGACGGCCCGCTCCCGGGGCGTTAGCGACACGTAAGCGGTACGGCAGTGCCGGCGCGGAGTCTGTGCTCGGCAACGACCGAACGCTTGACGGGGAGACGGGGAGACGGGGAGACGGGGAGGCCGAGGGGTGCGCCGAGGGTGACGGCCCAGGTCGCGGTCCCGGCCCGGCGAGCGCGGCCGAGGCCGGTGCTCCACGGCCGCGGAGCCGCGTCCCGGGCCCGTGCGGCGGGCGCGCCCTCCGCACGGGCGGGAGCAGGTCCGCCGGGGGAGGGTTCCCGGTCGCCGGCCCGCACCTCCCTCGGCCCGGCCCGCTCCGCCCCACGAGTCCCCCTCCGGGAAGGATGCACCTTGCGAACAACCTCCGCCGCACGACGAACGAGCAGAGGGGCCGGGTTCCGTGACCGGATCGCCCGGCTCCTCGCCGGCGTCCTGGCCATCGGCGCGCTGAGCGTCTTCATCGTCGTCGTGGACGCGGCACCCGCCTCGGCCGCGCCCACCCCGGCGGTGCGCTACTACGTGCAGAGCATCGTCAACGGCAACAACCTCTCCGGGTCCGCGGTCTACCCCATCGAGGTCCCGCTCGACGACCCGCTGACCACCCGTCCCCCGAAGGGCGACGAGGACAACCAGCAGTGGGAGTTCCGGGGGCTCGCCAACGGCGCGTACGAGATCGCCCTCGCCGGCGGCGGGGCCTGCGCGGGCCGCGACGGCGACTTCGTCCGGCTGCTGGGCTGCGGCGGCGCCGACACCGAGTGGTCGCTGTCGCCCGTCGGCGGCGACCGCTACCTGATCCACCGCCCCTCGGACGGCCGGCGCCTGACGGTGAACCCCGGCAACATCCACCAGGACGTCACGATCACGGGCAGCGCCACCACCGACACCGTCTGGTACCTCACCCCGGCCGATCCGGTACGGAGCCCGATGCCGGCGGCCTCGGAGCGGACCTTCGACCAGATGACGTACCTGACCACGCACAACTCCATGAGCAACACCGAGCAGGACGCCGGGCACATCATCGCGCCCAACCAGCCGCACAGCATCCAGACCCAGCTGAACGACGGCGTCCGGGGCCTGATGGTCGACGTCTACGACCAGGAGGGCCGGATCGTCCTCTGCCACAAGCCCGACTGCTCGACCGCGACCCGGCAGGCCATGACGGTCCCGATGGGCGAGATCGGGTCGTTCCTGCGGAGCCGTCCCGGCGAGATCGTGACGATCTTCATGGAGGACCACGTCTCCGGGGACCAGCTGCGCGCGGCGCTCGGCGGCCTGCTCGGCGTGCGGAACGCCGAGGGCGCCGTCACCACCGCCGGAACCCTCTCGGACCTGGTCTTCGACCCGCGCGAGTGGAAGGTGAAGGAGAACGGCTGGCCCAGGGTCCAGGACATGATCGCCCGCAACAACCGGCTGGTGATGTTCAGCCAGGGAGGCGACAAGGAGTCGCTGGGCATCATGAACGACGACGAGTGGACGGTCGAGAACTACTGGTCCATGGGCCCCGGCCTCGGCTCCTCCGACTGGACCTGCCGGACCCGCTGGGACAACGTCCCGCTGAGCACCCAGGGGTACGCCACCGGGGTCACCGGGGAGCCGACGAGGTTCCGGCCCCTGTTCGTCATGAACCACTTCCGTGACGTGGCGATGGACCCGACGTACAAGAACGACAACGAGAAGCTGCAGAACCGGGCGGAGCGGTTCTGCATGCCGGCCGCCCGCAAGAAGCCCAACTTCCTCGCCGTCGACCAGTACCGCGACGGAAACCCCATGGCGGCCGTCACCGCCCTCAACGGCTACACCTACCGCGGCGAGCCCGTCTCCGGCCCGGCCCCCGCGCCGCCGCCCGGCCCGACCCCGCTGCCGACCCCGGTGCCGGGCGACCCGCAGTGGAAGGTCCCGCGGCTGGCCGTCATGCCGCTGGGCGACTCGATCACCCTGGGCGTCGGGAGCAGCACCCGGGACGGCTACCGGCCGGACCTGTGGAACAAGCTCCAGGGCCACGGGAACACCGTCGACTTCGTGGGCTCGCTGAGCGGCGGCACCCTGCCGGACACCGACCACGAGGGCCACTCCGGCTGGTTCATCGGCGGGATCCACGACAACGTCGGGTCATGGCTGTACCGGGCCCGGCCCAACGTGGTGACGCTGAAGATCGGCACCAACGACATCAACAAGAACGTCGACGTGGCGAACGCGCCGGCCCGGCTGAAGGCCCTCGTCGACCGGATCCGCGCCTCGGCCCCGGGGATCACCGTGGTCGTCGCCACCATCGTCCCGAACGCCGACGGCGCCGCGCAGGCCCGGGTCGTCACCTACAACAACGCCGTCCGCGCCCTGGTGTCGGACTACCAGGCCCAGGGCGCGCACGTCGAGCTGGCCGACACCTCGGCCGTGACCACGGCCGACCTGAGCGACGGCCTGCACCCGAACAACGCCGGCTACGCCAAGATCGCGACGGCGTTCCACGACGCCGTCGCCCGGGCCGCGGGCAAGGGCTGGATCGTCGAGAACGTCGTCGTCAAGCCCGCCCTGCCCGAGGCGACCACCGTCGCCGACTCCGACGTCGACCTCGACGGGGACGGCCGCGCCGACTACCTGGTCGTCGGTCCCAACGGCAGCACCCGCGCCTTCCTCAACAAGGCGGGCGCGAACGGGGCGATCGCCTGGACCGACCTCGGGTCCGTCGCGACCGGCTCGTCCTCGTGGACCGGCAACCAGGTCCGCTTCGCCGACATGGACGGGGACGGCCGCAGCGACTACCTCGTCGTCGGCGCCAACGGCAGCACCCAGGCGCTGCTGAACCGCGCGGGCGCGAACGGCTCGATCTCCTGGTCCAACATCGGCTCCATCGCCACCGGTTCGGCCGCCTGGACCGGCGGTCAGGTGCGCTTCGCCGACATCGACGGGGACGGCCGCGGCGACTACCTCGTGGTCGGTGCCAACGGCAGCGTCCACGCCTACCGCAACGCGGGCACCGGAACGACCGTGAAGTGGGAGGACCTCGGCTTCATCGCCGCGGGCTCGGCGGGCTGGACCGACTCCCAGGTCCGCTTCTCCGACTACGACGGGGACCGCAGGGCCGACTACCTGGTGATCGGCGACAACGGCAGCGCCCGGGTGCTGCTGAACAAGGGCGGCGACGGCCACGGCGGCTGGTCCGACCAGGGCACCGTCGCCACCGGTTCGTCCTCCTGGACGGGCCCGCAGGTCCGGATGACCGACCTCGACGCCGACGGCCGCGCCGACTACGTGATCGTCGGCGCCAACGGCAGCCTCCGTGCGTACCTCAACCGGAACGGCTGGGCCGACCAGGGCGTCATCGCCACCGGCTCCGCCGGCTGGACGGCCGCCCAGATCCACATCTGACGGATCCGCCCCGGAGACGCGCTCCGCCCCCGGCCGCAGCGGCCGGGGGGGGGGCGCCGCCCGTGACGACCCCCACCGCCGGACCTGCGTGAGGATACCCTGAAGGTCCCCGACGAAACC